>CAYYDS010000001.1:0-218 GCA_964470665.1 uncultured Lentimicrobiaceae bacterium
TTTATTCCCTAAATCATCAGTAAAGAGAAAATAAACATACCATCTTCCATTAGGAGTCTGTTTAATTTTCGGTTCTGTGTAATACGTCATTTTGCTATACATTTTTCTCATTACGTGGAGCACAAAAAAATGGCACCACAAATCAACTAGTTTACATGGCTGATTTACTGCTTATGGCCCCGTAGTTCAATGGATAGAATATCAGATTCCGGTTCTGC
>CAYYDS010000001.1:228-10212 GCA_964470665.1 uncultured Lentimicrobiaceae bacterium
TTCGAGTCCCTCCGGGGTCACACTAAAAAACAGCTAATGAAATAATTAGCTGTTTTTTTTATGCCAAATGATGCGTTTCTAACTGCTTATCGAGATAAACCAAACCTTCGGGGGTGCCAATGCTTCGGATCAGGCTTTCGAACATCTGATAAAACAATACATTGAACGAGAAGCTCTGCATTGGGAAACAATCCTGGTTGTGGATGTCTATCAACCGGCTAAGGTAAAGCCGCGAAATAAGTTCGGGGCTCAAATCGCTCCGATACAGGCCTTGAGCAATACCGCGTTCGAGGTTGAAATGGATTTTTTCGGCCACCAGATCCATGCGCTTCTCAAACTGCTCATGATATTCAGCAGGGTAATTGGCCATTATTTGTGGCGAAAGCGAAGGAAAAATTTCATGGTATTGCTTCGCTATTTCTTTCGAAACCCGCAGCATGGCATCAATTGCATTTTCGCATTCAAATTCTTTATCCACAATCTGTCTAATCTTTTCCAATTCATACTCCATGAGAAGCCGAACCAAATCGGCCGGGGTTTTTGCAAATGGTTTCAGTTGTTGGAGCGGAAAATTAGATATTTTTTCGAGCGATTCGTAGTTAAAGTCAAAACGATCCATCTGCAAAGCCTTATGCCTAGTGAGATCGAGTATTGGTCTTAATTGTTCGTGAATCATGCAAAATGGGAATTGTGTTGGTTATTGCGAACAAATACTTTTACAAAAGATGCAATTGAATCTCTTGGCGTTGCAAAGCAAAGCAAATAGCAGGCAATGAAAACGAAACAAAATGGATGTTATTGCAAGCCGATGGCTAAGCAGAACATCTCGGAATATTAAAAACAAGGTGTTTTATGAGCCTTATTTTTCTTTTATTTGATGTGTAACCACGGAAGCCACCATGCAATCTCCGGTAATATTTGCAATGGTGCGAAGCATATCCAATGGGCGATCAACGGCAAAAATCAACGCAATGCCTTCAACGGGCACCCCAACCGAATTGAGCACAATAACCAGCATAATCATTCCGGCTCCGGGCACGGCTGCCGAGCCGATAGAAGCAAGTGTAGCTGTGAGGATAATTGTAAGTTGCTGGCTTACTGTTAAATCCATGCCATAGATTTGCGCCAGAAAAACGGCGGCTACCGCCTGGTAGAGGCTTGTGCCATCCATATTAACGGTTGCGCCTAAAGGGAGTACAAAACTGCTGACTTCTTTCGGAACACCAAGGTTTTTTTCGCAACATTCCATCGTTACCGGCAAAGTTGCAGCACTGCTGCTGGTTGAAAAGGCTAAAAGCTGCGCCGGAGCAATGCCTTTGAAAAAGCCTTTTAAGCTGTCGCGCGCTAGCAACCATAGCAAAAAGGGATAAAAAACAGCAATTATAAATGCTAAGCCAATAATTACCGTTAGGGCATACATTCCTAATGTGCTAAAAATCTGGATAGTGTCGCTCAATTTGTCGCCTGCCAGCTGGGTTGTTATCGAAGCAATAAGTGCAAACACTCCAAAAGGCGCCATTTTCATGATCAGATCCACAATTTTCATCACCACCTCGTTGAGCGCTCCAATGAGTTGCTTTACCGGCGCAGCTGTTTGGCCGGGAAGCATTATCATGGCGATGCCAAAAAACAAGGAAAGAAATATAACTTGCAACATATTGGTGTTGGCCGACATGGCCTGAATCGCATTTTCGGGCACAATATCTACCATAAACTGAAGCGGTCCGCCTTGTTCAACGGGTTTTTCAATGGCCTGAGAGGTGGCGTATTTTACCCGAAATTCGGCCGTTTTTTCTTCCGAAAGAAAATGCCCCGGGCCAATGAGGTTTACTGCTACCAAGCCAAAACTTACGGCCATTATCGTTGTAAAAAGATATAAAACGATCGTCCGCAATCCAATGCTCGACAAGCGCGAAACATCGTTCAGCCCGGCAACTCCATTGATAAGTGAAACAATAATAAGCGGAATTGCAATGAGTTTGAGCAGCCGGATAAAAATAGTGCCAACCGGACTTACCCAGTTATTGGTGAAAGTGTGCCAACCGGCAAAAACAGCAATAAGGCCAAATAAAATACCGGCGGCTAAGCCGGCTAATATCAGCCAATGAAGTGGTAAACGGGAATATTTCATACGCCTTCGAATAGAAGTCAAAACTTGCAAAAGCCAAAGCTATAAAAAGAATGCCAATAAAGCCTTATCTGCAAAAAAGAAGCGTCGGTTTTGTTGCTGCCTGTGCCTGATTGAGGCAAAAATCCATTATGCATCATCCGCATCAAAGGTTGCGAGCTCCTGTTCGATCTGCGGCATCAGATGGTCAATATGGGCTTCTACCTGAGTGATCCATGCGGCAGTTTCGGCATTTTGAATGTCAGGGTTTTTTTCGATTTTGGTGGCCAGTTGCGACAAATTGCTCAGGCTTATCGAAAAAGCAGTTCCTTTTAGCTTATGCGCCGCAGCTTTCAGGGCTTGCCCGTCTTTTTGCTCAAAGCAAAGGCGGATGTCAGCTTTAGACCGAATCAGGCTTTCTTTTAAAACAACCATAAACTCCCTCATGAATAGGGGGTCATCGCCAAGGTCGTCGCGGAGTTCTTCCATCGAAATACTTTGGTAATCAAGCGATTCATCACTTTTATGGATGGCTTTTATTTTCTGTTCATTCGAAAGCACTTGCTTTGGCTGCAACCATTTTTCGATCATAAACAGGATGGGTTCTTCCACCACCGGTTTCGAAATGAAATCGTTCATGCCTGCTTCGAGGCATTTTTCTTTTTCGCCTTTTACGGTTCCGGCTGTGAGCGCCAAAATAGGTATTTTGGCAAACCCTTCCAGGCCGCGGATGGCTTTCGTAGCCAAATATCCGTTTAGCACCGGCATCTGGATGTCCATTAAAATAAGGTGGGGGCGAAATTTTTCGCAAAACGCAAGCGCCTGCGCGCCGTCGTGGGCTTCATAGATATGGGCGTTGGGTAAAATCTTACGAAGAATTGATTTTGCCAGCATCATGTTTACCGGATTGTCCTCTACAATCAACAGATCAAACGTATCGGCAAAAACTTTTGCCTCGTGTTTATGCAATGGGGTTTCATAGTTAAAATCGAGCGAGAAGCTTCTTAATATCGCAATAAGGTTGATGAGTTTCAGCGGTTTGGCCATCCTCCTATCCACTCCAAGTTTCTCGCATTGATCGAAAAACTCTTGGCTGTCAAACGTGCTGTGCCACATTACAACGGCTGTGCCCGGAAGCAGCAGGTTCGATTCGCGAATGATGGCAAGGGTGTCTAAGCCGTTGAGCAGGGGCATGTGGTAGTCGAGAAAAATGAGATCGAAATGGTTGTCTTTGGTAAGGGTTTCCAATGCCAGCGTGCCGTTTTCGGCTTCAGCCGATTGGATGTTAAAATAGGCAAGCATTTCTTTTAAGATGGCCCTGTTGTTGGCATTATCATCCACAATGAGGACTCTCCGCAGGTTAATCTCGTGAAGTTCTTCCTTTTCCTTATGCTCAAATCGGAACGGAATTTCAAAATAAAACAGGCTCCCTTTTCCGGCTTCGCTTTCGAGTTTGAGTTGCGAATTCATCATGTTCAGCAGCTTGTTGGAAATGGTGAGCCCCAGCCCGGTGCCGCCATACCTTTTGGTTGTTGAGCTGTCTTCTTGCGTAAAGGCCTCAAATATAAGGTTTTTCTTCTCGCTTTTGATTCCGATTCCTGTGTCGCGCACGCCAATTCTAAATTGCGCCGTATTAGCTTCATCGGTCTGTCCGATCATTTCGATTTTCAGTTCGATTTCGCCTTTTTCGGTAAATTTTACTGCATTGCTCAGTAGGTTTACCAGAATTTGTTTCAGGCGCACGGTGTCGGCCCAGATATAGCGCGGCAGCTGTGGCGGAAATGACAGCAGCACTTCGAGGCCTTTTTTCTGTGCCTGAAAAGTGATCATATCAATGGCCTGGCCAACAATCTCAAGCAAATCGGCTTTTTCGATGAAGAGGTCGAGTTTTCCGGCTTCAATTTTCGAAAAGTCAAGGATGTCGTTTATAATATTCAACAGCACTTCGGCCGATTGGCCAACAATTTGCAGGTATTCGGTTTGTGTGTCGTCTAAATCGGTTTTAAGCACCAAATCCGTAAAACCTACCACACCATTGAGCGGGGTGCGAATTTCGTGGCTCATATTGGCCAAAAACTCCGATTTAGCTTTGTTGGCTTCTTCAAGTTGGATGTTTTTCTTGTTTATTTCTTCTTTCTGGGCTGCAATTTCCAGGGTTCGCCTCTCCACTTTTTGTTCAAGCAGCGCTTTTTGCTTTCGAAGTTTGTAGGTCCACAATACAATGGTTATAAAAATGGTGGCCAGAAGCAGCAAAAAACCCAAAAGGTGCACCCACCAAAGCATATACCAGGGCGGCAACACCAAAATCTGTAAGCTGGCGGCTTCGCTGTTCCACAATCCGTTGCTGTTGGCGGCTTTCACCATAAAAGTATAATTTCCGGGCGGCAAATGAAAAAAGTTGGCCTCGCGCTTGCCGGCATCGGTATAAACCCATTCTGTTTGCAAACCTTTAATCATATAGGCATATTGGGTTTTTTCGGGCATGGTGTAATTGACGCCGGTAAAGCCTATTGTAAGGTCGCGGTGGTTGTAGGGTAAAATTAAAAGGCGCTTAGCTATCAAAGCCGAATCGAGCGGGCTGTCGGGCTGCGGATTCAATGCTTTGTTGAATAGTTTAAGCTCGGTGAGCAACACTTTTACCGGCCTGTTTTCCGGATGAATGGCTGAGGGCAGAAAAGTGGATACACCAAGGCTTCCGCCAAAATACATTCTGCCGCTTTGGCCATAGAATGCCGCTTTGTTGCAAAAATCGCCTTTTTGAAGGCCGTCGGTAGCCTCATAAACATGAATTTGACTAAGGTCGGACGACATTTTTACCAAAGATTTATCCACCGCAATCCAATAATCATCCTTGTTATCCTGCAACATGCTCACCACCACTCCTTCGGTTAGCAGTTGATGTTGAGGCAGATAGCTAAGGCTGTCGCTGCCAGGCTGATAATAGCAGAGTCCTCTGGACGAGGTTCCTATCCAGATGCGGCCGGCTTTGTCCTCAAAAAAGAAGTTGATATCCAAATTGGCATCGCTAAACGGGAAAGCGGAAACGCTTTTTGTGCCCAAATCAAAAATATTGCCACTTCGTAGCCAAACTTTCTTTTGTGAATCTTCGAAAATATTGGCAATCTGATTGTTGTTTAATCGCAGCGAGGCTTCTTCCGATTCGTTTGTAAGGTATGAAAACAAGCCGGTTTCGAGGTTGAGGATATTGACTCCCCCGCCCCAGGTGCCCACCCACAGCTGCTTATCGGAGCATTGTTTCAGGGCAACAACAAAGCGGTCGTTCATGGCCGTATTATTGCCCGGCATCACGGGTATATTGCTAAATATCGGCCCGTTGGTGGTAGCCGCCATCCGGTTCAGCCCATTGTCGGTACCTATCCAGAGGCTTCCTTTGTTATCGCGCATTATAACCCTAACAACGTTGCTACTCAGAGTGTTGGCTTCTCCTTTTTTAGCCTTAAAATATTCTACCTGATTTGTTTGCGGGTTCCAGAAGTTAAGGCCGTTGTTGGTTCCAATCCAAACGCTGTCGGGCGAATCTTCGAATATCGAGTAAACCAAATTGCCGCTAAGTTGCCCGCCTTTGACCGAGCGATGGGTAATGGTTCTGAAAGGTGTTTGCTGAAGGTCGCAAATGCTGATTCCCAAATCGGTTCCTACCCACATGATTTGGTTCTGGTCGTAAAAAAGGTATTTTACATAATAATTGACCAAGCTTTCATCGTCATCGAGGTTTGCATCGTAGTTGTAAAACAGCAAGGTTTCGGGGTCGAAAACAGACAGCCCCAAATCATGCCCAATCCACAACATGCCGTTGCTATCGGTGGCAAGCGCTTTGATATAGCCATTCGGATATCCGTTGCCATTTTGAAAACCGGGAGCAAAAAAGCGTAAAACCTTTCCATCTTCCGGGTTGATTTCGCAGAAACCGCCATCGCCTCCTACCCATAGCCGCCCTTTTAGGTCTTCGGCTATAGCTTTCATGTATTTACCCGGCAAACCATCAGTGGGCATGGTGCTAATGCTTGCCAGCGAAATTTGCTTATAGTTTTCAACGCGTGCAATGCCGGCATCGGTAACCAACCAAAGTTGTTCTCGGCTGTCTAAAAAGATTCGTTTGATATAGGGCGAAAGCAATCCGGAATTATGTGTCGAAAAATGCCAAAAACTCCCAATAGCCGGGTCGTAGGCAAACAGTCCGTTAGTAGTGGCAATCCATAGCATTCCCTGTTTGTCAGCAAAGAGATAATCGGGTTCGGCATGGGCAAAAGCTTTTGCCGTGTTCGAATCGGGTTTCAGGGTTTCAAAGCCGTTGTAAATTGCATTGTAATGAACAATTTTGCCGCTTTTGGTTCCGGCAAAAATTCCGTAACCCGGCATATTGCATACCGATAGCAATTGGTTTTCGGGCAGGCTGCTTTCGTCGCCTCCGATATGCCTGAAAACTTCAAATTTGTAGCCATCGTAGCGGTTCAGGCCATTTTCGGTGGCAATCCACATCATTCCATTATCATCCAAGGCCAAGGCTTTTACCAAAGCCCTGCTCAAACCATGTTGGGTTGTTAGCGATTTAAATCTGAGATAACGGTAATCGTTTTGAGCGCTCACCCATGGCTGATGTGTTAAGAGAAAAAAAAGCAGCAGGCCAAAAGCTACAAAACTTTTTTTTGAATGAAAACAGTTTATTCTCATATGCACTGACTTCAAACGCTGATAAGGCATACCATATTTTTCTTCAAAAGTAAGGCAGATTCAAGGTGAAACACAAATTATTTCAAAGAAATAAAAAAAGAGGCTGACTATCAGAATCCATTTAAGTTCATGGTTACGGTTGGGATGAGCAACAAAAACCCGAGCAAAATGAGTATCAGCATATACGGCCAAATCCAGCGAAACCATTTTTCGTAAGGAATGCGAGCTACTCCCAACACGGCAATAAGCACGCCCGATGTGGGTGTGATCATATTGGTAAAACCATCGCCAAACTGGAATGCCATAACTGTAGCTTGTCGCGAAACCCCTATCAGATCGCTAAAAGGTGCCATGATGGGCATGGTGATTGCCGCCTTGGCCGAGCCCGACGGAATGGCAATGTTGATAACGGTTTGAATCATATACATCACCCCTACCGAAGCGATATCGCCAAAATTACCCATGGTTTTCGACAGTCCGTAGAGAATCGAGTCAATGATTCCGCCTTCCTCCAAGGTGATGATGATGCCTCCGGCAAGGCCAATAACAATTGCCGCCGAAAGGATGTCTTTCACCCCTTCAACAAACAGTTTTGCCACCTCATCGGCCGATTTATTGATAGCCAATCCGCTTGCAATGCCCAATCCCATAAAAAGGGTGGCAATTTCCATCACATACCATCCATAGCCCATCACGCCTACAATGAGGTAAATAATGGTGTAGGCCAGCAAAACAAGGATGAAATAATGCACCGATTTGCGCAGGCTAAAATAACCGGCAAGCACAAAAATAAGAGTAAGAGCAGGAATCACATACCAAGTGGCGGCACTGTTGCCCATTTTAAGCGTTGTTTGCGGATAAAACCACGAAAAAGCCAGCATCGTCAAAATAAGTAAGCCATAAACCACCCAAGCTATACGCGGCGTATAATAATTTGCCTCAACGCTTTTACCTCCAAATTCGTTTCGCCAGTGGGCATCTTCGTGATACATCACAGAGCTTTTCGGGTTCTTTTTTACCTTACGGGCATAGCGAATTATAATTGTGAAACCTACAATATTGATCACTACCCAGCTAAAAATGCGGTACTCAATGCCTGAGAAAAGGGGTATTTCGGCCAAACCCTGCGCAATGCCAATGGTGAAAGGGTTGAGTATGGCCCCCGAAAAACCAAGGTGAGCAGCCACATAAACCAAGCCAACCCCAACAATTGAATCGTAACCCATTGAAATGGCTAAGGGAACAAGAATAATTGTAAATGCAATGGTTTCTTCGCTCATGCCAAACACCGCACCAAAAAAACTAAACAAAGTCATAATCATCACCATGATGATGTTATCAACACCAAGTTTTTTAACTATTCGGTTGGATTCTAAACGTTTGGCAAATCGCAGAAAATCAAAAATCCCCACATCAATGGCCTTGCTGGTGTTCATGATCCAAAAAGCGCCCCCGATCATTAGCGTAAAGATGATAATGCCGCTTTGTTTCACAAAACCTTTGAAAAGTGCCGAAAAGACCTGCCAGGTTTGCGGCTGGCTTTTAAAATGGGCGGCTTCTTCGGCCGGCAAATCGCTTTTGTAGTAGAATTTGAGTTCGGTATGCTCTTTCCCGTCTTTTACAACGGTTGATTTCACGTATTTTCCGGGCGGTATCACCCAGGTGAGCATAGCGGCAAACACAATAATAGAAAAAACGATAACGTAAGTGTGCGGAACTTTTCCTTTCCAGGCCATATTTTTAACGAGTTTTGCGCAAAAATAAGTCAAGTGCGCCTATCCATCACCCTAAAAGCAAAAATATCCGGCCAAAAGAACAAAATAGCCGCCCATCCTTCAAGCTTTTCTTTTTGAAAGCAATAAAAAACAGATTGAACAAATCATGCAAAATTTTTGTTTTTTTGCCAAACCTAATAAAATACTCCATTTTATTCTTTTTCTTCATTCCATTAATAACCCCTATTTGCACGATGAAACTCTATCCGATAGAAACCGGTAATTTAAAACTCGACGGCGGCGCCATGTTTGGCGTAGTGCCCAAAGTGCTGTGGCAAAAACTCTATCCTGCCGATGAAAACAACCTCTGCAACTGGGCTATGCGCTGTTTGCTCATTGTTGACGGCGATCGTAAAATATTGATAGACAATGGCGTAGGCAATAAGCAAGACGAAAAATGGCTCAGTCATTATTACCTCAATGGCGATGCAAGTCTCGAAAATTCGCTTGCCGAAGCCGGCTATAAGCCCGGCGACATAACGGATATGGTGATCACCCACATGCATTTTGACCATTGTGGCGGAAGCGTAAAATGGAACCACGACCGCAGCGGCTACGAACTTGCCTTTCCGAATGCCACCTACTGGACCAGCCGCAGGCAGTTTGAATGGGCTACGCAACCCAACCGCCGCGAAGAAGCCTCTTTTTTGAAAGAAAACATCCTGCCCATTCACGAAAGCGGCCGGCTGAAACTCATCGAAACCGAAGGCGAATACATCCCAAACCTTAGGTTCAAACTCTTCGACGGGCATACCGAAGGGCAACTTATCCCCTATATCAACTACAACGGCCGCACCATAGCCTATATGGCCGATCTGCTTCCGTCAACCGCGCACATTCCCATGCCCTGGATCATGGCTTACGACACCAAACCACTCGATACACTCAAAGACAAAGAGCGGTTTTATGCCGATGCATTAGCCGGCGATTTTATCCTTTTTCTTGAGCACGACCTATACAACGAAGCCTGCACGCTCCAGCAAACGCCAAAAGGCGTGCGCCTGAAACAATCCGGCAAGCTTGCCGAATTCATTTAGCATACTTGATTCTAACATAAAAACATTTCGAAGCGGCTATTGCAATGGCCGCTTTTTTTTGTTCTACGATGGAATAAAGCCGCACTGCCAAGTGCTCTGCCGTTTTGTCAGATTTTAAGGTCTTTATGAAACTCAAATTGATCTAAGGCGTATCGCATTGATTATTTGATCATTACAGTGAGCAAGCTATTCTAAAGGGTAGGCATCCGAAACGGGTTGCGGGTTGCAAACGAGCTAAATCGTTGGCTGGCATAAGATTTGAGGATCAGAATAGAAATCAAAAAAAAATAATCTGATTAAAAAATAAGATAATGGGAAAAATTATTGGCATTGACTTAGGAACAACCAACTCTTGTGTTTCGGTAATGGAAGG
>CAYYDS010000001.1:10222-40364 GCA_964470665.1 uncultured Lentimicrobiaceae bacterium
TGTAATTCCTAACAGCGAAGGACGTCGCACCACTCCTTCCATCGTAGCTTTCACAGACAATGGCGAACGCAAAGTTGGCGATCCGGCAAAGCGTCAGGCCATTACCAACCCCACACGCACAATTTTTTCGATCAAGCGGTTTATGGGCGAAACTTTCGACCGTGTAACCACCGAAAAAGACCGTGTACCTTACAAAGTGGTAAAAGGCGATAACAACACCCCTCGTGTTCAGGTTGAAGACCGTTTGTACACCCCACAAGAAATCTCGGCCATTTTGCTCCAGAAAATGAAAAAAACAGCCGAAGACTATCTTGGCCAAACGGTTACCGAAGCCGTTATCACTGTTCCTGCCTATTTTAGCGATTCGCAAAGGCAGGCCACCAAAGAAGCCGGCGAAATTGCAGGTTTCAAGGTAAAGCGCATCATCAACGAACCTACCGCTGCTGCACTTGCCTACGGTTTAGACAAAAAAAGAAACGATGTAAAAGTTGCCGTTTATGACCTTGGCGGCGGCACATTCGATATCTCGATCCTCGAAATGGGCGATGGCGTATTCGAAGTAAAATCAACCAACGGAAACACCCACTTAGGGGGCGACGACTTTGACCACAACATCATCGAATGGCTTGCCGACGAGTCTAAGAAAGATGAAGGTGTTGACCTCCACAAAGATCCGATGGCGTTGCAACGCCTGAAAGAAGCTGCCGAAAAAGCCAAAATCGAACTTTCGAGCTCAACGGAAACCGAAATCAACCTGCCCTATATCATGCCGGTTGACGGAGTGCCAAAACACCTTGTGAAGAAACTCAGCAGAGCCAAATTCGAACAACTCAACGACCATCTGATCCGCGCCACCATAGAGCCCTGCCGCAAAGCGCTGCAAGATGCCGGCTTTACGGCTGCCGATATTGACGACGTGATCTTGGTTGGCGGCTCGACGCGTATTCCGGCAATCCAGCAAATCGTAAAAGATTTCTTCGGAAAAGAACCCTCAAAAGGCGTAAACCCCGACGAAGTTGTGGCCATTGGCGCAGCTATTCAAGGAGGCGTTCTTACCGGTGAGGTAAAAGACGTATTACTGCTCGATGTTACCCCGCTTTCGCTCGGCATCGAAACACTTGGCGGCGTAATGACCCGACTTATTGAAGCCAACACCACTATCCCCACAAAAAAATCGGAAGTGTTTTCAACGGCATCCGACAATCAGCCCTCTGTTGAAATCCATGTAATACAAGGTGAAAGGCCAATGGCCAATCAAAACAAAAGCATCGGCCGCTTCCACCTCGACGGCATTCCGCCGGCACCAAGAGGAGTACCACAGATTGAAGTAGCTTTTGACATCGACTCGAACGGAATCCTCCATGTTTCGGCAAAAGACAAGGCCACGGGCAAAACCCAGAGCATCCGCATCGAAGCTTCTTCGGGACTGAGCGACACCGAAATTCAGCGCATGAAAGACGAGGCCGCATCAAATGCAGAAACCGACAAAAAAGAACGCGAAAGAGTGGATAAACTCAACTCGGCCGACGCCCTGATCTTCCAAACCGACAAGCAGCTGAAAGAATACGGCGACAAATTGCCTGCCGACAAAAAAACGGAAATAGAAGCCGCTCTCGAACAGCTCAAAACCGCACACAAATCGCAAGATACCGATCTTATTGATACGGCCATGAACAAGCTAAACAGCATTTGGCAGTCGGCCAGCGAGCAAATGTATAACAACACGCAGGCCCAAGGCAATGCCGAACACCAGCAAAGTTATGACCCCGGAACAAGCAGCAGCCATGGTGGCGGCGACGACGAAGTAACCGATGTGGACTTTGAAGAAGTGGACGACAAAAAATAAGAACCCAAAAGGGTGATAAACACAAAAGACGGCTCAAAACAGGCCGTCTTTTTTTTGCCCTTTCACAAAGGTTAAAACATTGTATCTTTGTTGTCAAAACAAAAATCAGACAAATTAATAAATGCTTATGAAAAAAATCTACACCCTCATTTTTATACTGGCAGCAATTGTTGCAGGCTTGCCCGTCTTTGCACAAAACTTGGCTCAAAATCCCGGCTTCGAAACCTGGACAAGTGATACGAAACCCGCCAATTGGAATACTGCCGAAAACATTACAAAAGAAAGCGGCATAAAACACGGCGGGAGCTTTTCGGCCAAGCACACCTCGGCATCGGCAACAAAAAAACTTCAACAAGTGATTGATGGTGTCGTTCCGGGCAAAACTTACACCCTATCTTATTGGTATTTCGACAACGACAACGCAGCCAAAACCCGCATCTGGTCGTATTGGCTCAACGGAACTGCCACCCTTCCCGACCATGAAGCCGAGCTGCGCCCCGGTACCTATAGCACCAACAACAGCGGATGGCAGCAATATTATCAGGAACTGGTTGCTCCGGCCGAGGCTACCGGATTCCGTTTCGAAGTAAGGGTTTACAACCAAGATGGCACCAACGGTGGCGCTGTGTATTACGACGACTTCGTTTTTTCGAGCGATGTGGAGCTCAAACCCGAACCCAGCAATTACCCCACCGATTTCGAGGGCAGCGTTAACGGCACAGTCATAAGCCTTAGCTGGAACGATGCCACAGGCCAGCAACTGCCCGATGCTTATCTTATCTACGGACAGCTTGGAATTACAAAAAACATTACCCAACTGCCCGTTGATGGCACTCCAATAGAAAATAACCTCGACATTTCGCAAGGCTATGTAGCCTGGAATGTTAGTTATGGCGTTGAAGGTCATGTGTTCGACTTTTTGCCGGGTGCGAATCTGTTTTTTTTCCAAATTTTTCCTTATACCAATTCGGGCAGCAATATTGACTACAAAACCGATGGCACAGTGCCCGGTGTTACGATAGAACTCGGATCTTATTCGGTATTGCTTCACGAAACATTTGATGCCGATCTCGGTGTGATGAATACCTACAATGTTGCCGGTGCACAGGAATGGACCTATTACCACCTGAACGGCGAAGATTATGCCCGCATCTCGGGTTACTCGAGCGGCGCCGTAGCCAACGAAGACTGGCTGATAAGCCCTGCCATCAACACTTCCACTCATGATTATGACATTAAGCTCAGATTCCGTTCGGCACGAAACTACGAAGGCGATGCCCTTAAACTGATGAAGAGCACCAATTACACAGGCTCGGGCAACCCCAACAACGCAAGCTGGCAAGACATTACCGACTTAGCCGACTGGTCGGCAGGAAACTGGGCCTGGGTCAATTCGGGTGATGTGCTCCTTGCTGAAGATGGTGGTACGCCGCAGTATTTTGCCTTTAAATACACCTCAACAACAACCGATGCGGCCACCTGGCAAGTTGACGATTTAATCGTATATTGCGCAAACACTGTGGGACAGGCTGAATATCAGGATAATACTGCCATTGTTTATCCAAATCCGGCAAACAGCAAATTTATTGTTGAAACCAACTCCAACGCTATCCTCACCCTGAGCGATCTAAGCGGAAGAATTGTAATGAACCAACAACTTACACGCGGCAAACACGAAATTAACGTTGATCCACTCAAAAAAGGCATTTACCTCGTTCATATCAGGCAGCAAGGCCAAACCCAAACCACCAAATTAGTTGTAAATTAATCAAATACAGCTAATTTTCTTCATCCAATAAAACGGGCACCTCTACGGCGTCCGTTTTTTTTTCAAGCTTTAGAGCATTTGATGAGGCTTTAAGCAAAAAATAGCGCGGGTTTCGCTACATTTTTTATCTTTGCCAACGGCTTTCGTTTCAGAAATTATTCAAAACTCGGCGTTATGATACGATTCTTTAAATCAGATTTAAACCATATAATAGCGCTGGAAATCAGCACAAAAATAAACGAAGAAACCCTCAATAAGCTAAACTGGCTATTCAGGGGCTTCAGCTTGATGGAAGAAAAAAGCCTGAAAGGCTCATTTTTGGGGCCCAGAAAAGAAATGGTAACGCCCTGGAGCACCAATGCCGTTGAAATCACGCAAAATATGGGGATCTCCGGAATCAGCCGTATTGAACAATTCATTGCTGTTGATCCTGACACCGAATCTTTCGACCCGATGCTGCAAACGTTGTACACGCGATTGGATCAGCACCTTTTTGAGATCGGAAAACTTCCGGAATCCGTTGTAACGATTGATAATCTGAAAGAATACAATGAACAATATGGCTTGGCCCTCAGCGATGACGAAATTACATACCTTAATGAGGTAAGCCAAAACCTCCGACGAAAGCTCACCGACAGCGAAGTGTATGGCTTTGCCCAAGTGAACTCCGAACATTGCCGGCATAAAATTTTCAACGGCAGTTTCATCATTGACGGCAAGCCCATGCCCGATACCCTTTTCGGGATGATAAAATTAACGGCCGCCACGCACCCAAACCGACTTGTTTCGGCCTATAAAGATAATGTTGCTTTTATAGAAGGGCCTATGGCCGAACAGTTTGCCCCAAAAATGCCGGATAAGCCCAGCTTTTTTGAAACAAAAGAAATCGAAACCATCATATCGCTGAAAGCCGAAACGCACAACTTCCCAACCACGGTTGAACCATTCAACGGAGCAGCTACAGGAACGGGAGGCGAAATACGCGACCGCATGGCCGGCGGCAAAGGCAGTATTCCGCTCGTTGGTACAGCAGTTTATATGACCTCCTACCCGCGCAGCATTGAAAACCGAAACTGGGAAAAAAAATTAACCCCCCGCCCCTGGCTTTACCAATCACCCAAATCAATCCTCATCAAAGCTTCGAACGGGGCTTCGGATTTTGGCAATAAATTTGGGCAACCCCTCATCAACGGGAGTCTGCTTACCTTTGAACATCAAGAAGATACACATTACGGATACGACAAAGTGATCATGCTGGCCGGCGGGGTAGGTTATGCCCGCAAGGAAGACGGCCAAAAAGAAAGCCCGCTGCCGGGCGACCAGATCGTTGTGCTTGGTGGCGACAACTACCGCATTGGCATGGGCGGAGGCGCCGTTTCGAGTGTAGATACCGGGCAGTTTAGCAACACCATCGAACTCAATGCCGTGCAGCGTTCCAACCCCGAAATGCAAAAACGCGTATGCAACGTAGTAAGAGCTATGGTAGAGTCCGAGCAAAACCCAATCCGGTCTATTCACGACCATGGCGCCGGAGGGCATCTGAACAGCCTCTCGGAATTGGTTGAAGAAAGCGGAGGAATCATCACCATCGAAAAGCTGCCTGTTGGCGACCCCACCCTGTCGGACAAAGAAATTATCGGAAACGAATCGCAGGAACGCATGGGCCTGCTCATAGCCCCCGACAAATTGGAGCTCCTTTCGAGAACAGCTCAACGCGAGCGGGCACCCATGTACGTAGTAGGCAAAGCTACAGGCGATCAACACCTTAAATTTGTAAAAAACGAAAACACATGCCCGATTGATCTCCGGATGGAACAACTGCTTGGCAAACCACCAAAAACCATTCTCGACGACCGTACAAAAAAGAACAATTTCTCCGAAATAAAGATCTCGACCGAAAACCTCCATCAATACCTGGATAACGTTTTGCAATTGGAGTCGGTAGCCTGCAAAGACTGGCTCACCAACAAAGTTGACCGTTCGGTAAGCGGCCGCGTAGCCACACAGCAAACCATTGGTCCACTGCAACTTCCATTGAACAACTTGGGAGTTGTGGCGCTCGACTTCAAAGGAAGCAAAGGCATTGCCACGGCACTTGGCCATGCACCCATAGCCGGGCTCATTGACGAGCGAAAAGGATCGCGGCTTTCGGTGGCCGAAGCCCTTACCAACATCATTTGGACGCCCGTCGAAGGCGGAATAAAAGGCATTTCGTTGAGCGCCAACTGGATGTGGCCGGCCAAAAACGAAGGTGAAAATGCACGGCTCTATCGAGCCGTGAAAGCCTTGAGCGACTTCTGTATTGAGCTGGGAATCAACGTGCCTACAGGAAAAGACAGCCTGTCGATGACACAAAAATATCCGAATGGCGAAAAGGTGCTCTCGCCCGGAACGGTGATTGTAACAGCCGTAGGAGAAGTGAGCGATATCCGAAAAACGATTAATCCGCTCTTGAAACCCGTGCTCGATTCTAGCCTACTCTACCTCGACCTCTCGGGCGACGATTTCAACCTGGGAGGCTCGGCTTTGGCACAAACACTCAACAGCATCGGGCAAAAAACGGTTGACGTTCCCGATCCCGAATATTTTGCTAAAGCTTTTGACGCCATCCAGCACCTCATCCATACCGAGCAGATATTGGCCGGCCACGACGTTTCGGCAGGCGGGCTGATTACCACCCTTTTAGAGATGAACTTTGCCAATACGGATTACGGCATGAGGATCGAACTCGAAGCCTGGGATAACGAAAACATCGTGAAGCTGCTGTTTAGCGAAAAACCCGCCATCGTCATCCAGGTTGCCAACAACCAATTTGTTGAGTATTTCCTTCAACAACAAGGCATTGCGTTTATCAAAATCGGGCATCCGGTTGCCGAACGTTTTGTTCATGTACTCCATAGCAAACAGCATCATCGCTTCGATATCAATGTGTTGCGCGATGTATGGTATAAATCGTCCTATCTGCTCGATCGCCAACAAAGCGGCGAACAATTTGCGTTGGCACGCTTTAAAAATTACAAAAAACAGGATCTCGCTTTTAGCTTTGGAAAAGATTTTTCGGGCAAGGCGCTACAATACGGCATTATGCCCCAAAACCGCAATCAAAATGCAGCAAAGGCAGCCATCATCCGCGAAAAAGGTGTAAACGGCGACCGCGAAATGGCTTACGCCCTTTACCATGCCGGATTTGAAGTGAAGGACGTCCATATGACCGACCTAATTGCCGGGCGCGAAGACCTGAGCGATGTAAACATGATTGTATTTGTTGGCGGATTTTCCAATTCCGATGTTTTAGGATCGGCAAAAGGATGGGCAGGCGCCTTTTTGCACAACGAAAAGGCCCAACAGGCGCTCGACAACTTTTACCGTCGAAACGACACCCTTAGCCTCGGCGTATGCAACGGCTGCCAGCTGATGGTTGAACTCAACCTCATCTATCCAGAACATCCAGAAGGAATTCGCATGTTGCACAACGACTCGGGAAAATTCGAATCGGCCTTTGTAGATGTTGACATACCTGAAAACAACAGCGTGATGCTCAGCTCTTTATCGGGTAAGCGCCTGGGCGTCTGGATCGCTCACGGCGAAGGAAAATTCAGCTTCCCCTGTTATCGCGACAACTATAAAATTGTGATGAGTTACGGGCAGGAAGAATATCCGGGCAATCCCAACGGCAGCGACTGGGCAACGGCAGCCATCTGCTCAAACAACGGACGGCATTTAGCCATGATGCCCCACATCGAACGCTCTTTCCTTCCCTGGCAGTGGCCTTATTACCCCGAAGGCAGGCAACGCGACGAAGTAAGCCCCTGGACAGAAGCCTTTGTTAACGCCAAAAACTGGATTGAGGCCATCACTAACACCAAATAAAACAAGCATGAAAACCGTTATCATCACGGGTGCAAGCAGCGGCATTGGCGAAGCCTGTGCCAATCGTTTTGCCCAAGGAGGCTGGCTGTTGATACTGATTGCACGCCGCAACGAACGCCTAAAAACGCTTCAACAACAAATTGAAACGCAATTCAACAGCCCTGTTTTTACATTAATAGGCGATGTGAGAGAAGACCAAACAGCCGCACAATTAGCTGATTTACTCAAACAACGACAAATCGCACCCGATCTGCTCATCAACAACGCCGGTTTGGCGCGCGGCCTCGATGCCATACAAGATGGAAACTGGTCAGACTGGGAAGAAATGATTGACACCAACCTAAAAGGACTGCTTCGGATAACAAAAGCTGTATTGCCTTTTATGGTAGAAAAGCAAAACGGCCACATCATTAACATTGGTTCGATTGCCGGCAAAGAAGCCTATCCAAAAGGCAATGTTTACTGCGCCACCAAACACGCTGTTGACGGCCTGACTAAGGCCATGCGCTACGATTTATATACGCACGGCATACGGGTAACGCAAATTGCTCCGGGCGCTGTTGAAACAGAATTCTCAAATGTGAGGTTTCACGGCGATAACGACCGCGCCAATTTGGTATATAAAGGCTTCAAACCGCTTACGGGCAACGATATTGCCGATGCAGCATGGTATTGTGCCAATGTGCCGGCGCATGTGAGCATTCACGATCTCGTGCTCATGCCCACAGTGCAAGCCGGAGCCAGCGCCATATATCGAAAAGAATAAAAAGCTTATTAGCAGCCATTTAGAATCGCTCTTCGAATTAAAAAATTGCGCTAAGCAAATCAGCGTGATTCATTTTAAGGAAATAGTCGGAAACATTAAATGCGTGAAGCTTTTCGTTAATCTCTTTTTCGTTGTGCGCAACGCCAATCAGCGCCTTTTCAATTTCACCGGGATCAAGCTTGTTGAAATAATCGCCAAAAAAGCGAACATCTTCAATAAGCCCATTATTCACCTGCAAAACAACTTCTAATTTGCCTCCGTCGGTTTTCAGTGTTTTACGAAAATTGTATTTCGGCGAATAGCCGAAGTTCCAATCCCAATTCATGTATTTTTCCTCTTTCAGCTTGTTTATTGCATCAATATCGTGCCGGCTAAAGCTATACATTTCGGCCTGAGGATTGCTTTCCATTACATATTGCAAAATTTTGTCCCTGAATTCGAGCACACTAAGCTGTTCTTTCAGGTGTTCGCTGATATTGGTTACCCGGCTTCGGACCGATTTCACGGCTTTGTCCTGAAACTTGTCCGGATCAACATTTAACGCATTTGACAGGTCGGCCATCACGGCCGAAAAAAGCAAGGTGCCGTGGTGCAACACCCGGTTTTTATACACGTGCTCGGCGTTGCCCGAAAATTTGCGCCCGTCAATTGTGAGGTCGTTTCGGCCTTCAAATTTTGCTTCAACCCCCATCTTTTGCAATACTTCGAGGATGGGGCGCGTAAATTTTCTGAAATCAATTAATTTGTGGTTTTCATCGGTCGCGATGAAAGTAAAGTTGAGGTTTCCAAGATCGTGAAACACGGCGCCACCGCCCGAAAGGCGGCGCACAACCTTAATCTGATTGGCATTCACATAATCGAGGTTGATTTCGGCCAAGGTGTTTTGATGTTTGCCTACGATGATTGAAGGCTCGTTTCGCCAAAGCATAAAGCTGTCGCGTTTTATATTTTTCAGCACATATTCTTCGGCTGCAAGGTTAAAATACGGATCGGTTTCGTGACGAATGATGCAAAGCATATTTTTCTGTTTTTTAAAGGCTGCAAATTTATTCTTTTGTAATTGCAAAACAGCCAAACAGCCAATTTGTTTCAACAAAACGTACGGAAGTTTTTCGAAAAAACCAAGATCATCTCATGTGGACTATCTTATATATCAGCTCTTTATAAAGCTCGGCATCGCCAATATCGGCGCTTTCGTAGCCTTTTGATTTTAGATCGTATTCGCGCAAAACGCTGATGATACGCGCAATAGCGGCAACAGAATAATTTTTGGCTGCCAATTGATAATCATTCACAAAAACAGGATTTATTCCCAACACACTGGCCACGTTGTTTCTTGTTTTGTCGGCAGTAAAATGGTATTTGAGCAGGCGTGCAAAAAAAGAGTAGAGCATGTTTACGGCCATTATAACAGGAGTATCTTTGCTGTTGGCGCCAAAATAGTTGACAATTTGGTTGGCTTTCAAAATATCTCTTGATCCCACTGCCTTTGTTAGCTCAAACACATTGAAATCTTTTGATATACCCACTTTTTCCTCCACATCAACATCGCTTATTCGCGATCCGGGCTTAAGTGAAATCATCAATTTTTCGAGCTCGTTGCGAATTTTGTGAAGGTCGGTTCCCAAAAAATCGGTCATCACCTGCTCGGCCTTGGGCGTAATGTCGTAATTGCGCTGCTTGAGGTATTTTCGTATCCACTCGGGGATGTTGTTGTCGTAAAGTTTTTTGCTTTCAAACAGAACGCCCCTTTTGTCAATATTTTTTGAAAACGATTTTCTCCCGTCTAATTTTTTGTATTTATAATTGATTACCAATATTGTAGAAGGCGGAAAACTATCTAAAGCCGGCTCGAGTTTTTCGATATCTTTCACGTCCTGAGCTTCTTTTACAATAAGGAGCTGGTAATTTCCCGACATGGGATAGCTTCGTGCCAGGTTGATGATAGCCGGCGCATCCACATCGCGGCCATACATCACAACGAGGTTAAAAGCTTTTTCGGCCTCATCGAGCACGGTTTCTTCGAGCAAATCGGTAATGGTATCAATAAAATAAGGCTCATCGCCCATCAAAAAGTAGATGGGGTGAAACACCTTATTGCGGATATTCTGGTTAATCTGGTCGTAGGTAAAGGCCATTATTTAAAAGCGCAGGTGCTTAACTGTCAGTCCGTTATTAATAAGCTGCTGCAACGACTCGATACCAATTTTCAGATGCTCGTGCACAAAGCGTCGATTCACACGGCGGTCGCTTTCGGAGGTTTTTACCCCTTCGGGGATCATTGGCTGGTCGGATACGAGCAAAAGGGCACCTGTAGGAATTTCGTTGGCAAAACCAACAACAAAAATCGTTGCCGTTTCCATATCTACGGCCATGCTTCGGGTTTTAATCAGGTATTCTTTAAACACATCGTCGTGTTCCCACACACGGCGGTTTGTCGAATAAATCGTACCAGTCCAATAGTCGCGGCCATTATCGCGTATGGTGCTCGAAATGGCTTTTTGCAGGCTAAAGGCCGGCAATGCCGGAACTTCTACCGGCAGGTAATCGTTCGAAGTGCCCTCGCCGCGTATGGCTGCAATGGGCAAAATGAGGTCGCCAACCTGATTTTTGCGTTTCAGCCCCCCACATTTGCCTAAAAACAATACGGCTTTTGGACTTATGGCGCCCAGCAAATCCATGATGGTGGCGGCATTGGCGCTGCCCATACCGAAATTGATAATGGTAATATCGCCATAGGTTGCACAAGGCATCGGATGCTCGGTGCCAACTATGGGCACATTGTGCCATTCTGAAAAAAGCTCGAGATATTGGCCAAAGTTAGTGAGCAAAATATACTCGCCAAACTCGTTTAGAGCCTGCCCGGTATAGCGTGGCAACCAATTTTCAATGATATCTTTTTTTGTTTTCATAAATCGTAAGCTCCGAATTATCGTTGAGTGAAAAATCACTTTTTTCTACGGCTTGAGGTGTCTATCAGAGCCGAAACCGCACAAAAGTACAAAACAAAGGCGTATGTTTTGGAGATTGGGCACATTAAACCCTTGCTTTCGAAACGAAAAAAAAACAACCTTTGTTTTAAAAAATAAATCAAAGGCTGTATCTTTGTACGTAAACTAAAATATTTTGAGCGGTTTACAATGGTTTAAAACAAGGAAAAACAAGCAAAACACCGAAGTTTTCGATCCGATTCGCAAAAAGTATGTAACGCTTACGCCCGAAGAAGAAGTTCGGCAAATGGTGTTGCGGCATTTAGTAGAGCAGTTAGATGTACCTGCCGGACTAATCGCCGTTGAGTACTCTATGAAACTCAACCAACTCGAAAAAAGGTGCGATATTGTTGTTTTCTCGCCGGAAACCAAACCCTGGATGATTGTTGAATGTAAAGCAAAACATATTGTGCTCACTCAGGCCGCTCTCGATCAAATTATACGTTACAATATGTCGCTCAACGCAGCATACTTGCTCATTACCAACGGAATAACTCAGTATTCCATTCGCACTGACTCTCAAAAAAACAGCATTGAGTTTTTAGATTATGTTCCCACTTACAACTGCTTTACAGAAAAATGAAAACATATCGCCCTCATTCATTTCCACCTGTTAGATCGTATTTTTGCATGGCATTTTTTATGCTGTTTTGGTCAATTGCACCCATTTCGGCTAAAACCAGAACGCAACACCAGGACAGCGTCATCTCCGGCTTTTTAGACGCAACCCCCGAAGTTTTGGGTGATTATTTCAATTTGGCCGAAATGTATTTGGAAAAACTTCCGGAAAAATCGCTTCAGCTGAGCATCGAGGCCATCGGCAAGGCAAGAAAAACCGGAGGGATAAGCCTGGCAAAAGCTTACAAAAGCGCAGGAAATGCCAGCTATAAGCTCGATCAGTTTGACAACTCCAATTTGTATTACGACTCGGCAATGACGATATATGCCGCAATTCCCGATTCTTTCGAAATGGCATTAATATACAAGAACCTTGGTGAATTATATACCAACTTCTCATTGTATGTTAAGGCCTTAGAGTATTACGACAATGCTCTTGATTTCTATAGCGCTTTGAACGACAAAAAGGGCATGGCGGAAACCTATGTTGGCATAGGCGAGCTTAATTTGGGGCTTAACGATTACAAGCAAGCTCATTACAATCTTAACAAGGCTTATGAGTTGATCCGGCAGTTGAACAAGGCTGACGAAACCATTGCTATTCAAGACAAGCTTGGCATTCTTCGGCTAAAAGAAGGAAAATACACTGAAGCGCGCAGCTTTTTTCGAAAAAATCTTTTTCTGCCGGTCAAATCAGCTGATTTGAAAAGCAGCGAAAATGCACTTCTTCAAATTGGCCGCTCTTTCATCCTCGAAAAAGTTACCGACAGCGCTTTTTATTACTTAAACCAGGCGCTGCACTCGGGCCAGGAATCCGGAAATTCACTTGCCGCAGTTTGGTTTGCCCTTGGCGAAACGCACCTCCTAAACCATGGGTTGAGGCAGGCGCTAAACGCTTTTTTGAGGGCAAAAGAAGAACTCGAACTCTATCCCGATCAGGAATTGAAAATCAATGTCTATAAAAAACTTTACGAAACCTGGCGCGATGTCGGAAACGAAACCGAAGCCTTTAGCGCCTTGCAACACTATCATTTGTTATCCGATTCGGTAAAAAGAAGCGCAGAATCCAAAACCGCTGCCAACACTAGCACCCGCTTTTTTGTTGCCAAAAAATTAAACGAACTCACACAGCTCAAGCAGGAAAAAGTAATTAAGGACACCATTATCACCAAGGAAAAAAAGAGCAATCGCTTTAATTTGCTTCTGCTCTTCCTCAGCATTGCCATCGTTTTTATGCTTATTGTGCTGATAGCCTACATTTTACGCATCAATAAAAAATACCGCAACACAAACAATCTGTTGCAACAACAGTTTCTTGAACTCGAGCAAGCCAAAGACAAACTCGGAAGTATCAACCAATCTATGGTCGAACAGGAGGAAAAACTCAATATGCTCATCAATTCCATACCCGATATCATCTGTTTTAAAGACGGGATGGGGCGCTGGCTTATTGCCAACCAAAGCATGCTCAGGCAGTTTCGGATCGAATTTGTTGACTATAAATGCAAAACCGACCTCGAACTCATTGCCGACACTCCTTCGTGCGAATATCCTTTGAGGGTTTGCGTTGTATCGGACGAGGAAGCCTGGCTAAAGCGCGAACCAATCCGCAACGATGAAACCATTTACGACCCCTACGATGTTCCTCGTGTTTACGACATGATAAAAATACCCTTGTTTTTCAGCGACGGCACACGCAAGGGCCTGTTGGTAATCGGTCGCGATGTTACCGAGCGCAAAGAAGCTGAAACCGAATTGGAAACAACCCTGCAAAAAGCCGAAGAATCCGACAGGCTAAAATCGGCCTTTGTGGCTAATATGAGCCACGAAATTCGCACGCCGCTCAATGCCATTATCGGCTTTAGCGAACTGCTCGAATCGGGAACCCACGACGCACAAAAAACCAAAGAATTTGTGCGGCACATCCGCACAAATGGCAGCGCCCTGCTCAACCTGATTAACGAAATTTTAGAGATTTCGCATATCGAATCGGGCAGCATTCAACTCAACAGCGAAAACTTTGATATTCAGCAACTTTTCAGCGAACTTCATGCCAGTTTTACGCAACTTGCACAACAGAAAGGCAAAGCCCGCCTGAGCATCAAAAAAATCGTTCCGAACGACAGCCCGCTTTTCGTTTTTAGTGATAAGAACCGAATACGGCAAATTTTGATTAACCTGTTCGACAACGCCTTAAAATTTACCGGAGAAGGCAGCATCAGTTATGGTTTTGACCTTTTAAAGAAAGACGAAAAACAGCAAACATTACGCATTTTCGTTAGCGATACCGGCATTGGCATCCCCCAAAGCAAAAAACATTTACTTTTCAAGCGATTCACCAAAATTCACGAATCAATGGGCATGGTGTATCCCGGAGCAGGGCTTGGCCTTAGTATTGTGCAACAAATTGTGATGCTTTTTGATGGGCATATCAACGTCGAATCAGTTGCCGGGAGCGGCACCACGGTTGAAATATTGCTCCCCTACACCGCTCAACAACATCCGGCAGAAAGTTTTGCAACGCATACCAGCCGCGATCTGGAACATTTAGTTGGTAAAAAAGTGCTTGTTGTGGAAGACGTTGATTCGAACTACGAACTCCTCGAAATCATACTAAAATCATTAGGAATGAAGTTGTTGCGGGCTGTTGAAGGGCAACAGGCAATTGATATCTGCAACGAAACGGATGATATTGACATTGTGCTGATGGACATCCAGTTGAAGGGCATGGATGGCCTCGAAGCTACCAAAGCCATCAAAAAAGTAAAACCCAATATTCCGATTATTGCTCAAACCGCCTATGCCATGACCAACGAAAAAGACGCCTGTTTTGCAGCCGGTTGCGACGGCTATATTGCCAAACCCATAAAACGTCAGCTGCTCATCCCCGTTTTGGCTCAAATTATCCCAACAAATCAACAAAATTAAAAAGCGCGAAAAGCAAAGATTATTTCGCATTTATTTATTTAAATGACGTACATTTGCAAGTGCAAAAAATGTGAAGCATGAAAAGTAATATCATTAAAATCGTTTTGACTATAGTCATTGTAGCTTTGGGCTATCTGATTTACAGGAGTGTTAACGAGCCTATTCAGTTTCTGAACGAAAAGAAGCTCCGCGATGTTGAAGTTGTTCAACATTTGAAGGATATCCGCAGCATACAGACTTTCTATAAAAATGCGAACGGAAAATATTCGGGCAGTTTCGACAGCTTGCTGGCATACGTGCAAACGGGCGAAATTCCTGTGGTAAACGTAATCCCCGATCCTACCGATACTACTTTTACAAAAACCATCAACGACACCTTGGGTTATGTCAAAGTTGCCGACTCGCTCTTTGGAAAACGCCATAATTTTAACCTTTCGAGCATTCCAGTCATCCCCTTCTCCGATAACGTGCCTTTCGAACTGGCAGCAGGCGAGGTTGAACGCGGTGGTGTAAAAGTGAGCGTTTTCGAAGTTAAAGCACCCTTTCAGATCTATCTGAAAGGCCTTGACCAACAGCGCATTCTTAACCTGATTGCTTCCGAAGAAGCCATCGAAAAATTTGCCGGGCTCAAAGTAGGTTCACTTACCGAACCTTCCACAGATGGCAACTGGGAATAGTGCAATACTATTGCCATGATTACCTCTACACGACCGGTTATCAGCCGCTACGACAAAGCGTTTAAAGAAGATCATTCTCGAAATTATCACCTTACCATCCGGCTTGCGCCGGATGGTTTTTCGTTTGTTGTTTTTTCGCTCGATAAAAACCGCTACCTCTGCCTCGAAACCTTTCAACTGAAACAACTCATGCTGCCCGAAAGGTTGTCGGCAGCGCTCGACGAGCTGGCAATATTGCGCCAATGGATCACCTACCCGTTTCACAGTGTTTTGGCAATTGTTGATCAAAACGCCAATACTTTAATACCCAATTCGCTTTTCGAAGAAAAGGAAAAAGGCGTATATCTTGCTTTTAATCAACCTTTTCAAGACAATTGCCGGATTCAAGTTGACGAGCTTAAAGTTGCCGGCACCCGCAACATCTATTACCTCTCGAACGCCTTGGTCGAAAAAATAAAAGACATCTGGCCAAACGCACGTATTGCGCACTTGCAATCGGTTTTTATCGAAAGCCTGCTTATTGCAAAACGAAATCTGGCCGACGAAGCAATGGCCTTTTTGCATATTCGCGAAGGAAATTACGATTTGGCAATACTTAATAGTGATAAACTACTGTATGTCAATAACTTCAAATTCAATACCCCCGAAGATTTTATTTATTTTCTGCTCTTCGCTTTCGATCAATTGCAACTCAACCCCGAAAATATTACGGTAAGCCTGTCGGGAAATATTGACAAAGGCGACAAATTGTATGATATGCTTTACCTCTATGTAAGAAATATCGAATTTACCGAGCGAAACAATAACTTCGAATACAGCTATATGCTCGAAGGCTTGCCAGTGCACCAATACCATATTTTATATAACGCCCTGCAATGCGAATTATAAGAGGGCGTTTGCAACGCAGAATTATCCACGTTGCGCCGGGTTTGCCGGTAAGGCCTACAACCGATCTGGCCAAGGAAAGCCTTTTTAATATTTTAGAAAACGAAGTTGAGTTCGACAACCTCAGGGCGCTTGATCTTTTTGCCGGAACAGGGAGTATTTCGTACGAACTCATTTCGAGGGGCTGCCTCTCGGTTACTGCCGTTGATGAAAACCAAAAATGCACTCATTTCATTTCTGAAACTGCAAAAACGCTTTCGATGCCCAATTTGCGCGTTATCCGCACCGATGTATTTCGTTTTCTCAACTCGGCTTCGTCGGCTTTTGGACTTATTTTTGCCGATCCGCCTTATGAGATGGAGGCAGAGCGCTTTGATGACATTGTGCGCATTGTTTTCGAGCGTTCGTTGCTCGAGCCCGACGGGCTACTCGTTATTGAGCATCCGAAAAAAGTGGATTTCATGCATCATCCCTATCTTTTCGATATCAGAAAGTATGGCAAGGTACATTTTAGCTTTTTTGCTTTGCCCGAACAGGAGGGCGAAAACCTCTAATAGCAGTAGTTTTCAGTATTTTATTGACATAAAAAAAACCGGCTTTCGCCGGTTTTTTTAATATTCATCCTCGTGAAAAAAGAAGTCATCTTTAGTCGGATAGTCGGGCCAGATATCTTCTATTCTTTCATAGATTTCGCCTTCATCCTCCATTTCTGTCAGATTTTCAATTACTTCCTGCGGGGTGCCGGTACGTATGGCCCACTCCAGCAACTCATCTTTGGTAGCTGGCCAGGGTGCGTCTTCAAGCTTAGAAGCTAACTCTAATGTCCAATACATCGCAATAAAGGTGTTAATGAAATTTTTTGCAAAAGTAAGTTATTTTTAATGCTTGTCAAGCATTAAGTACATTTTGCCAAAACCCGCTATCACTAAGGCTTCCAGAGTATTTCGGGGCTTTCTGTATTGTGGGAGTAGTGCCTTCCGAGCACAAAAAAGTAGTCGGAAAGGCGATTGAGATAGATCAAGTTGATGTCTTCGACCGGTGCAAAAGAGGCCAATCCGGTTGTTACTCTTTCGGCTCGCCTGCAAACCGTGCGTGCTAAGTGGCAATATGAAACGACAGGATGGCCTCCGGGCAAAATAAAATGCGTTAATTGAGGCAAATAGCCGTTCATCCGGTCTATTTCGTGCTCCAGTTGCTTCACATCACTGTCTTCGAGCCGGGGTAGGCCGCCGGCCACTGCTCCTTCGCGCCCATCGGCCAAATGCGACTCAAGCCGGAAGAGTTTTTCCTGTATCTGAAGCAAAAGTTTGCGGTTTAAATCGTCGGCGCTTAAGTGATCGCGCAACAGCCCGATAACGGCATTTAGCTCATCCACAGTGCCATAGGCTTCTAAACGCGGATGATCTTTTCGCACTCTTGTTCCTCCAATAAGCGCGGTGGTTCCTTTATCGCCGGTTTTAGTATAGATTTTCATAAAGCTAATTCGATAAGTTGGATTTATTCGCTTAAATACAACAGCTTGGCGGCTTTGCTAAGGCCCTGCTTTTAGCCGAAATTTTGAAGCAAAAACCAAAGTTCAAATGTAGTAATTATTTCAAATCAGCTATGTAAACTCAGCGTTTTATCGCCATGCCGACATTGGGTTGTGCGATTGCCTCAACGCATTGCATGCAACAATGTGATAAGCAAAATGTTGGATTTTTGTTTAAAAAACTGTTTTGATGTTTGTATTGACTTCGTCGGTTTCGATGAGGCCGTCTTTTAAACGGATGATCCGATGGGCATAAAGGGCAATATCTTCTTCGTGCGTTACCACGATGATGGTGTTTCCTCTTTTGTGAATTTGTTGCATCAAGCCCATAATTTCGACCGATGTTTTGGAATCAAGGTTTCCGGTAGGTTCGTCGGCAAGCAGTATTGAGGGGTTGTTTACCAAGGCTCGCGCAATGGCCACACGCTGCCGCTGTCCGCCCGAGAGCTCGTTGGGTTTGTGTGCGCTGCGGTCGCTAAGCTGCACATCGGCAATCACCTTGTTGGCCATTTCGATGCGTGTGGCTTTGCTAATACCGGCATACACCAAGGGCAGCATTACATTTTCGAGCGCGGTAGAACGTGGCAGCAAGTTAAAAGTTTGAAAGATGAAGCCGATTTCCTTGTTTCGGATTTCGGCCAACTGATTGTCGTTCATGCTGCTTACATCCGTTCCATTGAGCATGTATTTTCCGGAAGTCGGGGTGTCCAAACAGCCTAAAATATTCATCAGCGTTGATTTTCCCGAGCCCGATGGCCCCATTAGGGCAACATACTCGTTGCGCCCAATCTCCAAATCAATGTTTCGCAATGCTTTAACTACCTCGGAGCCAACCTTGTAATGGCGTGTGATCCCCGTTAAACTGATTACTATTTCGCGCATGGGCCGGAAAAAATTTAGGTGTGTACAAAGGTATTACATCCTAAGGACAAAATGCTGTTTCTGCATTCCCTTTTTGAAAAAAACCAGCCCAAATTGAAACAAATCGAGCGAGAGGCTAACTTCGGGCTGTTCGCAAATGATTTTCCAGGCTTCGTCCATCTCGGGCGACCAATGTATGTCGTCGAAGATGAAGACGCTGTTTTCGCCGGTTTTTGACAAACAATGGAAAAAATAATCGAGTGTAGGCTCTTTTCGGTGGTTGCCATCAACAAAAACAAGGTCGAACCTTTCATGATTTTCCAGCACCGAGCCCAAAACATGATTAAAATTTCCGATTACCAGTTCGATGTTTTCGAGTTCGTTTCTGCTGAAAACGCTCTGAGCTACATTGGCTAGCGAGGCACAACCTTCCATTGTTATGAGCTGCGCATTGGCATTTGCCGAAGCCAGGCTCGTGCTGGCCAAACCGGTGAAAGTGCCAAATTCGAGCATCGTTTCAGGCTTGAGATACAACGCAATGCGGTGAAGCAGTTTGTAGTATCTGAGCGGAAGGCTGCGTTTTTTTGCCAGCACATTTACCCGCGCAAGATAGGTTGAAAACTCTTTGCCCCCGGCACCCGAACCAAAATCAACCGTTTCGATAAGGTTTTTGTTATTAAAAACCATATTTCTGGCTTTCAGTATTTTAGAATAATCGAGCGGTGTATCGGGCTCGCAAACAACCTGATTATAAAAGTCAAAAACAAAGGGCGAATGAATATTGTGTGCCCCCTTTCGCAAAAAAAAGTAGCGCAAATATTGGCGGGTACGGTGAATTAAAAACGACATATCTGGTTTCGAATGTGCAACTTACGCCTATTTAGTGTAAGATAAGAAAGACATAGAGTAACTAAAAACAACAAAATCGCTGTTTTGTTTGCATTAGGGTTGTCTTTCCAACTCGATAATTTGCACTTTATTGGCGCCATCGGTTGATTTCCACAATTGTTGCTTTTTCTTGTTGGCAACCACAATCCATGTTTTCGAAAATTCGGAGCCTTCGCTTTCAATGGTCATATACTCGCCATTGTATGATTTCCATTTAAACGGCTTTTCGTCATTGTAGTCGGCGCCCAATAAGGTGTAATTTACTGTTTTTTCGCCTGTTCCGTTCGTATTGAACAGTATGTTGCCAATATTTAAAAGCGAAGCTCCCGGCTGGCCGGGTGTAAGCGTTTCGAAGCGTTTTACCGTCCAGTTTCCGGTCAAACGTGGCGCACAAGATGTTAAAAATAAAGCAGTTAGGGCCAGCAATCCGGCTAAATAAGTTGTACGTTTCATTTTAAAAAAGTTTTATTTTGTTTAGTCCTAAAATATCCGAAAGTTAGTATTGTGATCAAAAAGCATACCAGCGCTATTCGAAGATCATTTTTTGCATATAAAACACCCTTCTTACATTGTCGGCCCGCAGATTGATGTTGGTAATTTTTTGATAGCCCGTGAGCAAATAATAAGGCCCGTACCAATGCACAATGGAAGAGAAATTGTCTTCCAAAAGGCGGTCGTTCGAAAAAAGCGGTTCGATGCGCACTTGCTCCTGATGTCCAATTATTTTTCCATTGATATCCAACACTTTATAAGATAATATTCCTTCTTTGAGGTAAGCGGTTAAAAAATCGTCGTCCGCAATTTGGGCCAGGCTGATGTCTTTCAAATAAGGCAAAAGGGTTTCGCCCAGCGAAAGGTTAGAACTCCATTTTAAATTTCCCGAGGGGTCAAAACTGGCAAAGAGGCTCGAGAAGAAGTTATAGCCATCGAAAATGGTATAGGTGTACGGAACGAGTCGGCCATAAAAATCATAATCCATGCGGGTTTCGGTGTGGTACTGTTTTTTAAATGCATCGCCAGCAAAAATGATATTGCCATTTGCCTGAATCAAGCGCGGGTTGAAAAAACGGAAAAAAACATCCATCCTTTTTTCGCTTCGTGCGTTTCGCGATTGGCGTTTACGGGCAATCATCAGGTCGTCGGCAGCAAGACTTTGGTAGATGTTCGTAAACGTTCCAAACAAATGGTATTGAGCGTGTTTTAAGCCCTCGTTATCAAAAGCAAGGTAAAACAGGCCTTTGCTCTCGAAGTTCCAGTCTTCGGCTTCGGCTAAGTTTGCGGCTGTATTTCGGCGCGACCAATCGTCGTCGTAGCTGCCGGCAGCTACCAAAAGGCCCTCCTCGTTGAAAGTGAGGGAGTAGGAATGCAAAAAGTTGGGCGATGCCGGATACGAAAAGCTTTGAAGCTGTTGTCCTGTTGATGAATACACCTGAAACACATCCTCTTTGTATTTGCCCGATTCAAAGCGTTTGATGCCCACCATAAATTTGTTTTGCAGGCTGTTTGCCACCACCGACTGTATAACCGTTTGCCCCGATAATCCGTGTCCAACGCTTCTAAGTTCCTGATTTTGAAAATCATAAATGAGAATATCGGTTTGGTGACGAGGTAGATTCAGGCCAAGAAAAACAGCATTTTTCAAAAGGGCAAAGCCGGCATAAGTAGTTTTTTCGGGCAGTGAAGACCCAAACAGGCGAAAACTCGTATCGCTTTCGTTGAACAACACCACTTCAAAGCCATCCGTTCGTTTGCTGCGGCTTTGTGCCAAAAACAAAAAGGCCGCTCTGTTATCCAAAGTTTTTACGTCTTTTAGGATATATCCGTCCGAAATAACGACATTTTTTTGCCACCGCTCTTGAAAAGCCGTATCGTAAAGCGAGAAAAACCACTTGCGTTTTCCGCTTTCGGCGAGCTCATTCGTTTCATAAAACATCAGCAGGCCTTTCTCGCCAATAATTTGCGTATCGTAAACGGGGATATCAATGCGCGAGTTTATTTCGATGCGGCTTGGAGCAACAAACTGAGCTTCAGCCGGAAGGAAAGCCGTAGTGCTTAAAAGAATAAAAAAGGTGAAATGAAAAAATGTGTGTTTCCTGCAAAAAAAGTGTTCCGGAAAACAAAAAAACAATTTGCTCCGCTTCAAAGTTGCCTGCCAAAACCAATAGATATTCATAGTTTCAGATACGTTTTAGAAACTCCGAACACTTCGTCGGGATGTTGAAAACCGCTGGGTTCCATATGAACTACCACATCGTAAACCGATGGAATTGCTTTTCGTATTTCTTCTTCAACCTGATGGCCCAACTGATGAGCTTCGTGCAGAGTCAGGTTTCCGTCAACTTCCACATCCAGGGCAATCATAAAATATTGCGCCATTTTTCGTGCCCGAATTCGATGCGGATTATTCACCTGGGGCACTTTGGCCACCGCCTCGATAATTTCACTATAAACGCCCTGATCTTCAATGCCGTCCATAAGTTCGAGGCTGGAAGAGATGATCATGCGAATGGCCACGTAAATAATCCAAAAGCTCACTGCCAGAGCGGTAAGCGAGTCGAGCAATGGCATTTTAAGCACATGCGTCATCACCAATCCAACAAGAACCGACACCGAAATAACCACGTCGTTTTGCATGTTTCGCGCATTGGCTTTTAGCATAGGGCTATCCATTCGTTTGGCCGTTCTTTTAAGGTAAAGCGCCAGCAAATGCTTGCCGGCAATCGAAAGCACGATAGCTGCTATGGCAACAATCGAAGGTATTTCGCGTGCACCGCCTTCGCGCAGGTTGTGCACGGTTGAAATGCAAAGCTGCAAGCCGGCAAAAAGGATGATAAAAGCCACCAATTTGGCTGCCACCGTATCGGCTTTTGTATATCCGTAGGGGTGCCGGGCATTGGGCGGCAGGTTGATAATGCGTGTGGTAAACAACAAAATAAGCGAAGCAAGCACATCGCCCAACGAATCTATTCCGTCGGCAATAACAGCTCTACTTCCGCTTAGCCAACCCAAAACGAGTTTCAGAAGCGACAGAAAAATATTGACCCCGAGGCTGAAATTTACAGCTCTTACGATGATCTTTTTCCGGCTCTCAGAATCTGTCATGTTTTTATTGCTTTGCCTGCAAAAGTAATCCATATTCCCTAATACCGCCAACCGGCAACAGCATCGTAAAAAAGTTTAAACGGTTAGAAGAATCAAGATCCTTTTGTTAAACGAAGTTTTATCGGTTTTAAACTGAACATAGCAGCTGTTTAATGGTTTTAATGACCAAAAGCACATCGGTAAAAAATAAAAACAAGCGTTTAAAGCGAAAGATCAATACATTTTAATCTTCAGCAATTTATTTTCAAAAATGACCCATATCTTCAACGAAGGAATTTTAAGTGGAATTAAGGTTTTAGAGCTGGCAAATGTGCTTGCCGGGCCCGGCGTGGGTGCCACCCTTGCCGAACTCGGCGCAAACGTGATCAAAGTGGAAAACCTGCCGGGCGGAGGCGATGTTACACGAAGCTGGAAAGGGCCTTCCGAAGACCCTAAAACGGATATTTCGGCTTATTTCAGTTGTGTGAACTGGGGAAAACGCTCCCTGGCGCTCGATTTAAATCATCACAAAGGGCAAGAAATTGCGCATCAAATCGTTGCTCAGACCGACATCGTGATTGCCAGCTACAAACCCGGCGACGCAGAAAAACTAAAAGTAGATTATGCCACCTTAAGCGCTTTGAAACCTTCGGTTATTTATGCTCATTTAACCGGCTATGGCCCTGAAAACCCACGTGCCGGATACGATGCCATCATTCAGGCCGAAGCAGGTTTTAGCCTTATAAATGGCGAAGCAGGCGGCAAACCAACCAAAATGCCGGTGGCCCTAATGGATGTTTTAGCCGGACATCAGCTCAAAGAGGCTATATTGCTGGCTATACTTAAAAAAGAACGCAGCGGCAAAGGAACTTACATTGATGTGTCGCTCCTCAGAAGTGCAGTAAGCTCATTAGCCAATCAGGCTACCAATTGGCTCGTTGGCGGGCAAATACCGCAGGCATGCGGATCCGACCACCCAAACATCGTGCCTTATGGCACTGTTTTTTATACGGCCGATAAAAAACCTTTGGTGTTGGCGGCAGGAACCAACAGCCAGTTTCGAAACCTCTGTCAAGTGTTGGAAATACCGCAAATTGCTCAGGACGAACGTTTTTCAGACAACTTCAACAGGGTGAAAAACAGAAGAGACTTAAATAAAATTTTAAAAACATATATTGGCAAACAGTCACGTGCCAATCTTTTACGGCTCTTGCACGAACGCAGCATACCTGCAGGCGGGGTTCATGATATGAAAGAGGTGTTTGAACAGCACGAAGTCCAGGCCATGCTATTTTCGGCTGTTGACAAATCGGGCAAGGCATTAAAGGGCGTTAGCACAATTGCTTTTCGAACGAAAGATTCTACTTTTGCAACTGCGCCATTGCCACCGCCCCATTTTGGCGAACACAGCGTTGAAATATTACGCGAATACACGGGCTTAACTGATTTACAAATACAGGAACTAATTGATACTCAAACTATCTATGACAGAAACTTCCCAAAAACAAATGGCCTTTATTGATGGCTCGAGGCTCATTATAGAGGCCTTCGTTAGAGCCGGAGCCGGGGTTTATATCGGTTATCCGATTACTCCGGCCAATTTGCTCTATTCGTATGCCAACCAGCGGTTTCCGGCTATGTTGGCCGCTCCCGATGAGGTTACCGCCCTGCAATGGATGTCGGGTTACGCGAGTTTGGGCGTCTTGCCCGTAACGGCAACCGCTTTTCCGGGTTATTCGCTGATGATCGAATCCATCAATATGGCCATGATGATGGAATTACCGATGGTTATCGTCCTTTCGCAACGCCTTGGCCCAGCCACAGGCACAGCAACTGCCGGCGCACAAGGCGATATCTCTGTTGTTTACGGAACCGTTTCGGGCGGTTATCAAATCCCCACTTTCTGCATTTCAAACCTGCAAGATTGCTGGAGTCTAAGCGAAATAGCCGTGAAAACCGCCATCGCGCTGCGCAGCCCGGTTGTTTTGCTCACCTCGAAAGAAATGGTGATGACCCAAACCAGCTTCGACCTAAATGATTTAAGCGAAATTACACCGGTAAAATGGAAACAGTTTGAAGGTGAAGGCAGTTATAAACCTTATGAAACAGACGAATCGCTCATTCCTGATTTTTTACCCCTAAGTCAAAACCAACATCAGGTGCGTTTTACGGCAAGCACCCACAACAAAGAGGGGATATTGCAAAACACTACCCCAGAGGCACTTGCCAACAGCAGCAGACTAAAGGCCAAGGTGGACAAGCATGCAAACTCGTTTCTTTTTTACGAATACGACCCTCAGCAAGGCGCCAACACCATTGTGATGAGTTTCGACATTACGGCGCAGGCCGCACGCGAAGCCGTGCAGCAGCTGAGAAACGAAGACGAGAAAGTTTCCTTACTCATTGCAAAAACCCTCTTCCCAATCCCCGCAAAATACTACGAGATTTTGGACGCTTACCGCAATGTTATTATAGCCGAAGAAAACCTCGATGGCCAGTATCGGCGCCTGCTTTATGGCAGCAAGATACCACCGCATATTAAAGGTGTAAATGCAATTGGACGGATGATTCAACCTGAAGAAATTATGACGGAGGTACGCAATCATGGATAATCGTTTTATTATTGACAACAGAGATTTGCCTTTCTGCAAAGGCTGCGGCCATACCGGAGTGGCTAACTGCACCGAAAAAGCCTTGCAAAAATTAGGTTACGATCCGTTAGATGTGATTTTTGTTACCGACATCGGTTGCCACGGCATTATTGATAAATCGTTGCGCTCGCATACCGTTCACGGATTGCACGGCCGCTCGGTAGCTCTGGCCGGCGGCATTGCTGCAGGCTTAGCGCAAAAGCCCGGCAAAAAAGTGATTGTCTTTATCGGCGATGGCGGCGCAACAATCGGCATGCAGCATTTGCTGGTGGCTGCACATCACAATTTCCCGATGACGGTGGTTATTCACAACAATATGCTTTACGGAATGACTGGCGGCCAGCCCAGCGAGTTTACCCCAACAGGGTTCAACACGCCGTCGCTGCAGCGGTCGGCGGCCGGCGCCATTGATATGGTAAAACTGATCGAAGCAGCAGGCGCTACCTATGTTAGCCGGATTACCGGAATAGGCGATTTTACCGATGCTTTGGCCGAAGCTTTTGCACATCCGGGTTTTTCGCTGGTAGAGGTAATGGAAATCTGCACGAGCTACGGAGTGAAATCAAACCCCGGCATGAAACTAAAACAAGTGGTGGAAGCCGCAGGTTTAAACCCCTATAAAAATGTGAAACCATCCGGCTTTGCCGAAAATAACTTTGAAACCTATAGCGGCTACCAAAGTAGCCTGATCAGCGAAAAGCTCAGAGTTGAAAAAGAATTTGAACCCGTTCAGTCCGGAACGGTTCGCATCTTGCTAAGCGGGTCGGCCGGCGAAGGTGTGCAATCGGCAGCCGAGTTTCTTGCCAGAACAGCCATGAATTCAGGACTTTACGCCACAAAAAAAGGACATTACCCGGTTACTGTTGGCGTTGGCTTTTCGGTTTCAGAGGTTATCATCTCCAATCAACCAATCTTGTTTACGGGTTCGAGCCATCCCAACTTTATGATCATAAGCTCGAAAGACGGCCTTGAATATGCCATGCCCAGAATCCGAAATGCACAAAACTCGGTTTTAGTGATTGACAGCAGCCTCGAAATACCCGAAACCAAAGCAAAGGTTGTTTCAACCGACCTAAGAGGCAGGGCAGGCTCACGCAATGTGGCCATGATGGCTATATTCTGGCTCATTCACAACTATCCGATTCTTTCGGAAGAATCGCTGCATACTGCCTATAGCCGAAACAAACTTTCGGCACGCTTGCCCATCGAAACCTTTACGGATAAGATTTAGCAATACCTATAATTTGTTGTTAAACAAATAGATAGCTCCAAGAAGCAACCTCACATTATGTGTTGGGCCATTTGATCTTACCTTGCCAAAATCGTCGGGAAGGCCAAAAGCAGCTGCGGTCCACTCTAATTCGCCTGCCAGATTAAGCGACTTATAATTCCAGCTTAAGCCCGGCGAAACCCGAAACATATAGTCAATAGTGTGTCCTTTGCCATAATATTGGCCGATATTTTGCGCCGTAGTGCCCATATTTTTGGCATAGCCGCCAAACAAACTCCACTGATATTCAGAGCCATAATGTATTCCGCTCCAAAGGAAAAGATGGTTTGTAGGTGTATAGGTTTCAACGCCGCTCAGCTCGTCGCGCGAGGCAACGGCATAGCCACCCAAAAGCAAATGCTCGGTAAGGTTTTGGCCGTAAATTGCTTTCATGGCAAAATCGGATTTCTCGTTTTTCCATTTCCAAAAAAGCGAAACCGACAAAGATGAGAGCAACTGTTCGTTTTTAAAATTCATTGCCGTTAATTGCAAAGGCCGGATCACTTTGTGGTCAAATGCTGCACCCAGCACATTCCGTTCGGTTTTGTATAAGAGCTGCAAATGGCTATTTGGGATACCGGTTTCTTGCATATAGGTGTGGCTACGGCCAATCGGGCCATCGCTGCTGTTGTCGCGCTGCATAATAAGCGCTACTTGGGTGATAAACCGACCCGCAAAATGGCGATAACTTATTTGCGGATTACGGATAAATGGCTGAAAAGGCGCGCCGGTATTGAGTGAGAGAATTTCGGGAAACACCTCCGGAACAAACATCGGATGCCAATACTGCCCCATCAGCAGCTCATCGTTTTTCCAGCTCATCCGAATGTAGGCATGGCGCAAACGCAGGCCGTTGATATCGCCGTTGGTTACTCCGGTAAAATCGCCTTCGAGCAGGCCCATCACCTTGGCTTTCAGTATTTCCTGGCCATTAATTTTCAGCCCAAGGCGAGTGCTTATAGCGCTGAAATTGGTATTTATCCCGGCGTTGATATCCTTACCCGAAAGATCGTAAACCTTTTCTTTGGGGTAAAACACAATCAAATCGTCGCGAACTCCATCCACCTTGCGCGAATCAATCCAAAAGTCGCTTTTCACAAAGCCGTAAGCTTCAAAGTTTTGCTTCCACAACGCATTTTCCTGCGCTTGCAATGGCTTTTGAAAAACGAATAAAACCATCAGCTGCATGAAAATACAGCCTTTTAAGGAAAAACTACTCCTCATTACTCAAACCTCCGTTTAATAAGCCGGCAAAATTAGCCCTTTCGCCCAATGGCTCAGGCGTAAAGCCTGTGGCTCAATCTAATTTATTTCCTTTCCAAATTAGATTTCTCTGCAAATGCAGTAAAAAGCTTGGGCTAACGAGGTTAAAATACACAAAAGATTTGCCGGCGCACCTTTAAAGCAATGGATGAAAAATAAGCTGCCCTTTCGTATTCCACTCAAGGGCCGGGGCCGGCACTTTGAGGATGTTTAAAGCATCGAGCAGGATTCGCAAATAGGGCGATTTTGTGGGAATGCGATGAAAATCAACATCTAACGAAAGAAAAAGTTTGCGATAACGTTCCACATCATTGCGGTTGTGAAACAAGCCGTCTTTGTCGGTCCACTCGTTTTTATATCCACCAAACATGCCTCCTGCCCCATAGCCCACCGCAATATTGAGCCATTTGAGTTTTTTCTGTTGCGGGAAAAATGAGGCCGTATTGATGCTCGCCCACACATTAATTGCGTTATAATCTTTAATAAAACGCTGAACAGCCGATTTTCCATAAAGCATATCGGCTCTTTGCTGCAGATCGGCCTGGTCGTAGCTTAGATAGCGGGGCATTACTTTTAGCATAATTCGCTGTTCGTTCCATGCAATTTCCTGGCCGGTCATGGCTGCTGCGCCAATGAAGTTAGCAGCTATATCACTTGCCGAAGCTCCCCACTCTGCCGAAAACCCATCAAAAACCTCAATTGTATTTTGAAGCATAAAAGCCGTCAAGCCGGCCCACAATGCGGCATCGCGCTGCGCAACGCCTGTCCAGACCAAGACCTGGCCAACATACCTGGCTTCGAGATATGCCGTAACCATATGCCCGGCTTTATCCAGCTGCTGCCACTCGTGCAAATCATCGGCAAAATGAAAAGTAGAGCGCGGATATCCCTTGTACCACAGTTCGTTAAGACCTAAAAGGGCTACGCCATAGCCGGTTGTTAAGGTTGCCGCCGTAAGCTGAAGCCTTGTTTTATTGAGGCTGTCGGAAGGCTTGAGCCACAAAGCGCACGATTTTTGAGCCGTGCTGTCCTGACATTTTGCCTCTACAGCAACCAAAAAGAAAAATATTGCGAAAAGTATTTTTAACATCTCCTGGTAAAAAAAAGCCGAAAATTGCCGCATAACCCGCTTTTATCCTTCAAAAATACGCTTTTTCCTTCAGCCTGCACTTTGCCTTTTGCCGGCTCATTTTCCGCAAGAGGCATATCAAAAGCGAAAAATTCTATTTTTGCAAAAAAAAAAATCACGTTATGGACTTAAGCAAAATTGTAGCTATCGGAGGCAAAGCCGGGCTTTTTCAAATTATCGGGCAAGGAAAAAATAATGTATTGGTTGAATCGCTGCTCGATGGCAAACGTTTTGCCGCTTTTGCACACGAAAAGATGAGTGTGCTCCAAGAAATCAGCATTTATACAACGGGCGAAGACAAACCTTTGAAGGAGGTGTTTAAAAACATACGCGAAGTGATGGGCGAAACCCTTGATTTTGACCTTAAAAAACTGTCGAACAACGAGTTGTCGGAAAAATTTGAATTGGTTGTGTCCGATTTTTCACAAGAATCGGTTTATCCTTCCGATATGCGCAAAGTTTTTTCGTGGTATCAACTGCTTCAACAAAAAGGCTTACTCGATTTCAGTGAAACAGCTGAGGAAACCGCCGGAAGCGAGCCTTCGCCGGAAGCACAATAAGCAAGATATACTCATATAACTGATAAACAGTGTTTTATCAATCAATCATAAGGCCGATTCTATTTCGGCTCGATCCCGAACGCATTCACCATCTCATCGTGAAGCTGTTGCGGTTTGGCTTTAAAATTCCGGGTGTGGCCTGGTGTTTTCGCAAAATGACAAGCGTAAAACATCCTTCGCTCGAGCGCGAACTATTTGGCCTGCACTTTTCCAATCCTGTAGGAATTGCAGCCGGATTCGACAAAAATGCAGAAGTCTATAATGAGCTGGCCGCATTGGGTTTTTCGCATATCGAAGTGGGCACGGTAACACCAAAAGCACAGCCGGGCAATCCAAAGCCGCGTTTGTTTCGCTTGGTTGGCGACAAGGGAATCATCAACCGCATGGGATTTAACAACCACGGTTTAAATGCCGCAGTAAAAAAACTTTCGAAGCCACACCACACCCTTATCGGAGGAAATATTGGCAAAAACACGGCCACACCCAATGCACTTGCCATTGAGGATTATGTTCAAAACTTTGCCGGACTTTTTGATGTTGTGGACTATTTTGTGGTGAAC
>CAYYDS010000002.1:0-37879 GCA_964470665.1 uncultured Lentimicrobiaceae bacterium
TCCGTTTCTGCAAGCAAACAATCTGGGGATGTTACAGAATCTATCAGTAGGAATTATTCCCTAAATGGTACTTGTAATCCCCCAGCTTCTGTAACAGCCACATTTACAGAGGCTTTTAACACAGCTGTAAGAGCAGATATTATTAACCTTGCAAAGGCTCTTTAGTATGAAAGCAGGTAATCTATATAAGATACAAGAGTTAATTAACAATATTAACCTTAAAGGTGCAAACAAGGACTTCGCTCTTTCATTAATGAAAACAAGAATAAACCTTATTCCTCATGTAAAAGGAATTAATGAAAAATTAGAACAGGCACATAAAGATGCTTTTCCTGAGGATTATCGTGCAAGGGAGGAAAAGTATAATGAAGCTGTGAAGGAATACCAAGCTGCAAAAGAAAAGGGTGAGAATATTTCTAAATTAGAGAGGAAAGTCTCTAAACTTTATGATGATATATCTCCAGAAATGCAATCTAATAATAATACTTATAATGAATTGGTTAAAACCATTTTTGATGAGGATATAGAGGTTGCTATATTTCCAGTCACTTTAGAAGATTTACTTCAAGCTATTGAAAAGACAGACAGGATATCTTACATAAATGCTGAGCACATTGAAGCTTTAGAGAAAATATGTAAGGTTGAATAACTACAACTATAAATTTATAGGGGTCACAACAAATTACTTTAAACGGAAGTAATCAATTAGTTACAATAGAAAGCGAGAATATATTAACTGATATTCCATATAGTACAGAAAAAGCTATCGTAGAAATTACTGGACTTGATAGTTGAGAGGTAAATTTACCAGCTAATTATGTAGGATAATAACTAACATATAATTAGTATAAACAGATATACTGAAGAAATAGATAATTCGATTAAACAAAAAATCAAATTTTTAAAATCACATGTTAGAATTTTTAATTAATAATTGAGTGCAATTATCTACTACTTTAGGTATTATAATAGCCTTCTTTGTCGAGCGGAAGAAACGGCGTGCAGAATCAGATGAAGCCCAATCTTCCGCCTTAACAAAGATGCAGACAGCGTATGATAAATTTGTCACAGACAGTAATAAAAAAATAGATGAATTATTAGAAAGAATTAAAGAATTAGATAAACTAGTTGAGATATATAGAAAAGAAAAAAATGAATTGACTGAGAAAATAGAAAGTTTAGAAAAACAATCAACCGATGACCAAAGAACAATAGAGGAATTTGGTGAAAAAATAAAGTCTCAAGATAGATTAATCAAAGAACAAAAACGAAGAATAGGTACTTTAGAAGAACAAATAAAAAGAATATAGTTATGATATTTGAAATAATTAAATTAGTCGGTTGAAGTATTGTGTTAATACTATTAGGTATTTTTAAAGGAACAATTCCTCTTAAACATTTTTATTCAATGCTTTGTTCTACCATTTTAATGCTATATGTTATTATAGATGGTATAATTAGTCATCAGATTTACGATTTATATGTGCGAGATTTTGGCAATATAGCTATAATTATAACCTTTATTTTTTATATATTTAATTATTCTAAAGAATTTGATTGAATAGAGGATTATAAAGCTGGTAAAAAAGGATTAAAAATTGATTAGATATATTCCCCTTTTAAAACAAATGCTTATGAACAAAAAACAAATTTTAAGATCAATTGCACTATTTTTCATAGTGTTCATTCCATTTATCGCAGGGATAGTCTGTAAAGAACTATCAAACAATCTTTTTGAAATTATAATTGGTTGGTCAACAATGGCTATCCAAGTAGGAGTAGGAATATGATTGTTACGCAAAGATCCTAAAAAGATTAAAGAAAAAACTGAATAATTCAGTTTAGATTAAAAAGTTGCAGATTAAATATAATTTTTCAATTAAAAAGATAATTTATAATAAATTTTTAGATTTATTTGGAATATTGAGAAATTATATTTAATTTTGCAACAATGAATTAATGTTTAATATATAAAAGAAAAAAGCAATGGTAAATTTAGAGTTATTAAATTTTCAACAGATTCTTTCCAATAGTAAAACTAAAGGGATTGATCACGAAGATTCCATTAAATGGATTAAGATTAAAAGAGAATGGACAAAGAAGATTGAAGAGTTTCAAGAAATTAATAAAGAATTAGTATCAACTAATAATATTAAAGTTTCTGATTCTGGAAAAATTGATACAGATAATACAAGTAAAGAAGATTTGTCTAATTACAATAAATCTTTTTCTAAGCTATTAACCGAAGAAATTACTTTTTCAACAATAGGTAAATTGAAAACTGATACTATTTTTACATTAAGAGATTTAAATGATTGGGATAGTGAAGTATTAGATTTAATATTGAAAAATTTTGGTAATGAACTAGAATAAATACTATGCAAACAACAAACATTACAACAAACGTTAATTGTACACACGTAATTGACGGAATTAATATAAATATAAATTACAGTTTTAATGCGTCTGCTCCAATAACAATTAGAGTAGACTGTAATAAATCAAGTGAAGGAGTTTATATTAATGTAAATAGAGAGTATTCTGCTAATGGCACTTATACTCCTACACAATCTTCTAAACCTTTTGGTGAAGAATTTGATACAAAACTAGCTACTTTAATGATAGCTGTTTTTGAAAATTATACCGATCCTTCCTTGGTTCAATAAAAACAAATAAATAAAATGAATTAATATGTCAAATGGATTAGATTTCTACGGATTAGATGATCAATTACAATCTATAGTAGAGCCAACTGAAAAAATTCCCGTTCAAGAGGGAACAATAGAACCACATATTACAGATCCTCAGATACAATACGATGATGACGATTTAATCGGAAGAGTATTATTATCAAAAGGAATTTCAGATTTTAATAAAATAAAATTTGAAAATGATAATGGTGAGATAGAAGAAAAAAACTGAAATGATTTATCAATAGATGAACAATTCAATATAATAAATTCTTCAGATGTAGATCAAGATTACGGGTTAGACGATGATGAGATTAATCTTATTAATGTAATAAGATCAAATAATATGACAGTTGATGAGTTTATCAACGTTGTACGAAATCAATCTCAAACTCAACCAGAAGAACTCGACCAATTCACAATAGACCAATTTTCGGATGATGAATTGTACGTAACAGATATGCAAGCAAAATTTCCTGATTTAACAGAAGAAGAAATTTTAAATTCTTTAGAACATGATAAATCAAATTCGGCATTATTTGATAAAAAAATGAATAATTTGAGAAATGAATACAAAGAATTAGAAAGATTGAAAATAGAACAGGAATTGGCTGAACAAGAAGCAGCTTTTCAAGAACAGCAAGAAATATTTCAAAATTCTGTAGTTGAAGCTCTTAATAATATTAATACTAGTACTATTGGAGGTTTTCAATTAGATTTGAGCGATAATGATATGCAAGGGATTTACGATTTTCTAACTCAAACAGATAGAGGAAACGTAAGATATTTAGCAAAAGCGTTAAATGATCCTAATACTCTTGTTAAGATGGCATGGTTTGCTATTAAAGGAGATGAAGCATTACAGGATATTAAAAACTATTATAGTAGAGAAATATCATCTGTGGCTAAAACAAATTACGAAAAAGGTCTCTTAGACGGTAAGAAACAACAATCTGGAACTTTATTCGTAACAAATAATAAAAATAATAATAAAAGTACAGGTGGAGTAAAATCCCACAGTACTCTTTTTAAAGACGACTTTTAAAATTAATAAAAATTATGTTAGTAGCAAATTTTACAACCGTAAGACCAACAATGGGTGATACCCGTACATATGCAGACTTTACTAAATTCTTGGGTGATAAACCTACTAGATTAGGTATTGTAGCTAGTATGTATGAAGATAATACCCTTACATATTTAACTGAATCTCTTAAAAACATTGTGTACATGAGTGCAAAATCTGACGAAAAATATCGTAAGATTAATTCAATGTATTTTGAGTGGGAAGTTAAAAATGCTCAGATTAAAAGAATTGCATTTGCAGCAGTCCCTACTGATAATGGAGCAAATGGTTCTGAAATAGATATGGTATTTACTGAAAATTATTTCCAGAAATACGATATATTTAAAATAGAAAAAACTAGACAACAGTGTATTGTTCTTTATAGACCTATTAGAATTAGTGACGCATCTTGGAAAGTAACTGTACGTTTGATCGATAATGATTATCGTAGCGTGCTTGATACATCTGGTTGTCAAATTGGTGATACTTGTGTATTCCAGTCAGTAGCTATGCCTGAAATGCATGAAGAAGGTTACGCAAAATATCAAAGTTCTATCGAAAGACATCGTGGTTATATTACTACCCATCGTGTTGATGATAGTTGGTCAGCAGTTTATGCAGCTACCGAAGATATGTTTGTTCGTATAGCAACAGGAAGTGATGAGAAAGATAAAAAAGAATCTGTATATCAAATGAATAGTAAAGAAAAAGATTTGTTAGACAATTTCATGTTCGTTAAGAATAGTGGACTTTTGTTTAATAAAACTAACGTAGATGCTAATGGTAGAGTTACTATTAGTGATCCCGATACTAATCGTCCTATTTACATTGGTGATGGTGCTATTCCTCAGATTGAAAGATTTGCTGATAAATATGGTTATAATAACTTAACCGTAGATGTACTTCAGACAGTTCTTTCTATGATGAATGGAAAATCTGAGTCTCCTACTGGAAACCATTACGTATTTTTATGTAATGATAAATTCTGGACTGACGCTCAGAAGAAACTTCTCTCTTATCTTTCAGCATTTCAAGCTGACGGTACATATTTGTGGTCAAAGGTAGAAAACGATTATATCAAAGTAGGTGCTACTTTTGATTCTTATGTTTTCGGTGGAAATACAATTAGTTTCAAAGTAGATAGAACTTATTCTAGAGAATATGGTTCAAATAAAGGATTCGCTACTTGCTTTAACTTAACTAAAGATAAAACTTCAGGAACTCCTGCTATTGAAATGTTTACATTGAAAGGTGGAGACTTTATTACAAATAAGTTTGTAGGTGTTGGGGGTTATGATGGTTTGACATCAGGTTTAGTTTCTAGTGCTGTTGCTGGATCAAAACTTATATATTGGGGATATAGCGGAATCGCCGTTTACAATCCTTATAGATCATTTATACTTTTTGAAGTGTAGTAAATAAATAAGAAAAAGAAAGAAATTCTCTATGAATTTAAATAGAGAATTTCTTTTTAAAAAATATGAATTAATATGGAAAATGCAAGAAGAAACCTTATCGTTTTAAGAAGCGTATACCCTAAATCAGGAAATAAGATTATAACTAATCCAGTTAAAGATCCTAAAACAGGAAGATATCCCGATTGTGTTAAAGCAGTTAATAGTAATAATGATATGATATTAACTGATAAAGAAATTAACAGTGGAAGATATTTTATAAAAGAAACTGAGATATTTGTATTAGAGGAAGGTAAAACGTTTGATTTATCAGATGAAATAGAATCAGCTCAATGAGATGCTGTTAAAAATAATCCTCTAATTGCTCCAGATCGTGATGCGAGAGATGCTCAAGGAAATCTAATTATAGATGGTGGAGAAACAAGATATGGTAGAGCCGAGTTATATATTGAAAAACCTGGTTACGAATCACAGAAGAAAGTATCTAAGAAACGTTTAATTAAAGATGCGTTAACTTATATATTTGAAGATAGTAATGAAGGATTAGTTACCAAATGTAAACTATTAGGTAAAAATATGAGTAATATTCCAATTCCTGATGTGCAGGATTATTTAATTGGAGTATCTGAGAAAAATCCCGAAATTATTATCGAATTATATACTGGAACAGATACTAATTTAAGATTGTTATTCGTGGAAGCTAAAGAAAAACGAGTAATATTTATAAAAGATAAACTATATATGTATGGAGAAGGTATAGTGTTGGGTGCTTCAGATAGTGCTGCAATTACTTGAATGAAAGAACCTAAAAATAAGAAAATGCTTAAGATGATTGAGCAAGATACTTATCCTGATCTTTTTCCTGCAGAAGTAGTAGAAGAAAAAGCAAAAGACAAAAAATAATAAAAAATGACATCAAGACAAGTATATGAAGCTACACTGATAGAGTGTAATCAAACATCTGCTACATCACTTTTGTTAGAAGATTATAATTATTTAATAAATAAAGCCATATATCAGTATATAGATAAAAGATATAATTTGTATGATATTAATCAACAATTAAGTGATGATTTAAGAGTATTAAAAAGTACTTGTATATTAACTCCTACTTTGTCTGATGATTATCCTACTAATTCTATATTTGGTGCCACTTACGAAGTAAATTTACCAGACGATTATTTTCATGTACTTAATTGTATTTGTGAGTATAATATAACAAAACAATTTAAATGTTATGACGCCAATAGTAGATGAGCACAATCTGCTAAAAGATTAACTTCTGATATGTGGTCTCAAGTTATTAATAATGCTTATAATAAACCTAGTTATAGAAATCCTTATTTCTTTATTCATAATGTAAATTCTCAAATTGGTTTACCTACTAATTCTTATACTCCTCAAAGAGGAACAGATGTTAATCTAAGTACTAGTAACTTTAGAGGTACTATTACTTGTACTACAGCTACTAATTTAACAATTAATGGTGAAACTGTTACAAATTTTATTGGAACAGGTAGTTATGAAGGAGCAACATCAGTAGATATTAGTAATAATACTATTAGTGGTGGAACTATGATTTTAGTTGGATCATTTACTGTAGTTACTGCTGATCAAAGTAGTATTGGTGAGTTTAGTGGAACAGCTACTGCTAGTGGACCTAACACTGTTTATTCTAATAATTCTGTTATTAAAATAAATGTTACATCTGCTGTATTAGTGAATAATATTTATAGTAAAGAAGCTATTACACTAACTATTCCTCAAAATTCTATAACATTAGGTAATGGAAGTACTTTGAATACTGTTGAAAGAACAGGAGGTCATCGTTTCGGAAATGTAACAAGAGTACGATTAGAAATTAGATATGGAAAAGATAATTCTTTATTTCAATTAGATAAAGTGTATGTTGATTATTTAAAAACACCTCAACACATTAGATTAACACCACTTCAATTAGACACAACGGAAGATACTTCTCAAGTATTAGAATTTCCCGATTATGTCTGCCAAGAGATCATAAAAGAGTTAGTAATACTTGTTATGGAAAATTCAAGTAATCCTAGATTACAAACAAATATTCCTATTAATCAAGCAATTCCTTCTCAAACACAACAAACACAACAAACACAAAATAATTAATAATTATGTTTAATTTTACAACAACAACCGTTTTTAATACAGCAGATAGTTTTAGTGCAGTATCTGGTAAACTTACTGTAAAAGGTATAGGTACTTTCAAAAAAAATGAAGCAGTTTTTAAGAAAACCGCAGGTGCTGCTGGAGTAGCTCCTGTTTTAACAGCAACACCTACTGGAAATGCTGACGCAACAACAGCAGGATTATATAGATTAACACTTAGTATTAAACTAGTAGATAGTATGGAAACTAGTTTTAATAATAGTTTATCAGATTCAACCAAAGTGTCTTATTTTGAATTTAATGTAGCTAATGGAGATACTGTCGCAGATATTAGTGAAAATATAGCAGATTTAGTTAATTTTAATCGTTTTGGTCCACAATCACTTGTGGTAGCCACACATACTGCTAATAAAGCTACTATTACTGGAGCTAATCCTTATTTAGTTTTCAACAATTATGTTATTGAGAAATATAACACAACTACTGATATATGGGCTGCTTCGAGTTATATTACTTTAGGTTATACTCCCTCTTCTAGAGGTTTGGGTACTTATGAATTTTTGATTAAAAATATTGTATTACCTACTTCAGAAAATCTAAGATTTAGTGCCCCTGTTGGTGATATGCCAATTAAAGGTGCTACATATACACAATATGTTTTTACTCTTACTAAACCTAGAGTTGGAATAGGATCATCCGTAGTTGGTGAGAAGAATACTTCTATTACTAAACACGTATGTTATGTTCTCTCTGGCGCTGTTACTACAACTGTAGATGGTCTTATTACTACATCTACTATTGACGCAGAAGTGTAAAAATAAGAAAGGATGGATGGTGAAAGCCAAGGGCATCCCGTAAAAAGGGTGCCCACCTTTTCTTTTTAATAAAATAATTTAATAAATTAAATAAAATGTTATATAGTAAATTAGCTTCAGCAATATATAATGATATAGTATCTGGTTTATCTGGATATACTTCTGTTCCAAACATTTCTATGGAGCAGTTAGAAGATGATATTGTAGATGAAAGACTAAAAGTAATTCAAGAAATAATGGTTTCTGGAAAATTACAGAAAGAAGATTTACTATTGACTATACCTTGTATTAAAACAAATTGTGATTCAATAGATAAATGTAATAAATGTATTAATGATAATACAGCCAATAAATTTCCAACATTACATTTTGAAATACCACAATTTATATTAATTGATTATATTGGTTCAACGGATAAACAAAATCCATTTATAGTATATACTAATTTATATGAATGAAATTATCATAAATATAGAAAAAGATTTCATAATAAACCAGTAGTTTTTGTAGATAGTACTCCTAATAGTAATAATTTCTGTGATTGTTGAGTATTTAATGCTCCTTTATTAAGAGAAGTTACAGTAATAGGGATATTTAAAGATGTAAAACAATTAGAATTTTATGGTTGTTGTCCAGATGAGGAAATACGTAATTTCACTTATATAGACAATGAAGTAAAAAAGAGATTAACTCAAAAGAAATTGATGTTTTATCGTCAATATTCTAAGCATGTTGAACCAAACGATCAAGCACCTAAATAATGAAGACTAATGATTTTTATGCAGCGTTATATGAAGCAAATTTATTATACGGTATTACTTTATCTGATGATAAGTTTGAGGAAATAGGACTAATAGGTTGAAATAAAATAGGAAATAAATCTACTAGACTATATCATTATTTTACTACTCCAATAAATGGGGAAGTTGCTTTGCCATGTAATTGTGATATTATAGAAGCAGTTTGTTATACTTTTGAATCTATTGAACATAATAAATTAGAATCTGGATTTAATAATGATTCTGGTAATACTGAACATTTTATTGAAGCACAAAAAATATTAAAAAATCCATTATATATTAGTGGAGATTATGTAAAATATCGTGAGATAGGTGATTATATATATGTTGATGAAGATATTCCTTTACACATATTATACCATGGTGTTCAATTAGATAATAGAGATTTACCTTATTTAAATGATCGTGAAGTAAGTGCTATAGCAGCATATGTTGCTTTTGTATTAGCTAGAAAAGAATATTATATTAATATGAATAGAGAAGTATTACAAAAAGCAATGCATTTAGAAGCAGAATGAAAAAAATTATGTAATTTAGCTAGAGTACCAGATCATTTAAATCAAAATGATATGAACAATATTTTAGAAGCTAAATATAATTGAAATAGAAAGATATTTAACAAGTCATATAAACCTTTAAAATAATGTATGATGAAAAAGAAGTTTATCCTTTACGGATAGCTGACGGTTACTCAATAAATGGACATGAATTATTTATTGATTATGATTATAGAAAAAGATTAAAAGGTGATTATAGAACATACTATTATTTATATCATTCTAATAAAATACGTAGAACTTTAGCAAGAATTTTTCTTAAAAGTGTAGAATTAATTGTTAAAGATATAGTATATAATAATGTTACTTTTAGTATACCAGGTAAACGATATAATGGAAAATTATATATTAAACGATTATCTGATGAAAAATTTAAAAAACTCAGACAAAAAGGATTAATGTTAGACGTAGATATATTGGCTACTAATTTTAGCGGTTATCAAATGGTTTTAGAAACTGGAACAAGACATATTCAATCACATAGAATATATATTCCGAGAAAATTAACTGATAAAATTACAGAAAATATAAATAACGGTAAATTTTACTTTTAATATGAAAACAATCGAAGATTATTATGAACAAATGTATGAGTTATTTCCTACTCTTCCTAAAGAAGATGTAAGAAAAATAATGAGATATGGATGATCTAATTTAATGAGAGCACTTAGTTGAGGTTGTGATATTAATTTAACAAACGGTAGTTCTTTTCATTTTCATGTAGGACTATTATTTAAACATAGTTTAACTTGAGGTAAAGTATATATTCTGAAATTAGCTAGAAAATTTAGATTTATAGCTAAATTAAAAGATATTCCTTGAGATGGATATTATTATTTTACTTTATCTCCAGAAAGACACGAAAAAATATTAAATCAACTAAAAAAAGATGGAACTCTTCATAAAAAGAAGAAAATAAATTACGAAAATATAATGGTATATAAGTTAAAAGATGAAGCTATATTAAGAAGTATAGGACAACCTTATCTATATAGAATGAAAAGAATGTTAGATATAGGTAATATTTTTTACTTTCCAGAGGTATTTGATAAAAATAAAATTGAATTTATGTATAAAATTGAATTACCTCCAACAATTACATCTAGACTTGTTACTAATTATAAATATGAGACATTAGCATGAAAAAAACAGCAATCAACTCCTTTAATGAAGGTTTAAACATAGATGCTTATTCAGTAATGAAAAATAATCAGTCGTATTCTGATGCTTTAAACGCAACATTGATTACGATGAATGGTGATGATATGGTATTACAAAATGATATGGGTAATATCACAGAACAAGATTGACATTTAAAAGAAGGATATATCCCCGTAGGAATGAAAGAACACGGGGGTATTCTATATATTGTATCATATAATCCTACAAACGGACATAGTGAGATTGGATCATTTCCATCTCCATCTACAAGCGAGGAAGATATATTTTCAGACGAAACCCATAGAGATATTGTTGTTGTAAATGATATAACAAACGATTTTGCTAATAAAACAAGATACGTTTATCAAATTTTTCCTGATAAAAACATATATCCTGGAGATAAATTTAAATTTAAATTTAATGATACAACTAACTCGTTAGCACACGAATTAGATTATAATTTAGGTATAGTTACTGAGGATAGTAAAATAGAATTACTAAAATTAGATAAAGATTATACTGTATCTATTAATAATAATGTATATACTTTTGAAAATCCATTAAATGAGGGTAATTATATTTATTATAAAGGTAGTAAAAAAGGTAGATTAATTTTATTGTTTTCTGTTAAATTATTTGATGATTTTGAATTACAGATTACAACTAATAAAGTTGGAAATAATACAACTGTTGAAATAATTTCAAAAGCTGTTCCAGAAAATCTTATTACAAATAATAAATCAGGAATTGTTTATTCAAATGGACAAGAAGTTAAATACTCATTGTGTAATAGTGCCCCAAATCTACCAAAATTAACTATAACATCAGTAACAGATGAAACAATAGATTATAAACTTTGACCATTTAGAAAATGAGGAGAACAACAAAATTTAACAATTAGTGGTAAAATAAATACAGCTTTAATAAATACCGGAGCATTTGAACAATCTAAATGAAAATATAGAATAGCTAATAATACATTATATTTATTATGAGATGCTTCTCATTATCCTAAAGAAGGAAGTATTGCAACATCTTATAATTTTACTTTTTACGATCTTTTAAATAATGAAACATTTACAATAAGTTGTTCAAGACAATCTAAAATAAATTGAACTGGAACATTTATTGATCAATTTAAATTAGGACCCCAAGTAAAAGAAAATACTTGTTATGTTGTAACTCAGACATTTAATACCTCACCGATTACAGTTTTTAATAATATTATATCTACTTTTAATTTATATGATGAGTCTTTATTTTATAATGAAAATAAAAAAACATATAATACTGAAACACAATCGTTCATATATAATATTAAATCTTCATTTGGTTTAACAAATAATTCATATACTGACGAATATATTTATAAAAATATTGGAGCTTCTGAAATTACAAACTTATATGGAAAATATTATGCTACAACACAATATGGTTTAACAGATAATTTAGAATTAACTTCTAATAGTAGTTTATTGATTCCATCATTTACTGGAAATTTATTAAATGGATATACAATCAATTCAGTAAATGTTAAAAATGTTGATAGAAAAATTATTGGTTCAAACGAAAATATTACACTAATTAATAATAATACATCTATTACAGGAAGTAATATTGATAAAACATATGTTGATGATGAAGATACTTTAATTCGAGTTAAAATTACTAATAACGATTTATTAGTTAAAACAACAAACGAAATTAAATCAACATCAATATCAAAACAATTATTATTAACTGGTTATGAATTAAAACCATATTTTGATTCTCTCGATACTGAGCGAATGAATTATTTATTTGGATTTAATCCATATGGTGCATCTAATCCTCAAATAAAATTAGTATGAACTTTAAGAAATCACGGATATAAAAAAGCATACGATGGTATTTCTTATTATATAGATCATTCTCAGTTTTGAGCAGAATTACAAGAATGACAATATGATGAAATCAGTAAAGATTTAACATCTAGTAGAGTAACAAATACTTTTCTTTCTGGAGAAATAGGAAATGGTTATAAAGATTCTGATTTTGATAAAATTTTAGGATTATATATTAGTAAATATGCATCTGTACCAAGAATATTATTTATTAGTTCTTTAGAAACTTCAGAATCATTACCAAATATAGATGTTAATAAAAGAGCAACTAGATCATCTTTATTTAATTATGGTTCACAGAGTCCTTATTTTCGATTATCTGGTAATGATTTAACAGCATTAACACCATACAGAGATTGAGTTGGTATTCAATGAAAAACTAATAGTAAAAATAATTCTAGTTATGGTACATTTAATAAATTTTATAAACGTAATCATAATTTAGATTATTCTGGTACTTCTGGAAGTAGTATTTATAAAATAGGAACATCTAAATTAATCACAGTATTAGATAAATTCTTTTCAACAATATATGTTGGACAACCAAATAGTGTAACGGTTACTAAGTATGTTCCAAAAAATACAATATATAATCAACAATATGATTTAGAAATCAAATTAAATATTACTACTAATGCTTTAATAGATATTACTTTAAAATATGATGATGTTGAAATAAAATCAAAGCTTCATTCTGCAATAGACGCATTAACATTAACAAATGAAGTTAAAACTACATTAAAACAATATGTAACTACAATGTTTACTTATAATACTACACTTGATTCACAAAATACAGAATTTACATTTAACCATAAAACAAACGATATAGTATCAAAAGCTAATGATTTTCATAATGTTTCGCTAACTAATAAAAATAATGTTTGATTTAAAACTGAAAATAATGAATTAATCTTAGAAGATGATCAAAATAATTTACTAAATAAATCATCAGCATATATATTAGATAGTAATCGTTTAAAAAAATTAAATAAATATGATAGACATTCTATTTCTGATGAAGTATATAAATTAAATTTTGCTTTTGATGTTGTTCAAATAAACGATTATCAAGAATTACTATTAGATACTAGTGGATTAACTACGGAAAGTTATATGGTTACTGATTGTGTAACTAGTTATTTATCTCCACCTATTAGTGAACAGTTAGCAGATGCTGCTAAAATAACAACTTATAAAATTATAAATTAATATGGCAACTTTTACTATAACTAATGGAGCATCATGAGAAAATCCTATTTTTAAATTATCCGATTTACGGATATATTTAGAAAGAAAAGACTTATGTAATTATCCTATTAGTGGATTATTAGTAAATAAATATCGTCCATTTAATAATTTACGTAAATCTTCTGGAGAAATTGTTGAATTTAATACTAATAAATTAGATTTTGATATTACATCTCCAGTTGATATAACAATACAACCCTCTTATGATGGAACTGTTAATTTAATATTAAATGATGATAAGAATAAACCACGATTAATTAATTCTAGATTTACAGTTTTAGAAAACAATCAATATTCTATTATTGATAGAGATGGTAATAATGATACTAATATATATAATGATGATACTTTAGAAAATGAAGTATCTTTATATAAACAAAGTATCGCTATTCCTGATGTTTACTTTTTAGGATTGGCTCCAAATGGTAATATGAAAGTAGGAAATTATGTATTTTATTTTAAATACGTAGATGATGATGGAAATGAAACAGATTTTATTGAAGAATCTGGAATTGTGAGTTGTTTTATTGGTGAGTCACCAAGATCAATTAGAGGAGGAATTGATAACGAAAATAGTTTTAAATCTATATTATTTAGAATATTAAATTGTGATGCTAACTATAATCAAATTAATGTTTATTATACAAGATCTACTTCTTCTGAAATAAGTGATGAAATAACAACAGCATATAAAATAAATAAATCTTATTCTGTTGTTAATAGTAACTGTAATATTACAATAAGTGGTTATGAATCAATTACTCCTTTATCTATTAATGATATTAATTTACAATATAATATTGTAGATAAAGTTAAATCACAAGAACAATTACAAAATGTTTTATTCTTCGCAAATACTAGTCAGGCTGAAATTGATTATGTAGAATTAGAAGATTTATCTTTACGCATACTACCAAAAGTAGTAATATCAGATGTTGAATTATCTTTAAATGTTGATTATATTAATACAGAAGGTTATTATAATCCAACTAATATATATTATAATTTAGGTTATTGAAATTATGAAATATATCGTTTTGGGATAGTATATATTTTAAAAAATAATACACTTTCACCTGTATTTAATATTAGAGGTAGAAATGATTTAACAACTAATTCTGAGTATACTGCTTTTGCTTTAAAAGATTCAAATGAAAATAGACAATATATTGAATTAACAGACGATGGTCTAATTCATGGACAATATCCTTTAGAAAATTCTTTCGGAGTTGTTAGATTAAATCAATCTAATGTTGAAATAGATGATATATTAGGAATTAATTTTGAAATATCTAAAGAAGTATTAACAGAATTAAATAAATACGTTAATGGTTATTTCTTTGTAAGACAAAAAAGAATACCTAGTATTTTATCTCAAGCTTTAGTTATTGGTTATGATAATGAATCAAAATTACCAGTAATTCCTTTTAATGATAATAAATATTATATTGAAAGTTTTTTAAATAGTGATCAAACACTATCTCATAATTTTTCAGAACATAAACATGAGGTTAAAAAACCATCTGCTTCTACAGCAATTTGTCCAGATTATACACTAAATCGTTTATTTTTAGATAATTATTTTACTGGAGACAAAATTAAAATTAGATATTCTGATCATCAACCATCATCTAATAATCCTATAACTGTTGGTTATACTGATAGATTATTTATGATTGAAAATTATAATATTTCAACAGATGATATTTTTCAAACTATTCATATAAAAGGAGTTTCTGAAGATACTTCTATTTGTATGTTAAACAATATGGAGTTTAAAAGCAGAGCTGGTGAAAGGGAACAAGTTGATTTATTTGAATATATTAATAACGAATCTATTGATTCAAAGACAAACAATATTGTTAGAGGTTCATTTAATTCTTATTTAGGTTTGTCTAAATATTATGGAACTTTATTAAAGTTTATAGACATTTATGTTCCTGGATATGATTTAAAATATATGAATAATTATTTTACTGAAAGACAAAATGATAGTTCACCATATTATGCTATAAGTAAACGAACAAAATTAGTTATTCCAGTAAACAATAATTCAATTACATACGATTGTTATCGAGGAGATTGTTTTATATGTAATTATACACATAGAATGAATTGAAATTTTCAAGATCCTGAAACTCCTATTAACGATAGAATATTAAAACCATATTCTTGAAAAGAGAATTATGTAAAAGGCGATAATGAAAAAATAGCTAAAATAAATAGAGCTGATATAAATGCTGTAAATTTAGGACATTGAATTACTTTTAAAGTAAGAAGTTCTAATAATATTTCTTTACGTTGTGAAGATATATCAAATCCTGCAGAAGAAGCAGTAAACGGACATCCAAGAACATTTTATCCATATCGTGAAGTATCAGCAAGTTCAGCATATAATGTTCCAGAATCATATGTATTAAATAAAGGATATAATTCTACTACTTCCGATAGATATAACGTAATGTTACCTCGTGTACCTTATTTGAAGAATTATTTTCATACTAGAATTTCATACTCTAATGTTGCAATAACAGATGCTTTCGATAATGGATTTAGAACATTTAGAGGTACAGCTTATAGAGATTATCCGATTAATTATGGAGGAATTACTAAGATAGTTTCTTGGTTTAATTCACTCATTTGTGTATTTGAACACGCAGTTGGTATAATTCCAGTAAACGAAAGATTGCTTTCCGCCCAAGGTGTTGGTGGGAATGTCTATATTAACACTCAAAATCTGCTCGCAGAGAACGTAACTATTATCAATGATACCTTTGGTAGTCAGTGAGCAAATTCTGTCATTAAAACGCCAAATTTTATTTATGGTATAGATACCACAAATAAGAAAATATGACGAACAAATGGTACAAGTTTTGAAACTATATCTGATTTATCTGTTCAAAAGTTTCTTAACGATAACATTACTTTACAAAATAATGAATTAACTACTATTATCGGAATACGAGATGTATCTACTCATTATAATAAAACCAAAGGAGATGTGATGTTTACTTTTTATGATACTTTATCAACTAATAAATACAATGTTACATTAGAAGAAAAAGTATGACATCTTTGTTATAATGAATTATTAAAAAAGTGAATTACTTTTTACTCGTGAGTTCCGTTATTATCTTCTAATATTTATAATTACTTTTATTCTTTTGATAGAGAACAAAGTAAGAATTTATCATACTTATATTTACAAAATCCTAATATCTACTTAGATACAATAAATAGGATATTATTAAATAGTAATAATAAAATAACAAATAATAGATTTTATCATCAAAATTATGTTATAGATCCAGAAAGTACTGATAATGAGTTAATTTATAGAAAAGATATTAATAATACTATTAGTTATACTTTTGAATCAGATTTTGAAGATAATTATAAGAAAGTAAAATTTGATAAAAATACTGGTTGTATTGTATTTAGAGACGGAGAAAGTGGTGATAATTTAAGATTAATTATAACGGTTAAAAATAATAACGGATCTCCTTTTTCCTCAACTGTTTTATTTAATAAAACAGATATACAATTATCTTTATATAAACATGGAGGATTAAATAATAAACCATCTAACTGATATGGTAAACAACATCCTTTTGAGATAGAATTTACAGTAATTGATGCTGAAAGTATACACAAAATATTTGAAACAATGAATATTATTTCAAATAAAGTTGCTCCCGAATCATTTCATTATAAATTACTAGGTGAACAATTATCTTTTAATCACGAATTACCAACAATGTTTTGGAGACAAGAAGCGTGAAATAATATATTACAATTAAATGGTAAAAATTTAATATATAATAAATATTATGAACAAATGAATGTTCCTATTCAAGAAGAAGGTATTGTAAGATCTACAATTTTTCCATTATATTATTTTAATTTTCAACCATACGATGTGGTATATAATAATTATCAACTAAAGACAGACAATCCTATATATAATTATGCTAATTTATCTGGAACAAATATTAGTTTTGATGGTAAATACTTTTATTTAAACGTACACTGTTTAGCTGTTGATGCGGCAGTACATGGTAGATTAAGAGGAAATATTCATTATAAAAATGATTATTGATCTGTTCAAATACCAAGTATTAATTTTGTACAAAGTAATGAAAGTAGTTGAAGTATAGGAAATAGTACTAAATTACCAACATTATATACAAGATTATGTAATGTACCATATAGTAGCCATAGTAATGAAAATACTTTAAACATTACAAAATTACCTAAAAAATTAACAGAAATGGGATATAGTATTAATCCATTAAAAGGATTTAATATAAATGATGATTGAAATATTGATACAAAAAGATATGAGTGTAATATTAGAGACAAATATTTAAAAGTAAGATTAAGATATGATGGAAGTAAATTAACATTTATTTCTGCGATAATAACAACATTTAATACGATTTAATTATGTCACAAGATAATCAACATTCTTTTGCAAAACTTAGTCAAGAAAATAGACAGAAATATTTTAAAATATTACAAAAATTATCTAAACCGTACACATCTTATAGTGGTGATGTTTCAGAGTTTTTAAATCAATTTCCTGAATATATAAATAATCCGTCAAAAGCTTGACAGGATATACGAACTTATTTTAGTGATTTAATTCCACAGAGTAATAATCCACTTAATCCAACACCAACTCTTCATAATTCAATTTCAAGTTTAACGGATACAAATAATCAATCTTCAACAAATCAACAAAATATAAATATAACCAAAAATATTAATTCAAATTTAACAGTAAATGACTCACCAACATATGCGTCAGGCACAAATTCAAATATTTTTATTCCAATACCAGAGATTTTGTTAAATATAAACCCAAATAAAAACATTATAGAAGAACCATCGTCTTTTGATTTTATGAGTATACCATTAAAGACTGATTCAAATATTGTCTCTTTAACAAATGATAAACCAAAAAACGATTTTAATTCTTTTACAGTAAATCTTAATCCTGGTTTTAAAGTTCCTAGTTCTACAGCAAATACAAATTTTAATAATATAGAGTATCGAAAAATGCGTTGAGATAGTAATAGTTCATTACCAAAAATTACACCTATTACTCCACCAACTACGTTATCTCAGACAATTGTAGCAACAAACTCTGCTATAAAATCAGGAAAAGATTTACTCAAAGAATTAAAAAATGCTAAAAGTGCTGACGCAGCTAAATCTGCTGACGCAGCTAAATCTGCTAAAGCAGAAATGCGAAATGCATTAGGTGGAATGGCTATAGGAGCAGCTACTAGCATATTAGATTCTGTTCATGACACAACTATTGATAATAGTAATAGTAAACTATCTAATCAAATATATGATCAAATTACTAATCAGGTTGCTATGTTAGGTCCCTGAGGAATGGCTGGAGCCGCAGCAATGCAAGCCATACAACACACAGGAGGAAATGTAGATGCTTCAGAGGGATTAGGTACTGGTAATGATATAGGTAATTTTGTTATGAGTATGATACCTGGTGCTGGTTATTTTGTTCCTCGTACTACAAAATATACGGTTAATCCTGAATTAGAAAGAGCTTCTGGTTTTTCTGGAACAGCTTCTGACGCTAGAACAGCAGTAAGTAATGCTGGAGGTAATATCTTATTTGGTAGACAACAAGCAGAAGAAAATATTCAACAAGCAATGCGAGATGAAAAATATATATCAAATCTAACTAGACGAAATAAAAATTTACAATCTCAAACAGGATCTTATGAAATTAGAAATAGAATAGCTAGACAAGGAGGAATGAGTAATGTAGCAGTTGGTAAACAAGGTATGAAAATTAAATCTAAACCTGTTCAACAAAACGAATATGTTACTTTTTATAAATCATTACCTGCAAATTTACAGACAAATTCTGGGTTTAATATGTACGAATATTGAAATGATTTAGGAAAACCTAAAAATTTCAGTTTAATAAAAGATTATTTTAAAATAGTTAACAACAAATATGAACCATATAGTACTAATTTTATAGATGGTAAATATAAATGATATGTTGATCCAAAATCTGAGAAATTTACAAATGAAGTAAATTGATATAATTCTGATGATCCAGAAGCTGTTTCATTTAGAAATGATGGATGAAGAATAAACAATATGGATAATCAATATTATTATATGTTGGATCTACCTATATATAAAGAAGGAGGAGCAATAAATGTTTTACCCGATGGTGCGTTACACGCTAGATTACACAATATGGATATAGAAGGAATAACCAAAAAAGGAATACCTGTTGTGGATAATGATAATAATCAACAAGCCGAAATCGAAAGAGAAGAATGAGTAATTCATAAAGAATTTACGGATTATTTAGAAAAGGCTTATAAAGAATGTAAAAAGTGCAAAGAAAAAGAAAAAATAAATAAATGAATAGAAGTAGGAAAAAGAGTTGTTGAAGAACTTCTATTTAATACTCAAGATAACGTATCATTAATCGAAAAAATAGAAGTATAATGGAATTAGAAGTAAACGGAAAAGAATACGATGTTAAGGTAGCTAAAACAGACGAAGAAAGAGAAAAAGGTTTATCTGATATTAAAAGTTTACCAAAAGATGAAGGAATGTTATTTGTATTTGATACTCCAGAAGAAGTATCTTTTTGAATGAAAGATACACTTATTCCATTAGATATTATATTTATAGACAAAAATAAAAAAGTAATAAGAACGTATGCCGGTATTCCTAATGATGAAACTTTTTTAACAGAAGATAATGTATTATATGTTTTAGAAGTAAATATTAATTCAGGCATAATTAGTGGTGATGAAATAGAATTTGAATTAGATGAAGAATCCGATGATGATAATAAATATGTTTTAAAAATATTAAATCAAGATGGATCTGTTCAAATGAACTTAGAAGGAGGAGAAAGAATTTTTAGTAGAAAACATTCAAAACGAATTATAGAGTTAGCTAAAAAAGCTGATCTATCTAAATCAGATAAAGATTACAGATCATTAGGAAGAACTATTTTAAAGTATATTGATATTCAAGAAAATGCCGATCCCGAATATGTAGATATTAAAAAATAGAGATTATATATCATTATTCAAACATATATTTATAATTTTGGTAATTAGGAAAATACTTGTTACCTTTGTAATTAATGATAAATGTTTAATGAAACATAGATTATTGCAATAATTATTTAATCTAAAAACAAAATGAATTTAATTCCAACCGAAAAAGTTACAAAAGTTAGGAAAAATCAACAGGGTGGACAAATGCCTGCTCAACCAGCACAAGGTGGACAACCAGAACAAGATCCAATGATGATAATTCTTCAAGGTGCTGAACAAGCGTTACAATCTAAGAATTGTGAACAAGCATTACAAGTTTGCGGAGCATTGTTAGAAATAGCACAAGGAGCTCAACAGGAACAACCACAAGGAGAACCTGTTTATAAAAAAGGTGGCAAACTAGTTAAACGCCTTTCTTAATTTTTATTTATTAATTTAAGATAAGGGCATTTTTTTAAGATGCCCTTTTTTATTGAACATATTATGGCACACATACGAAAATACCAAGAAGGGAACAAATTAAAAAAATATACCGAACAAGATATTACATCACATTTGAAAGGATTAGAACCAGGTAATTTTTCAGATGTTTTACAATATGCTTTAGTAAATACTACATTAAATGATCAATTTAAGAGTAATATTACTGCTGGTAAATTAACAGATGGAACATATAAATTAATAAATGATTATATATCTGCTAAAGGATATAAAGGTATCAATTTAAGTGAAATAGGTAGAGAATTACTTAAATTTGAAGAAGATTATGGTGCTTATCCAGAAGAGCCAAAACCCGTTGTTCCTACTAAAAAGGAAGCGTTCAGTTTTATGACAGAGTTATCTAAATTATTAAGTGGTTTAGTTTCTGATAAAACTTTTGATATATCCCAAGAAAATCATCATAAAGCATATTGGGCTAATCCAAATGCAGGAGCATCTTATATAGCGAGTGTTCTTAAAGATTCATTAAATGATAAAAATTATTTTAATAATCTTTATGAACAATATGATTTTTCTAATACTTCTATTAAAAGTGCTGATGATTTAAAAACACGATATTCTAATCTTATAGCAGAATTAGAAAACGGATATGATCCTAAAACAACAAATAGTGATATTTCAGCTATTGCTAAATTAACAACAGATGGTACATTTTTACGATTATTGGATAACTCTATTAACTCAGATAGAACTACAACCACAACTACTAATCCAGAAAGTACAACTACTCAAAGAGACGCTTTATCACAACTTACTATACCTACCGTAAAAATAGGGGATACAGAAGTACCTATAAGTCGGGCTTGACCAGAACACCGAACTTCATTATTAGCTAGTAATTATGCAACATATACTCCTTTTACTACTCCTAACTTAGCTTTATTGGGAATGGAAGGATTACCAGAACATTTTAGAATAGGAGATGTTAGTGAAAGATTTATACCAAAAGGTGAAAAAAAAGATGTTTCTATTCTTAGTATATTAGATGAAGCAACAGGTAAAGAAAGATACATTATAGGAAAAGGTAATGATCTTTCTCAGTATAAACCATTTAATCCAATAAAAAGTACAATCGATCAAAATAAATTAGTATTTGATGACATAGAATATAGTTATGATCCAACTAAATCAGTAATTGGTATTCCAGATTTATATGAATATAACTTGGATAAAGTATCTACTTGATTAGATAACGCTAAACTTTCAGAAAATTATATAGATATGTTAGCAAGTAAAGCTAAACTATTGAATGAAGGACATAATCAGTTTTTAGAAGCACTAAATAACAGTGTATTAGAAAGAACAAGACTGGGTACTAATCAAAATGGTTGAGCTAAATTAAGAACACCAAATCAAGGTATATTGTTTCATCAAACAAAAGACGGTACTAAATTACCTTGAGTGATAAATAATGTAAATAATAAATGAACATTAAATCCTTTTACTTCTCCATTTACGTCTAATTCTTCAACAAACAATCTATCTCAAAACGCTCTTTATTTTCTAGCAACCTATCAAGTAGGTGGAAAATTTAATAAAGGTGCTCTTTCTCCAATTCAAAAAGGTAAAGTAAAACAAGAAGATGAAGACGCAGCAACAAAAGCAATGTATTCAATAGGAGATAAAAGAAAAACCATGTCTATTACTGGAAAAGATGTATCTAAAGAAGGTGGTATTGAAAAAATGGGAGGAGATATATCTGATTATGATAGAGCTAGATGAAGGGCTACATTATTAGATATTTTATCTATGGGAATAGCTCTTGCTCCAGCACCAGGAATGGGAATAGCAGGAGGTGCTATTGGAGCAGTAGGCAGTGTTGGTCATTTTATAGCGGATCTATCTGATGGATTTCAATTAGGCGATCTTGTAAGATTTGCTTCAAATTTAGGAGCCGATGGTGTTTCGATGACAAGATTTGGAGCATTAGCTAAATTAGGAAGAATTAGAAAAGGAGTAGCTTTTATGTTACCTGGATTAAGTGCTTTAATGTTAGGTAAACAAATTACTGATCCAACACAAAGAGAAAGTTTTGGTAAAACTTTTGAAAAACTTGGTAAATTTGAATTTACAAAATTAAATACAACTGACTTAAGTAATATTAGAACAATGATGGCTGCTGTAACTACAGGTAAAGCTGTTGTTGGAGGTAGTAAAACCATACAGAAAAATCTTCAATCGAAAACAACTAAAGACTCTAGTGTTTTAAAAACTGATGTAGAATTTAAAGGAAAAGATGGAAATGTTGTTAAAAGAACGGTAGAAATAGCTAATCCTTCTAGAAGTTGAAAGGATATAAAAGGTGGTCATAGATCTGGAGAAGTTAGTACTGCAGCAAAGAGTAAAGTTAAAAGCGATCTTAAATTAGATGATGCTGATATAAGTGATTTTAAAGTTATTGATTATAGTAAAAAAGTAACAACTAATCCTAGAACTAATTGATTCTTTAGAGGACTTCAAGTTAATAAACCTGAAAAACTTAATCTTTGAGGCGCAGAAGAAATAACTCCTGAAATATATAATGAATTTTTAAACTCAAAAGAAAAATTTAACAGAAATCCTTTTAATTGAGATGATGTTGCTCTTAAATTTAAACCAGTCATAATTGATAATTTTAAGTCTGGTGGAAAAATACAATATTTACAATTAGGCGATTCATTTAACATTCCTTGAAAATTAAAATTAGGATCAAATAATAAATTATATAAAGATTTTAATTTAATTCTTAATAAAACATGAGGTTACGAAGATGAAAAAAATAAATCTTTTAATACCTTTGTAGCAAATTGACAAAAAACACAATCACCATTATTCAGTAGTTCCATTGTTATTCCAAAAAGAGTTACTGAATCTTCTAAATCATTAGGTCCAACAATAGGTGTCGGTAATCAATCAGTATTACCTAGACCTAAGTTTGATTGATATACAATGATTACTAATATGGGAAATGCTGGTAGTAGTATAGCAGCAAGTATAAGTAATTATAATAAATTAAAAAATTATCAACCGATTCTTGATCCCATATCTTCTCCTATTGTTATGCCGAAAGCACCAGTATTACAAGATGTTACTCCTTTTAAAAATGAAATATTTTCTCAAGTACATAATATGAGATTTTCAGATCCTTCTTTATTAACAGCAACTAAATACGAAGGAATTAAACAAGCTACTGATTTAGATATAAAAGCAAATACTGCAAATATTGAAACATTAAATAATTATAATGCTTCTTTAACAAATGCTCAAACACTAAGTAATCAACATAGACAATCAATAGCTGCATCAAATAATGCTAAACTTAATGAACTTAGTAGAGAAAAAATGCAAGGATTAGCTGATCTTAAAACACATATTGTAAAAATTAATTCTGATGTTAATAAAGTAGGATTGGTTTTGAAAGAACAATATGACACAAAGAGTGATAATTATGATTATATGAAAAACTTAATGGGAATTAATACTGAATTAACAAATAAATCTACTCGTTTAGCTGAATTAACTAATATGTCTGCTCGTAATTCTGTATTAGAAGCTGAAAAAATTAGATTAGAAAAGGAAATAGACGAGTTAACAACAGTGTTTAATCGTTTACGGTATGGGAGTCCTTGGTTATATGAGTATCATAACAGTGGATCTTATGGACGAGGTAATCCTGATAAAACATCAGTTCGTCAAAAAGGTGGAAAATTAAATTATATACAAAAATTAAAGAGTAATGGGTAATTATAACTTTTTAGTTCCTTATGAACCTATTCTTATGAATAGACCTTCGGAAAAAGGAGCTTCTCCAGAAATGAGTAATTCAATAGATAACGATAAAACTAAACTTGATAAGGTTGAAGGACTTAGTTCTGATGTTAATGGATTTACTCAAAAATGAATGCATTTAATGAATAATATGAGTCTTTCAACAGGATCGACTTCTAGGTATTTACAGTTATATAATAAAGATTTAACTATTTTAAAAAATAATAAAGAACAATATGATGAAGCATTAAAATGGAGTAAGGATAATAAAAGTTTTAATGATTTCGCTGTTACAAATAATATGGTATTAGGGTTAGATTTGAAAGAACAAAGTCTAACCTATATACCTATTAATGATATAAGTAAAAATAGAAACAATTTAGTACAAACCGAAAACGGTTTTGTTTATTCTAGCGGAGAAAACAAATATAAATTATTAACAAACCGTGAAGCATTACGTTATAGACACGATTATGTTACGGATAATAATTTAATAGATGTTGTATTAGGTTCATCTAGTTATTCTAATATACAAACTAAACTAATAGATGTTATTGATAAATTTAAAAACAAAACAATTAAAATTGGTAAAAGCGGGGCAACTCGTCAAAAAATAGAAGATGGTATATTACGATTAGAAGAAAGCGAATATCAGTTAACTGAAAGTTTTTTAAAACCAGGCGAAGATGGAAAAGCATTAGTTATAGAATTAAGAGAATGATTAACTCCTACTGAACAAGGATTAATGCAGTTAAGAGCAGCTGTCACAGGAAAATCATTTGAAGAAACCATTATCGAATCTGTTAATCGTTATACTTCAGAACGACACGAAAATGTTGAAAAAGATACGTTTAGAGAAAAAGGATTACCTGGTAGTAAAAGTGGTGGAGGTGGTGATGGATTAAGTGGTTCTCAAGAATTAAATTGGTTAACAATGCTTACTGAAAACAGGGGTAAAGTAGAACCAATGTATGTATTAAACATAGGAAGTGAAAATGAAATGATTGCTACTAATGTTAGTACTTGATCAAACCCTGTAACATTATCCAATAAACCAATTAGTAGAAGTGTTACTTTAAATAAACTAATAACTGAAACAGGATTAAATTCAGCAGGACAAGTAAATTCTGTTTATTTTGGAGAACAACGAATGGATGAAGATGCTTGAAACAGTATTGTATTTAATGCTGCTGAAAAAATAGCTGTTGCTAGAATGATTGCAGTAGAAGAAGCAGACGGTAGTGTTCATCCTGATTTTGATTTAATGGGAAGAATAAAAGCCGCAGAAGAAGAAATAAATAAGAGAGGTGGAAACTTAAGCGATAGTGATAAAGAATCAATATACGAAGATTTTAAAGTATATAGTAATATTATTCCATCTTTACTTGATCCTGATAAAGAAATACCTGAAGAATATACTCGATTATTTATAGTAATGAGCGGATATGGAACAGACGATGGTAATTTAGTAAGTTCTAATAATAGAAGTGTAACTAAAATTAATCATCGAGAAGAAGGTAATTTACGTGATTTATTAACTAGAACAATTAATGATCCTAGTAATTATGCCGATAATAAGAAAGGTGGTACTAAACTAAAATCATTCTTTTTAGGTAGAGACAATATATATAAAGGTAATATTTATATTCCTTATAGTCCTGATAGAATTACTACAGCATCAATGAGTAAAACATTAAATGAAGTTAAATGGGCATATAGTCCAGAATTAGATAGAAGTAGCGATAATATGCATAATAAAGTTACTCCACCAATAACAACTTGATCAACAACAAAATAATATGGATAATACTTTTGAACACGATTGGTTAGCATCCAAAATACATAATGACGATAATAAAAGTGATTGACAATTAAAATTACGCACTTTCGGTATAAACAAAAATAATATTGGTTTATTACCGAAAGATGCTTATTTGAAAATGCCACAGGTAAGAGAATTAAGTTTATTTGTAGATACTGATGGAAATTTCAATCAAAGTAAGTTTGACAAATATTATGATGTTGCTTTAAAAGAATTTAACGAATTTATTGAAGATGATACATTAGATGAAGTTTTTTCTAAAGGAATATTATTTGATTATTATCGTTTACCTTTAGGTGAACAAAAAGTATATTTGCGACCTTCTGTTAATCCTGAATTAAAAACAAAAGGTATTGGTAGATTGTTCGGAGAAGGTGCTCCTACAAGAAGTATGCGTGAAGCTGCTCAAACTCAAAAAGTATTTAATACAGAAACAAATGATTGAGAAGATTATTCTCCTAATGATTTAGGTATAAAGTATTTTTTCAAGCAACCTTTAATTGAAGCTAGGTGAGAAGAAACAGGAATAGAAATTACTCCTTCTGGACAACAAAAGATACATTATGCTGGTGATTGAAAACAAAATGAAAAAGGAATGCCCTTTTATGAAACACTTGGTAATAGAGATGTTGCTAATAAAGGCATTTTACATGTTGCCGACATTTTAACAGAAGATGGATCTAAAGCTAATAAATTTGATGTATTTGATTCAGACGATATAGATAAATCTATTGGATCTGTAGTAGCTAAATCATTATTATCTGTACTTCCTTATTTAATACCCTATGTTGGTAGAGTTTATGGTTTAGTACAGGCTTCTACTTTTCTAACACAAGCACTCTCTGTATTCGGTAAAGCTATTATTCCAGATGAAGAGTTAGGAATATGAAAAGCAATGAACAAAGTGGATTCTGCTGTTAGAAAGTTTGATTATTCTACATCAGATAAAGGAAGTGGTTCATTTTTTACAGTTGAATCATTAGGTAATATGTTACCTGAAATTGTTGGTCAATTATACCAACAGAGAATGATAGCTAAGTTACCTAAATTATTAGGTATGGATAAAGCAGCAAGTAGAGAAGCTGCTGAATTTGTTAATAAAAATTCAAAAACATATCTTTCTAAGTATGGGATAACTTTAGAAGAAGCTATTAAAACCAACAAAATTGATCCGGTCTTTTTTGAAGAATATTTAACTGGTATAAATTCTGTAACAAAATTAGCTAACGAAAGATCTAGAAAACTAGCAGAAAATGGATCTAAACTATATATGGCTTTTACTCAATCATCAGATATGTATGATACATTTAAACAAAATGGTTATAGTGATTTAGGTACGGCTGTTGGTATGATGGGAGCATTATATGGGTTTCATCGTATCTTTGCATCAAGTTTGGGTGATGTTGCATTAAGTGGTTTAGGGTTAGACGACACTAATAAACTAGTAAAAGCTTTATCCGCTGATATGATAGCTAAAACAGGAACTAAAGAATCTTTAGAAGCTGCCGCAAAAGCTGGATCATCTAAATTCATAAAAGCTGTAAATAAATTTGGAAATACTATGCAAAAGAATTTTGTTAAAATACTTGATAACAAAGAAGGTGTTTTAGCAAATATGGTTAAAGAGTCACTTGAAGAGGTTTCTGAAGAAGCTTTACAAGATGCTATATATTTTGGTATGGAAAAATTAGACTGAGCTTTTAAAAAATTAGGGATTACTGAAAAACAAGGTAAACAAAAGTTTTTAGAATCAAGTCCTTTCCAGCGTTATTTAGCGTCTGCTGTTGGTGGTGCTATTGGTGGTGCTATGTTTCAAGGTATTGGGAAATTAGATGATATTATTCATAATGAATATCAAAAAGTACAAACTTTTAATGAAGCATTAGATAATAATCTGTATGGTGTTTTAATGGATCACATTAGAAATAACAAAACTGATGAAATATTAGCTACTATTGATAAAGAAGTAAAAAATGGTAAAGTTGCTTCTAAAAACTTGTCTTTTGATAAAAAAACAAAAGATACATTCGATGTTACCGATGATCCAAACAAATCACAAAATAAAGTATTAGGTGATATGTTAAGGCAATATGTAACATTAATGGATGTTATTATTAATAAAGGTGGTTATAGACTATCTGATAACGATATAGTTAATAGTGCTATAGATAAAGATGCTCTTGTTGAGGCTTTATCAGTTAAGCAAGATTTCTTTGATAACTCTTCTATTAGTGAACACATAATGTCTGATTTTACTTCTAATTTAGCAAATTATACTAAGAAAAGAGCAGAAGAATTAACTTGGACCGATGAACAAAAACAAGCGAATAAAGGATTACCTTTAGAATCTGAAATTTATAAACAACAATTAGATGATTTATTAAGTGGTTCTAAAAAAGCGGATTACTTAATAAATTTACCATATTGATTTAATCCAACAATCAATGATAAATTGTTTGCTATGAATAAAGAAGTATTAGCTTATTCAATGTATGATCGTAATTATCAACAACTGAGTGTAGTTGAAACTCAAAAAGTTGATGAAATGTTTAATTTATATTCTTCTAATAAACAAGAATTTCATAAAAAACATGGTTTAAAGTTTTATAGAAGTATGTTAGAATTATCTAAGAATTTTGTTAATTCTAACAATTATAGCGAACAATTAATTAATTTTAAAGAAGAATTTAATAAATTAACAAAAGAATATAAAACCAAAGCTGTTGAAAAATTATTAAATTTTGATACTTTTAAAACACAATTTTTAAAAAATAAAACAGAATTAGAATTTTTTAATGAAAATCCTGATATTTTTAAATATTTAACTATAAAAGGTGATGTTATACCTGACGCTGAAAAAATAGAAGCTGTTGATAAATATATTAAAGCAGAAAGCAGAAACATGGATAATGCTCAAACAAACAATAATGTTTCTGACTTTATCAAAACGAAAATAAATACACATAGTGGATTATCAGTTGATACAGATAGTGTGTTATTTGAGGATGATTTATTAATAGAATATTTAAATAAAGTAAAGGAAATAGTTGATAAACACCAGTATATTGATAAAGATACTAAGGAATATTTAACATATTTAAGAGAAACATATAATTCTCATAATCCTAATTTATTAGTTGACAAAATATTAAATAAAATTGTTGATGATTTAAAACCATCTTTCAATGTAATAGATTCTTTTAATTTAACTGAAGAAGATAAAAATAAAACGATAGAATCTATAAAACAATACAAAAAAGATTTAGAAAGACTTAGTAAATTACCTACACTGAAGCCTAATGTAGCTACAGCCTTTTTTAACATATTGCCTTCAGCTTGACATGAAGATCAAACTAGTCTTAGGAAAGTAGATCCTTTTAGTGTATTGGGTGATTTTATTGAGTTAGTAGATCAGGATCCAAATATAATAAATGATCATACTTCTCCAGACGGAATTGCTTTAAATTATTTACTTGATGAAAATAGTTGAGAAAATATTGATAGTAATTTTACAGATTTAACTCCCATAAATAAATTAAAATATTTAAAATATAAAATTGAATCTGATTGAGAAGCTCAAGTTGTTGAAAATATTAACGTGTTAGAAGGGATAAGTGTTTTATTAGAAAGTGGTGATGATGCAAAAATTCAACGAGCAACTAAGTTTATTAATGACAATAAGGATACTTGAAAAGATATTGTTGATATTGATTTAGACCCTAACGTAAACATATTAGATAATGTAAACACTCTTATAAAAGCATTTGAGTCTGAATTAAATGATACTGAGTATGATAACACAAAAGCATTATTAACTACATATGATTTTACACCTGATTTTAAAACAAAAATAGACAGCGATATAAACAATATAGATAGACTATTAGATATATTAGAAAAATCAAGTATTGATTATGAAGATTTTAATGAAATAAATGTATTATATAATGAAGTTAAATATGGTATTGAAAAAAATACTATAGTAGATCCTAATAATCCCCTCGATAATATTACTAATGTTTATAAATTAAATGATATTCTTGCTGATTATTATGATACAAAAATTCAAGTTTTTAGAAACTTAGTAAATATAAACGACTTAACAAACGCTAATAACAATATAGCGACTATATTATCTACTTACGGGATTAAAGAAGATGGTAACAATAAAAAAATATCTGATTTAAAATTAGCTGAAAAAATAAGATTTATATCTTTAAATTTACCTTCTTTATTAATAAGTAATTTTACTACTCCTAATCCTGTTGTTTTTGATAATGCTTTGTTAAAACCAAAAATGGATCAAGTAATAAACGAAACTTATGATAAATCTAAAGAAATAGTTGATATTATATCATCTATAGATAATAATGTAAGTGTAGATAGTAGTCTTTATGATTTTACAAATACTGTAACTACTAAATTATTTGGTGAAAATATTAATGAAATTATTAGTAAAGAACAACTTAAATTTTTAGATGATCCTAACTATCAGTATGAGCCAGAAGAAGGGTTGATTGATCGATTAAGATTAATGCACGATAGTCTTTTGACAGTATCTAAAATAATGAGCTTGTTTATTAATGATGGTCCAACTTTAGGAGAAGGTTTAAATTATGTATCTATAATGAAAAACTATTTCAAGGATTATGATATGAAATCATTAACTAGTAAAGAGTTTGAAATATATGCTACAAATACTGACGCTTTATTAAGAAAAATAAATCAACTTATTGATAACGGTAAAGGTAGAGCTGAAACAGAAATAGCGGACAATGAAATTGTTTGAAGTAAAGGAACAAATAGTATTATAACTGCGTTTATCAAAGGAGAAACTGGAGACAAATTAAAAAATATAAAAACTATTAGCGGTGATTCTTTTATAGAATTAGTAATAAAAGAGTTTGTAAACATTGATAATATTGATAACTTGCTGAGTAATCCTGATGAAGATCATATAAAATTATTTTTTGATTTTTTAAGTGCTGTTAATAAAGTATTTTCAGAATTAGACGATACTAATAAAGAATATGTTGTTAAATCATTTGTTAATTCTAATGTAATAACAAGTGAAAAAGATTTAATGACAACTGTTAGTACTGTTTTTAACAAAACTACAACGGCTGATGATATACACATTAATTTACTAATTCATCTGTTAATGGCATCATCAGCATATGATATTAAAAAGTTTAATAATGAATATAAAACCGCTTTGAACAATGGTTTAAAACATACTTTATTTTTTCAACAATATTTAGCTTCTTTTGAAAATGTTGCATTTACTATAAATAATCCAGCATTTGAACATTATTTATCTTCTGATGATGATACTCGTTCTTTTAAACCAAATAATATTTCAAAGAAAATGATGTTAACTACTGGTGTAGCCGGAAGTGGAAAATCTACAGCTACTCCAGAAGCAACAAATGCTATTTTACAACAAATGATTGTAAAAAACACAGAAGGTAAAGATCGTAAACTAAAAGTTTGATATTCTTCTCCTTCTGATTATACCTTAACTTTAAAAAATAATGTAAAAGGTATTAATAAAACTGAAGCTGAATCTTCTAAACAAGAACCAAATTATTTTTCAAGAACAGAACTATTTAGTAAAATTTTTGGAGAAACAATTTATAATGAAGCATTACAAGCATATGAACGAAAAGAAACTGAATTTTTAACTAAAGATCATATTACTAAATTAACAGATGTAGAATTACCTGATGTTATATTGGTAGACGAGTATACTTGATTTCATAATGATGAAATGTGAGCTTTAGAAAAATTAGGAATTACTGTACTAATGTTTGGTGATAATAAACAAGATGGATTACGAGAAAGAGACAATAATTTATATTTTCAGGGAGCTAATTTTGAATCTCCAGAAATAGTATTGCGTTTACGTAGTAATAATATGGCTATGAATCAAGCCAACAAAACACTATATAATATTGTTAGAGAATATAATGAAACTGAAAATCCGCGGGAGGGAAGAAAAAAAGTATTTGAAAAATTAAAACAATTATCATTTATACATTTCTATAATGTTGATAAAACAATATTAAATGGTGTAGATGTTGTACCTAATGATTCTTCTTTACACGATAAAGCAAAATCTTTAATGAGTGGATTAAAACCAGGTGAAAAAATAACAGTTATTACAAATAAAAGAAGTGGATGATTTGATAATTTAAGAGGTGAATTATTAACAATATTACCTCCAGAAAACACAAGAGGTGCTGAAACAGCTTATTCTATTATAGATATAGACTGACAATTAATTAATGGTGAAGATAAATCTAATACTTTTGCGGCAAGATTATATACTTTAGTAAGTAGAGCGAAACACGGTGTTATTTTGGTTAACAATAGCCAGTATACTTTACCTTCTAACGAAATATCATATCGTATTAGTTATGATGAAAAATTTACTACTGATGATTTAAATAAACTTAAAAATCATATGTTAAATGTAGTGTTAAAAGATGCTAAAGTAGATCCTACTAAAAAAGAAAATAAAGAAAATAAACAGCAAATTACTAAAGAAGCTAGTGAAGAAAAAAAACTTCAAAAACTAAGTAATGAAATATTAAACTTATTAAAAAAGGAAGATGCTCCAGAACAAAAAAATATAGCTACTCCAAACAGAATTGCTATTAATTTATCAAGTTTAGATAAAACTTTCATGTGTGCTAATAGTATAGATTTATATGACTTATTGAACTATAATTCAGAATCACAAGATAAATTATCTAATTTTGCAAAATTTTCTGATTTTTTCTTACAAAGTAATCCTGATAAAATTTATGATAGTTTTTTATTAAATTTTATAAAAGAAACGTTTTCGGCTGACGATATAAGTAATATTGATGAAAGTATTATTGAATCGTGAGATGATTTTAAAAAATTATTAACTTTTAAATTAATATATGATAAGAAGTTAAATAAATATTTTTTAGCTGTTACTATTAATTTTAAGGGTATAGAGGGATTTACAACAACTAAACATTCCTGAACTATCTATTTAGGTGAACTTTATAAAGAATTATCACAGAATGATGTTAATACTAATACAATAAAACAATATTTAAACCAAAATGGTGAATTTATAATAGATGATTATTATAATGAAAATAATAAATTTATTAGAAAAAATACTTATGGGGAAGGTAATCCACAAGAAGTAAATGACTTTACAACAATATATTGAAGAAATAAAATTGGAGATGTTAGATTAACCCCCGGTTCTGAAGGTTTTGTAAATCATTTTTCTGGAAGAACTGTTTTATTTGTAGATAATAATTTCTGAAGAGCTGATCAAAATAAAAATATTTTAGAATATTATTTAGAAGAACTACAAAATAATCAAAAAAGTACTGATTTAGTTAGCAAATCATCATATATGTTTATGTTAAATGAAGTTGGTATTACACCATCTGAATTTATGAAAAATTATGCGAAATCAGATAGATCTATTATAAAAAACGTAAATATGGGAAAATTTATATTGTCCTTATATTTATTAAAACAAGATTTAGACAATGATATTATAACTTTAGATAGTAGTGAGAAAGACTTAGCTATTGAATTAATTAATAATTATTTTATTACAGATAGGAGATTACATTCATTAACGGATATAACTATTTCTAGTCGTGTTACAACACCCATTGAAAATTCAGATTTAATAGATACTGAAAAAAGAGGAGCTTCTCTTTCTTCATCTCAACGAAATTCTTGATATTACATAGAACAAAATAAGGATAATTATAAAGATTCAATAAAACATGTAATTAATATTTTAAACAACGGTGCTTTTAACGATGGTGATTTAAATAAATTTATTGATGACTTTTTAGGACGATTAAAGGATTTTGATTCTATACAGTATAGAAGTAGTGTACTTTTAGCTAACGCTCCCGCTAATTCAAATTCAAACTACTTAAATTTCTTACAATTATTAACAAAAGACGATGTAATTAGTATTCTTTTAAGTAAGTTTAATATTGATAAGGATATTAAAAAACAGCGATATGATATAAAAACATTATTAGAAAATGGTGTAGTTCCAATATTTTTTAAATTAAATTCTATGTTATCAACCTATGTTGATATGTTTAATAATAATGTATATTTTAAAGAAATTGTAGAAAAAAGTTGAGAAAGATATTTTTTTCCAGGAGGATATTTTGTTACAGGGTTAAGTAAAAAAAGAACAAGTGACACACATATTAATGGGTTTTATAAAGCAACAGATGAGATTGTTAAAAATGCTAGAGTACCTGGTTTTCTTAAATATCAAAATATTTATTTAGACGGATTAGATATTGTTAAGAAAATGAACAATGGTATTGTTTCACAAACTCCTCCTTCTATTCCTACTAATACTAATAAATCTACTACTAAGTCTGTTAAATCAAAACCTCAGTTAAAAAATACTTCTCAGAAAAAGTCTAAGATTAATCAGAATATTTCTACTATTATTCCAAGTTCTCAATCTAATTCTCAATCTTCTACTAATCTATCTACTATTCCGACTTCTACTCAACCTCCTGTTCCTGTTTCTACTTTAAATTCTTCCACAATAGAAGTTATAGACTATGATGATAAAATACAATATAATATGGATGGTGAGAATTATATTCGTGTAGGAAATAATTGAAAATATAAAAAAGGTAAAACTGTAACCGATCAATCAATTATAGATGCGTTAAATAAATATCAAGAAGAAAATAAACCAGAAGACTGTAAACCTTAAACAATATGGCAAAGTGTATAAATTTAAAAACAAGTAACCCAGAGATTAAAAAAATATATGATGAATATTTTACAGATCTTGATTCTTATAATCCAAGTACTGTAAAAAGTTATATTGATGCTGTTGGGAGTAAAACAAAAATTAAGGATAAAATTGCTATTTATAACAATATCCGTTCTGATCAAAATATTAATAGTAACTTTAAACATTTTACTAATTCTGATTGAATTGATGTTATAAACTATGCTCTCGATGTAAATACTAAATATGAGTCTTTACAAATAAATGATAATATAACTTTTGAAAATAAAGATTATAAGTTTTTTTCAAGTAATATAGTTAAAACTAAATTTCTTAAAAAATTACATAAAAGTTTAATTAATATAACTTATTTTAAATATGGTACAATTGCTCCTGTTATATCTAATTCTGATTTAACAAAAAGTATTAATGCTTGAAAAACAACATTAATGAATAAATTGAAAACAGAATTAAAGATTGAACACTTAGATGATAGGAGTGCGTTGATATACAGTAAATTGTTTTTAAAAGAAGCTAATTTAAAAAATATTTCTTCTGATTTAGCTGATCCTACAATAACTTGAGCTGAAGCAGCTTATATATTACATAATTTTGATAAAATTATTAGAGATACTAAATTTATTACTAAAAACGGAAATGCGTATTCTTTTGAACGAAAGGTTTTAGAAAAATCTTATTATGATAATGAGACAGCTATGTCTACATCTACTCCTCAATATTTAAAAAATTATATTGAATCATTAATATTAGACGATGATTGAACAACTATGAGTATGCAAAATTTAAATGATATTAGTAGAATATTATCTAATTTAATTAATAGTAACACTTCATTTTGAAATGAGGAGGATGAAATCGATAATACTAAAACTTTTGGATCTGATACAATAAGTATTCAAGATAAAATGCATCAATTGTATCACTATTCTGATAAATATTTTATTAAAGAAAAATCATTGATAAAAGCAATGCAAACACTATATCACGCTGTTTATTCTCCATATGAAGACGATAACTCATTATGATATAGATATAATAAATATTATAAAAATAATGAAACAAATTGAGGAGAATTACCTTGAAATTTATATGATATTGTTTCTAAGCATTTACTTACTTCTAAAGCAATAGTTTATACAGAAAGTTTATATGATAAAGAATCAAATACAAACACACTAGTTAAATCTGATTTTAAAGCTATTGATAAAAGAGTTAAACAACTTAGACGAAGTATTCAAGGATCTTTGTTTTTAGAATCTAATATTAAAGAAAAAGAAAATGAATTAGAAATAAAATTATCTTCTGACAAATCTATTGTTATTAAAAATAAAAAAATATTATATAACAATAATCCATTAACAACTAATGAAAGTGATTATGATATTTGAAAATATATTTTTTCTGATGTTATTGGTCAAAATTTTTCTACAGAACAATTAAGAGATCTTTTTAGTTGAGAAGGCTTAACAAACTATACTAATGCTTCAAATCAATTAAATTTGATATATGATTTAGTAATTTCTTCATATATATCTAAACAAGCACTTAATAATAATCAAGTATTGACAATAAGTGAAATAAAAGATGCTTTAAATAATAATAAATTTATTAATGATAATATAAAAAAGGGATATAGAAATAGTACTCAAATAAATAGTATTAGTTCTCAAATAAATAGTATTATAAATTATATAGCTTATTCATTACAAAAAACAGATAATATTCCGCTTGATTCGTTTTTTATAAATGCTAAAAAAGATAATATTGCTAGAGATAGAGTTAGAAATGTTGCTTTAGAAGCTCCTCAAATAATGAGAAAAACTATATCAAATTTGGGGTTAGATAAAAATATATTTAGTGATTTATTAAATAATCCTACACATGGTAAAGATTGAGGATTACATTTAATGGGGTATATACAAAATAATTCAGGATATAGTAAATCTGTACAAAAATTATCATTATCTGAATCTTGATATAATAATTTTGTTGAAAATTTTGTAAAGTTATATACTAACGATAATACAATGAATAATAACATTATATCTAAAATGTTATTTTTTCAACCAACGGTATATGCTGATAAAGGTAATATTTTTAAAATCCCTCTTACTTTTGATTTTTTAGATAGTGTTGGATTAAATTTAAATGATAAA
>CAYYDS010000003.1:0-37133 GCA_964470665.1 uncultured Lentimicrobiaceae bacterium
TGCCCGTGCTAATCTGAAACCGGTACTGTACGAAGGCTTACAACCGGGTGGCCAATTGACGACCACTACCGAAATTGAAAATTTTCCGGGCTATCCCGACGGAATTACAGGCACCGAGATGATGGACCAGCTTAAAGCACAGGCCGAACGCTTTGGAACCGAAACTCGCTGGGGAAGCATCGTTGAGGTGGATACAACCAGCCGCCCATTCAGGGTAAAAGACGATGAGGGCCGCGAAATGCTGGCCGAAACCCTGATCATTGCCACCGGCGCAACGGCAAAATACTTAGGCCTCGAGTCGGAAGAAAAGTTTAAAGGCGGTGGAGTGTCGGCCTGCGCAACCTGCGATGGATTTTTCTACAGAGGAAAAGATGTGGCCGTTGTTGGCGGTGGCGATACAGCTGCCGAAGAGGCTACCTATTTGGCCAAACTTTGCCGTAAGGTATATCTGATTGTTCGCCGCGATGAGCTGCGTGCCTCAAAAGCCATGCAAAACCGCGTCATGAATACGCCAAACATCGAAGTGCTGTGGAATCACAATACAAAAGAACTTTTCGGAACAGAAACAGGTTTTATGAAAGCCCTTAAAGGAGCCGTGCTTATCAACAATAAGACTCAGGAAGAACGGGTGATAGATATTGATGGCTTTTTTGTGGCAATTGGCCACAAGCCCAACAGCGAACTCTTTGAAGGAGTGCTCGATATGGACGAGGTTGGCTACATCATTACCAAGCCCGATTCGACGGCCACGAATATACCCGGGATTTTTGCCTGTGGCGATGTGCAGGATAAAGTTTTCAGGCAAGCCATCACCGCTGCCGGAACCGGCTGTATGGCCGCCCTCGAAGCCGAACGTTTTTTGGCAGCACGTGACTGATTCGAAAATTCGATAAAAGCAAAAAGCCGTTGTTTGCTTGCGAATAACGGCTTTTTCATTTGAAAGGAAAAGCGCGGATAGCGAGTTGTCACGAAAAAAGCGAATTCTTATTTGTTGCGACGAATGCTGTAATCCACCAACAGTTTTAAGGAATTGAGCGCCTCTGACTGAGGCAGTCCGTCGAGCTGCGCATGGGCAAGGGCCACGTATTCGTTCATTTTGGCTGTGGCGTAGTCAATGCCGCCCGATTGCCTTACCTTTTCCACCACCCGGCGCACCTTCTCAGGATTTTGATGATGATATTTAACCATGTTTTTGATTGTGCGCCGGTTGGCCGCTGTGCTGGTGTTGAGCAGATAAATCAAAGGCAAGGTCATTTTCCGCTCTTTTATGTCAATTCCGGTGGGTTTGCCTATGAGGCGTGTATCTTCAAAATCGAAAATGTCGTCTTTAATCTGAAAAGCAATACCCACATAGGTTCCAAAAAGCCTAAACCGCTCCACGTCTTCGGGTTTTGCAGCTACCGAAGCAGCTCCAGCGGCACAACATGATGCAATAAGAGAAGCAGTTTTCTTTTCGATAATTTCGAAATACACCTTTTCTTCCACATCGAGACGCCGGGCTTTTTCAATTTGTAGCAGTTCGCCTTCGCTCATGGCTTTTACGGCCTGAGAAACGGTACGAAGCAGCTCGAAATCATTGTTTTCGAGTGCCAGCAGCATTCCCCGCGAAAGGAGGTAATCGCCTACAAGAACAGCGATCTTATTCTTCCACAAGGCGTTAATAGAAAAGAAACCGCGCCGCTCGTTCGAATCGTCCACCACATCATCATGAACCAGAGTGGCGGTATGAAGCAGCTCGATAAGACTCGCCGCACGATAAGTGCTTTCGGTAATCTGCCCGTTGATGGCCGCCGAAAGTAGCACAAACATGGGGCGCATCTGCTTGCCTTTGCTCCGGGTGATGTAGGCCGTAATTTTGTCGAGCAAAGGAATGGGCGACCGCATAGCATTTCGGAAAACACTTTCGAAACGCTCGAGATCGGCGCCAATGGGCGCTTTTATCTGGTTCATCTCCGACATAAAGCAGGCAGCAATTGACCTGCAAATGTACATTTTTCTTCAACTCAAAGGCAGGTGTGAAAGTGGTTTGCAGCCTCAGGCAAAAAGCCGGCAAACCAGAAACCTTGCCGGCGCGCCTTTTGCCGGCATTTTTTGCAACCTACATCTTGGCGCGTTGGCAACTCGACGTGACAAAATCGCTGCTTTCCCTTATTTTTGCAAACCAATGAAGCGCTACAGCCGATGAACAAACCCCATCTTTTGCATTCTATTTTGCCCTCTATACCCCACGAACCCGGTGTATATCAATATCTTGATGAAAACGGAAAGGTAATCTATGTAGGTAAGGCGAAAGATTTGCGCAAAAGGGTGAGCAGCTATTTTACAAAAGAGCAAAGCGGCAAAGTACGCGTTTTAGTTCAGCGCATCCGCGATGTGAAAATTATTGTGGTTTCGAGCGAGTCGGAGGCTCTCCTGCTCGAAAACAACCTGATCAAAGAGCTGCAGCCGCGCTATAATATTTTGCTCAAAGACGACAAATCTTATCCCTGGATTTGTATTAAAAACGAAGCTTTTCCGCGGGTTTTTTCTACCCGCAATATCGTTCAAGATGGAAGCGAATATTTCGGGCCCTATGCCTCGGGACGCATGATGAAAACCTTGCTCGAACTGATACGTCAGCTTTATCCATTGCGTAGTTGCAGTCTCAATATCTCGGAAAGCGCCCTTAAGCGCGGGCAATATAAGGTATGTTTGGAATACCATCTCGGCAATTGCAAAGGCCCCTGCGAAGGCTTGCAAAGTCGCGAAGAATACGACGAGATGATTCGCGAAATACGCTTAATTATCAAAGGACAATTACAAGGTTTGTTGCGGAAAATGAAAAAGCGGATGATGCAATATGCTGAAAATCAGGAGTTTGAAAACGCACAGGAAATAAAAGAAAAACTTCAGATTCTCGAAAATTACCGCAGCAAATCAACCGTTGTTGGCATAAGCATCAGCAATGTGGATGTTTTCAGCATCATTGATGAGGCTGCTGTGGCTTGGGTAAACTTCATCAAGGTTGTGGAGGGAGTTGTAATACTGTCACATTCGGTAGAAGTAAAGAAAAAATTAGACGAAAGCGCGGCCGACATCCTTTCTATCGCCATAAACCAACTCCGGCTTCGCTTTGGGAATGGTGCAAACGAAATAGTGCTGCCCTTTAAAATCGAAAATCCGCCCGAAGGAGTGAAAATAACCGTTCCGCAAAAAGGCGAAAAAAAACAACTGCTCGACCTTTCGGAAAACAACGCCCTGCACTTTAAAATGGAAACCGAAAAACAACGCAGTTTGGTTGACCCCGAGCGACATCAGAAACGTGTTTTGCAACAATTACAAAAAGACTTACGCATGAATGTGTTGCCCGACGTCATTGAGTGTTTCGACAACTCAAACTTCCAGGGCGATTTTGCTGTGGCTGCAATGGTGCAATTTAAAAATGCAAAACCCAACAAAGCCGAATACCGGCATTTTAACATTAAAACCGTGGAAGGACCGGATGATTTTGCCTCGATGCGCGAAATAATCGAACGCCGCTACAGCCGTTTGATAAAGGAAGAAAAACCACTTCCGCAACTCATCGTGGTTGACGGGGGCAAAGGCCAACTTAGTGTAGCAGTGAAAGCGCTCGAAGCGCTCGGATTGCGCGGAAAAATTGCCATTATTGGCATTGCCGAAAAATTGGAAGAAATTTTTTTTCCGGGCGATAGCATACCAATTTACATAGATAAAAAATCGGAATCGCTTCGGTTAATTCAGTTTTTGCGCGACGAAGCCCATCGGTTTGGCATAACCCACCATCGAAAAAAGTTTGAAAAAGGCTTCATCCAAAGCGAATTTAACAAAATTAAAGGCATTGGCGAACATACGGCGCAAAAACTTTTAATCCATTTTAAGTCGTACAAAAGAGTGTCGCAAGCCTCAGCCGAAGAGTTGGCAAGAGTTGTTGGTCCGTCAAAAGCACAAATACTGATTGCACATTTCAAGTCCTCAAAAACAATAGAATAATGCAGCTTCTTATGGCTTGAATGTCAAAATATTTGATAATCCACAAAAAGATGATATTTATGCAAACGGATATATGTAGATTTGCACGAAGCAAATGTTTTTTAGCATCCTTACCACACAATAGTTCTTTTATCCTTTAAACTAAACTGCCATAAAATGATGAAACTCAAAAATCTATTTCCGGTTTTACTGTTTATGGTTGTTGTTTTGCCCCTGCAGTTAAGCAGCCAAAGCATTCAGATACAGCAAAACAACGGACAAATTCACAACGAGTTGCTCAGCAATGTGCAGAACCTTCACTTCAACCCGGGCGAGTTGGTGCTTCAGTCTCGTAGTGGCACAAATACATCATTTGCGCTGGCAAATATTAAAAAAATAACTTTCGACACCGAAACCGGTATTGCCGAGAAACACCTGCAAAGCCTTGAAGTGATGCCTTCGCCGGTTCAAACAATACTCTTTTTAAAAGGGGTTCCGAAAACAGCCCGAAAAGCGGTAATTTACAATAGTAACGGAGTATTAACGATGGAAAAAGAAATCGTAATGCCTGCTAAATCGCTCGATGTAAGTATGTTGAGCAGTGGCCTTTATATTCTGAACATCAACGGTCAAACCGTAAAATTTGTAAAACAATGAAAAATATTTGCCTGGCTTTGAGCCTGATCTTTGGAGTTTTGACGCTAAACGCGCAGGAACACATGTATATCCATATGGCCAACAAAGCCACTTTGGGTGCGCCGGTTGGAAATGCTGACAGTGTTTACTTCAACAATAGCGGCTCTATGGCTTTTTTTAAGATTCTTGGCGCAGAATATGCTTTTCAGCTCAATGAGATTGACAGCATTACTTTCGGGCCTGCCTCACAAACGCTTGAAATTGCATTTGAAGAAGAATCGGTTCGGGTGTTCAATCCGCTTGCTTTCGAGGGGGTTGCAGTTAATGTTCAGGGAGCGCACATTATAGTAAATGCCACTACTCCGGTTCAGGACATCAACTTCGTTTTGAGCGGAAATACTTCCAACGGATCTTTTAAAATTTATACCGAAAAACGTTTTACCCTTACGTTCAACGGGCTTTCGCTTGCCAATCCCGAAGGAGCCGCGGTCAATATCCAATCGAAAAAGAAAGCCACCATCATCCTGGCTGATGGCAGCACCAACACCTTAACCGATGGGGCAACATATGCTGCGGCGCCAAATGGCGAAGATCAGAAAGCGGCTTTTTTTAGCGAAGCAAAAATGCTCTTTAAAGGCGGCGGAAACCTGATTATCAATGGCCACGGCAACGAACAGCATGGGCTTTGCAGCGATGACGAGATCGAAGTAGAAGGAGGAAATATCAGCGTTGTAAGTGCTGCAAAAGATGGAATCCACGGAAAAGACGGCTTTTCGATCTCGGGGGGTAGTGTGCAGGTGGCGGCCACAGGCGATGGCATTGATGCCGACCTCGGATACCTGAAAATCAGCGGGGGTTCGGTAAGCATTCAGCTTGCCTCGGCATCATCAAAAGGGCTTGCTGCCGATAGCACCATTCTCATTTCGGGAGGCACAACCGAAATAACGGTAAACGGCAACCAATCGAAAGCCATTAAAGCCGATCAGGATATTAGCCTTAGCGGCGGAACCATCACCATCAACACAACCGGCGACGCTGTGCTGGAACCTGTTGCATCGGGCTACAACCCATCCTATTGCACGGCAATTAAAACATCGGGAAGCGTTTTGCTATCCGGTGCCAACCTGACGATTAGCAGTAGCGGAAAAGCCGGAAAAGGAATTTCTGCCGATGTGGATATCGTAATGACGGGAGGAATAATAAACATCAGCTGTTCGGGAATCGGGGCGGTTTATACCAATGCAGCCGGACAAGCGGATGCCTATGTTGCCACTTGCCTTACGGCCGACAACGACATTCTGTTGCTAAACGGTAACCTCACCACCTTAAGCACGGGAAAAGCCGGAAAAGGAATTTCGGCCGACCACAATATCCAAATCGGCACGCTCGACGATTCGCCCACCTTACAAATAACTACCACCGGCGCCCGCCTTTTGGTTAGCGGTAGTGGTTTCAACGCGCATTATGCCGAAGCAAAAGCCATTAAAGCCGATGTGGATGTGCGCATCGAAAACGGAAACATTACCATTAGCTCCTCGGATGATGGTATAAAAGCCGAAAATTCCATCACCATCAATAATTGTGTGCTCGATATTGTGAATTCGGTAGAAGGCATCGAAGCGCCATTTATTACCTTTAATGGCGGCAATACACACGTAAAATCGAACGACGACTGCATCAATGCTACATTTGGTTTTGGAGGCGAACCAAGCGACGGAAGCCTCGTTACTTTCAACGGCGGCTATGTGATGGTTAATGCGCTCGTTGGTGATGGTATTGACAGCAATGGCAATGTGCTTATGACCGGTGGAACGGTGGTTGTGCACGGGCCGCAAAGCTCGCCCGAAGTGGGCCTCGATTACAACGGAACTTGCAACATAAACGGGGGCTTGCTGGTTATTTCGGGTACTAACTCTTTTTTGACCCAGGCGCCCTCCAACACATCAGCACAATATAGCCTGAAGATCACCTTCTATCAGTCGTTGTCGGCAAACACGCTTTTCCACATCCAAAATGCGGCCGGCGACGATCTGCTTACGTTTCAGCCCAAACGCACCTATTACTCAATCATCTTTTCATCCGATATGCTTCAGCCGGGTCAAAGCTATTCAATTTATACCGGAGGAAGCCACAGCGGAACGGTTGTGGACGGACTTTATAGCGGCGGAACATACTCCGGCGGAACTTTGCGAAAAACATTCAACGTTAGCGGAAAGGTTACAAGTGTAAGTTTCTGATAAAGAGATAGATATAAGAGGGCTGTTTGCCTTTGCAACAGCTGTTTTTATTTAGTCGTCCTGAGCCACTTTTCTAAGCGCGGCAGCAATAGCTGCCGGATCAAGTTTCTCCATGCAATTAAAATGACCTTTTGGGCAGCTCGGATAACCTATTTTGCTGCAAGGCCGGCACGAAAGGCCTTTTTTTTCGATGAGGATGCTTTTTTCAGGATCAGTTATCATATACGGCGTCATGCCAAATTCGGGCACGGTATTGCCCCAAACCGAAACAATGGGTTTGCGCAAGGCTGCAGCAATATGCATCAAACCCGTATCATTGCTAATAACAGCTTGCGCATGCCCGATGAGCCAGGCCGATTGGCCTAAACGCAGCTTGCCGCAACTGTTCCAAGCCTTTCCGTTGGTTTCGGCTTCAATCGAAGCGCCTCGAGCCTCGTCTTCTTTGCCCCCAAGAAGCACAAAAGGCTTGTCAAACAGTTGAATAACCGAAACAACCTGATGAACCGGAAGTATTTTTGTGAAATGATTGCCGCCAATCACAAAAGCATAATAAGCTTTTTGCAAATGGACAGGCAAATCGTTAACTTTCATCCGATCGGCCTGAGGGATAAAGAAATCAAGCCCTTTTTCGTCGTTTTTTACGCCCAACCGGCTTACTGCTTTAAAATAACGTTCCACAATGTGCACTTTGGGCAGCAGATTTACCTTGAATTTTACAAGAATAAATTTTTGAAAATTGAGTTTCGGAAAACCCGACGACTTTAGCCCAAGGGCCAACCTCACCCTCCACGAGCGAAGGTTGTTGTGAAGGTCAACGATGTAATCAAAATGCTCGGCCCGGAGCTTTTTTATCATATCGGCAAAATGAGGCTCGAGAAGGTGTACCCGCTCAATGTATGGGTTTTCGTCAAAAATACCCTTAAACTGAGGTTTGGTTAAAGTATGTATCTCAACATCAGGTAATTGCTTCTTGAGGCAGCGAATTACCGGACTGGTAAGCACAATATCGCCAATGGAACTGAAACGTATGACAAGAATTTTCAAAACCGGCAGATTAATGCTGCAAAAGTAAAGCTTTCGGGCATATGCAACACCGCTTTATTTCGTTGGCCGAGGGGGATAAACTTACAACAAATATCCCTACTTTTGTAGCATGCAATGGATAGATACGCATACTCATCTTTACCTCGAACAGTTTGACAACGACCGCGATGAAATGCTCAGGCGTGCCTTTGATGAGGGCGTTACCAAACTGTTGCTGCCCAATATTGATGCCGAAACTATCGGCTCTATGCTTGCACTCTGCGAACACTATCCCGAAAATTGTTTCCCCATGATGGGTTTGCATCCCACATCGGTGAAGGAAGATGCTGCGGTGCAGTTGAAGACAATCGAAAAACAATTGAGCCTGAGGAGGTTTTGCGCAATCGGCGAAATAGGCATTGACCTCTATTGGGATAAAAGCTTTTTTGAAGCCCAGCGTCAGGTGTTTCGCACTCAGCTCGAATGGGCCAAAGACCTTGATTTGCCGGTGGCCATCCACACCCGCGAGGCCTTTCCATTGATCTTAGATTGGGTTGAAGAAGCACAAAACGGAAAGTTGAAAGGGGTGTTTCATTGTTTTAGCGGAAATTTAGAAGAGGCTAAACGAATTGTGGATATGGGTTTTATGATGGGAATAGGAGGGGTGGTAACCTATAAAAATAGTACGCTCCCCGATGTGATTGCTCAAATTGCGCCCGAAGCCCTGCTGCTCGAAACCGACAGCCCATTTTTGCCTCCGGTGCCTTATAGGGGTAAACGAAACGAAAGCAGCTATCTGATCGAAATAGCTCGAAAAACAGCCGAAATACGATCCATAAACCTCGAAGAATTATCAAGAATAACCACACAAAACGCACGGATTCTTTTTAAAGTTTAAAAGAGATGATAGAAGAGAAAACCACGATACTCGTAATATACACCGGCGGAACGATTGGGATGACCAAGGACCTCGAAACCGGCGCCCTCGTGCCTTTCGATTTTGAGAATATTTATGAACAAATGCCGGTTCTAAAATTTTTCGATTACAAAATAGATTTCCACTCGTTTGAAAATCTTATTGACTCTTCAAATGTTAAGCCGGCCTTTTGGGTTGAACTGGTGCAGCTAATCGAAAAAAATTACGAACATTATGATGGTTTTGTTGTGCTGCATGGCTCCGACACCATGGCCTACACAGCCTCTGCGCTGAGTTTTATGCTCGAAAATCTGAATAAGCCCATTATCTTTACCGGATCGCAGCTGCCTATGGGAGTTATTCGAACCGATGGGAGAGAAAATTTTCTTACCGCCATCGAGATTGCTGCCGCTAAAGAAGACGGCCTGGCCGCTGTTCCCGAAGTGGCCATTTATTTCGAAAACCAGCTGATGCGTGGCAACCGTACCACCAAGTTCAATGCCGAACGCTTCAACGCCTTTGTATCAGGCAATTATCCGCTTCTGGCTGAAGTGGGGGTTCATATCCGCTTCAAACGAAACAATATTTTAAAACCCAACTTTAAAAAGCTTAAAGTTCATACCCGGCTCGATTTCAACGTAACGATCCTCAAACTCTTTCCGGGCATATCGGAAAATGTTGTTCGGAGCACTTTGGCCATTCCCGGACTTAAAGCCCTTATTTTAGAAACTTTTGGTTCGGGCAATGCACCTACCGACGAATGGTTTATCGGCTGTTTGGCCGAAGCCATAAGCCGTGGATTGATTGTTTACAATGTTACACAATGCAAATCGGGCTCTGTTGAGCTGGGAAAATACGCCACAAGCCTCGGCCTCGAACGCATCGGCGTGATCGGAGGATACGACATCACTACCGAATCGGCACTCTCAAAACTAATGTACCTCATTGGCGAAGGTTTCCCGAGGGAAAGAGTAATCGAATTGCTGAAACTGCCCATTCGCGGCGAAATCACAATCGAATAAAAAATACAAGCCAAAATATTTTGCGGCTCAAATATTCCAAAAACCTAAAATATATGAAAACTTTACGTTTGTTTGCCCTGATGCTGCTGCTGGCGGGTGTTTCGGCGGGTGTTTCGGCTGAAAATCTCTACCTGATTCGAACCGGAAGCCACGAATCACAAAAGCAAATCATTTCAAATCCTGCATTTAAGGTACACCTTATTAAGGATACATGGTTAATTGCTTCGTCGAACCTTGTTCCGAAACAGGAATATAAACTGCTCGACGATGAGGCTTGGAGCAACGGAAAAACCTATTTCCTTGTTTACCTGCCAAAGCATGAAAGCGATGCTTACCAAAAATCACGGCCTTTTGCCAATCTGCTTCATCAAGACGATGATTTTTCCATCGTGATGGCTCTTGAAAACAAACTCACCCTCGATTTTCCCTATAAAAACGATGGCGTGGTCAGAATCACCCAAACCGAGGCAAGATTGCCCGAGCCGGGAAGACTTCACTTCCCTAAATCCATAAACCCCGACCCTTATGTGCAGGGCTTGATAGATCAGGTTTCGGCAAGCAATATCACTGCCACAGTGCAACATTTGCAAGATTACGGCACGCGAAATGCTTATCATCCAAATAGTGTTGAAGCCCAAAACTGGTTGAAAGATCAGTTTCAGGCCATGGGGCTTAGCGTTGAACTTCAAGACTTTCCGATGCCCTCGGGCAACGCAAGCGACAATGTGTTGGCTACACTTACCGGCACAAAATATCCAAACGAATATGTAGTTGTTGGCTCTCATTTCGACTCCTATTCGAGCGGGAGCTCGGCTCCGGGTGCCGACGATAATGCATCGGGCACAGCCGGCGTTGTTGAAATAGCCCGTATTTTAAGCCAACACACCTTCGATCGCACCATTATCTTTTGCTCTTTTTCGGGCGAAGAATATGGCCTTTATGGCAGCGAAGCATACGCAAGCAGGGCCGCCCAGCAGGGGATGGATATTCATGGCTATTTCAACCTCGACATGACGGGCTACCTTAAACCCGGCAACACAACTGTCAAATCTACCCTTATTTTCCCGGCAAGTGCTCAAGAACTGGCTACTTTCTATATGGATGTTGCAGCCGCTTACCTGCCTGATTTTGTGGTGCAGCCCGGAACGCTTTCGAGTGGCGATAGCGATCATACCTCATTTAATAACAACGGCTTTATGGGCATCTTCCCTTTTGAAGCTGTGCCCGATTATAGCCCTTACATTCATACGCCAAATGATATTGTTGGCCTAAGTTACAACAATGAAAACCAAGCTGCAATATTCACCAAAGCTTCATTGGCAGCCGTAGTAACCATGGCCAATCGCCTCAACCCGCCACGCGGATTGGTTGCCTTGCCCGGCGATGGCATGGTTGACCTAAACTGGATGCCACTGCCCGATGCCGTTTCCTTTAACGTCTATAAAAATGGCCAACTGATTCAAAACCTTAACGCAAACAGCTTTAGCGATACCGATGTGGTGAATGGTACAGCCTATACGTATTACGTAACGGCTATTTATGCCGGCACAAATCAGGAGTCCGACCCTTCAAACAGTGTAACCGTAATCCCGATGCCGCCTTTAACCCTGCCTTTCATAAACAACTTTGAAGATGGAGCGCCCTATTGGGAGTTTACGGATGGCTGGGGCCTGTCAACAACACAAGCCTATTCGCCCACACACTCCATTTCGGAAAGCCCTAATGGCCAGTATGCCAACAGCATAACGAGCTTTGCAAACCTCAGGCCTTTTAGTTTAAATATAGGCTACACCTCTGCTGAAGTTTCTTTTTGGACACGTTATGACATCGAAAACAACTGGGATTTTGCCTATTTTGAAATTTCAACTGATGGCAACACCTGGGCAACGCTTGCGCAGTTTACCGGCACACAAAACACATGGCAAAAGAAAACCTACAGCCTGAATAATTATTTGGACAAACCTTTTGTGAAGTTGAGGTTTCGCTTTGTGAGCGATTATATGGTAACGAAAGACGGCCTTTATGTGGACGATTTTGAAATCACTGCCACCGGAAGTGTGTTTACACAAAATGCCACCCTGCTTGCCGGCTGGAATACGCTTTCGAGCCGCGTGATACCTGCGAGCTCTTCTATAGCCGCCGTTTTTGCGCCCTTGGGCAATAAACTGGAAGCAGTTCAAACGCTTGATGGAATTTATCTGCCCAAACAAAACATCAATACCATTGGCAATTGGTCGGCCGAAACCGGCTATAAAGTAAAACTCAATCAGCCTTCGAGCCTTACAATTTCGGGGCAAAGCCTTGCCGGCACTACGCTTCAGCTTCATGCCGGATGGAACCTTTTGCCCGTAATAAGCAGCTGCAGCGTGGATCTTGAAACGCTTTTCGGAGCCCAGCTTAGCCGGCTAATCCTTCTTAAGGAAGTAGGCACCCAGCAGCTTTATTGGCCCGCGCTTCAGGCCACTGAGTTTAAAACCTTAGCGCCAACAAAGGCCTATTTGGTGAAACTGTCGGAACCGGCCAGTCTTGTTTTTCCTGAATGTCCGAAATCGCTAACACCTTTTAAAGAAAGCTCGATTACCGAAGCAGTTGTTACGCCCAACACACATTGTGTTGGTTTTAGTGATCAGGCGCTCAATGTTGCTGCTGCCGGCATGCAAATCAGGGCTTTTAGCTCGCAAAATATGCCGGTTGGGCAGTTTGAGGTTCAGCCCGGTAAGCCCGGAGTGCTGGCGCTCTTGGGCGACGACAGCCTGAGCGTGGCTATCGAAGGCCTCCAGGCAGGAGAAGCCATCAAATGGAAGCTTTTTGATCCTGCAACGGCTTATTATACCGATCTCGTTGCCACCTACGACAATCAAATGCCCGACCAGGGGATGTATGCGCACGAGGGCATCAGCTTAGTTACTCATTTTGAAGCCGATGTGCTTGGCCTTCGGCAGCAAAAATGGAGTGTTGAGGTCTATCCCAATCCGGTAACGAATACATTGTACGTCAGTTCGTCAACCAACGAAGAGCTGCAACTGAGTATTTTTGATGTCAGAGGTTTGCTGCTCAAGATATTTCGCCCGAACGATAGCCGAAGCTACGATGTATCGGGCCTTAGTCCGGGCGTTTATTTTGTTCGTCTGCAAGGAAGAGGGATGGAGCTAAACAAGATGTTTATTAAAAAATAATTATAAGTAAATAAGCGTAAATAACAGGATATCAGACAAATAAAAATTTAGACCGAGTACAAACAAGCTTTGTTGAGAAAAAACCCTGACCAAGGATAAAAAAAAGCCGTACTTTTGGCCACCTTTTAATAAATAGCTTTATTAAGCAAAATTTTATCGGGAGAGATGGCCGAGTGGTTGAAGGCGCACGCCTGGAAAGTGTGTATACCTCAAAAGGGTATCGTGGGTTCGAATCCCACTCTCTCCGCAAAAACTTATTATATTTGAACCAAATATTTTAAAATCTTCTTACATTTGCCTCTTCATTCTTAAAATAATAATCACACAAACGGAATTAATGTAGTAATCAACACTCTAAACTATGAAAAAATTAATTGCCCTTTTATTTTTTGTCGGTGTTATGGCTTTTGGTGCCGGCTATGTAGCTTATGCACAGGAATCAGAAACTCCACAAACCGAAACTGTTGACGCAGCTGCTCCCAAAACATTTCATGAAAGCATGAAAGAAAGGTTTATCGAAGGGGGTCCGGTGTGGATGGCTCCTATTCTGTTAACCCTGATTTTTGGTTTGGCTATTGCTATGGAGCGCATTATCTATTTAACCCTCAGCGGAACCAACACAACCAAATTACTGAATGGTGTTGAGAAAGCATTAAGTAATGGAGGCGTTGAAGAAGCAAAAAATCTCTGCCGCAACACACGCGGGCCTGTTGCCAGTGTGTTCTATCAGGGTTTGCTGAGATACGATTCCGGTATCGAAGAAGTTGAAAAAGCCGTTGTATCTTATGGTTCGGTAATTACCGGACGTATGGAGTCGGGTATCAGCTGGATTTCGCTCTTTATCGCACTTGCCCCCATGCTCGGGTTCTTGGGAACAGTAGTAGGGATGATTCAGGCTTTCGACGATATTGCAGCTGCCGGTGATATTTCTCCCCAAATTGTTGCTAACGGTATTAAGATCGCCCTTTTGACCACCGTGTTTGGTCTTATCGTTGCTATTATCCTGCAGATCCTTTACAACTATATCATTTCAAAAGTTGACTCCCTGATCAATAGCATGGAAGATAGCACCATTACCTTCATGGACATGATGTACAAATACACTAAAAAATAAGCACCATGCAGCAAGGTTTTGAAAAAATTATCAGATGGGGCTTTTATGCCATCATGATTCTCGGAGCTTTACTCGGGATTATTTTCTTCCTGAGCGACTCCTTTGAACTCATGATCCAATATAGCTACGTGCTTTTCATCCTTACTGCACTCTTTGCCGTGATTTCGCCGGTTTTCACCTTTATCCAACACCCTAAAAATCTGAAAGGCCTGCTATTAGTTCTTGGCATTGTTGTAGTAATTGCTTTGATAGCTTATCTGTTTTCCGGAAATTCTTACTCGGAACTTCAGCTGGAAACACTTAAGGTATCTGCCTCAGAATCAACGTTTATTAGCTTTGGTATTATTTTTACCTTCATTGTGAGCATATTGGTATTGGTTACCGTATTATTCTCGAGCGTTTACAAACTGTTTAAATAAAAAGTTATGAGAAGAACAGCTCCTGAAATCAATGCAGGGTCAATGGCTGATATTGCCTTCTTACTTTTGATTTTCTTTCTTGTAACGACAACGATGGACGTTGACTCGGGGATTACCCGGCGACTGCCACCGCCCGTTGACACACCGGAATCCGTGAAAATCAAAGAAAGAAACGTAATGAATGTTCTCATTAACTCAAAGAACATGATGCTGGTTAATGGAATGCCGGGTGATATTGCCACCTTGAAAGATATTGCCAAAGAGTTTATGACCCCACATTACCCCGATAACCCAAGTTTCCCTGAAATTGAAGAATTGAGCAATCCGCTGATTGGGCAATATTACACTTCAAAAGGGGTTATCTCGTTGAAAAACGACCGGGGTACTTCGTACGACATCTATATTCGGGTGCAAAATGAGTTGGCCCGGGCCTTTAACGAAATTAAAGAAGAAATGGCGATGGACCGCTTTGGAACAAAACTCTCTTCTTTATCGAAAGAAAAATTGGAGGCCATCAACGAAGCTGTACCTGTACGTATTTCTGAAGCAGAACCTGAAAATATTGGAGGAGGAAACTAAGATATGAGTAAATTCAAATCCAGTAAAACCAAAGGCACACCGGCAATTAGCACATCCTCATTGCCCGACATTATCTTCATGATGCTGTTTTTCTTTATGGTTACTACCCAAATGAGAGAAACCTCGCTCCGCGTGAAGATGAAACTGCCCATTGCAACAGAAATCCAAAAACTCGAAAAGAAATCCCTGGTTAGTTATATCTATATCGGGCCGCCGATCAATACCAATCTCTATGGTACGGAATCACGTATCCAGCTCAACGATCAGTATGCCAGAATAACCGATATTGCCGAGTTTGTTACTACCGAAAGGGAAGCCCGCAACGAAGCCGACCGCAACCTGATGACTACTGCCCTTAAAATCCATAAGGATACAAAAATGGGCGTGGTTACAGATGTGAAGCAAGAGCTGAGAAAAGCCAGCGCTTTCCGTATCAATTATTCTACACTCAAAGGTGGAGATAAACACGACCATTAATAAAAAAAGAAGATTAAAAATCTAAATGACCATAAAAAACCGGCTTTGTGCCGGTTTTTTTTATCCCTTCCGCTTTAGTTTTGCTCCCCACCAAAGCAAGGCGACTGTTGCAACGGCGCTGAATGCCACATACCACAACGAAGAGCCTCCACCCTTGCCAATCTGCTCCATCGAAGTGCTGGTAAAATCATTATAATGCAGGTGGAAAGCCACAACAGCCGAAGCATTATTCACAAAATGCATGGTAATGGGAACCCAAATGCTCCCCGAAAGAAAATAAAAATAACCTAAAAACAAACCCAGCACAAAGCGCGGCAAGAGGCCGTAAAACTGCATATGCGCCAAGCTAAAGATAAGCGACGAAAGCAGCAGGGCAACCCATTGCCGGCCGCTTAGCTTTGCCAGTAAGCTTTGAAGGGCTGAGCGAAACACAAGCTCTTCGCCAATAGCAGTAACAAGTGCCATCATAAAAAGGTTGAATAGCAGGTCGCTCAAGCTGCTTACACCCAAAAAGAGCTTAGTTAGCGCTTCGGCCTGGCTTTCCTTCTCTTTTATCCAGTTTTCGAACCCCGAAAGTGCTTCAGGAAATTGGACTGACTGATTGATTTCGGATAAAAAGTCAACCAACGGCAGACTCACAAACATCAGCGCGATGGCAACAAGGTAAAATTGCGCATGATTCGCCTTTCTAAACCCAAGAAATCGTAAGGGAAAACCATCAACCAGCCAAGCAAAAGCAAGAGGTGGAAAGATAAAAAACCCAATTTGCGACGAAAGCTGCATGATTCTGGCAATTTGAAGCCCCGAACCATGGTCGGAAAAATAATCAAGCGGTGTTCCTAAAACAGCTAATCCACTGAAATACAGCAATACCAAGCCGAAAAGCGTTCCAATAATTGCACCAAAAAGCAGGAGTGCAAAGAAGATAAAAAGCTGAAAAAGGGGCGTGGTTTCGCCAAAAAGGGGTTGTAATCTTATTCGCATTGGCAATGTAGGTCTGTTCAATCGTGCAAAAGTAGTATTTTTGCCGCCGTTTTTAAACGAAAAAACAGAAACTCAATATTTTGTGAAAAAGCAAAACCGATTAAATTGATAAAGATTGGAAATATCGAAATAGGGCCATTCCCAATACTGCTCGCCCCGATGGAAGACGTGAGCGATCCGCCTTTCAGGTATGTGTGCAAGCTTTTTGGCGCCGACATTATGTACACCGAATTTATCTCGTCGGAAGGCCTGATCAGAGATGCGGCAAAAAGTGTTAAAAAGCTTGATTTCAGCGACTTCGAGCGCCCGATAGGTATCCAGATCTTTGGCCACGACATTGATTCGATGGTTAGAGCTGCCGAATATGCCGAGCGGGCTCAACCCGATATTATTGACATCAATTTTGGCTGCCCCGTAAAGAAAGTGGTGGCCAAAGGCGCCGGTTCAGGCATAATGAACAATATACCCAAAATGGTGGCCATGACCGAAGCGGTGGTAAAGGCTGTAAAACTCCCCGTTACCGTGAAAACACGCCTTGGATATGATGAAGACCGAAAGGAGATAGTAGAAATTGCCGAACGCTTGCAAGATGCCGGAATACAGGCGCTTACTATCCATGGGAGGCTGCGCACCACACGCTCAAGCGTGCCTGCCGATTGGACACTGATTGGAAAAGTGAAGGAAAACCCCCGAATGAAAATACCGGTTTTTGGAAACGGCGATGTTGTTGATGGGCCTTCGGCCAAATATTTTAGAGATACGTATGGGGTTGACGGCCTGATGATTGCCCGTGGTAGCTATGGCAATCCCTGGGTGTTTAAAGAGGTGAAACAATACCTGACTGATGGCACCTTGGCCGATACCCCCGATATCCACGAACGGATACGAATTTCGAATATTCATCTCCAAAAATCCGTAGAATGGAAAGGCGAACGGCAGGCAATGATGGAGATGCGCAAACATTGGAGTGAATATTTCAAGGGATTTCCAAATTTTAAACCCTATCGCATTCGCTTGATGCAGGCCCTTGTTTACGATGAAATTGCAGACGTTTTTAGCGAAATTGCACAAGAGTTTGACGGCGTAAAACCCTTGAAAAGCCAGCCGGCTGACGAGGCTACCGAATATCGAGATCGGGGCGAAGGATGCCTTTTGTAAATAAATCGCGCACCCGCTGTGGTTTTTGCAGGTGAAGCGTTTTCAAACCTAAGGAACGCGCTGCTTCAATGTGCATCAGCGTGTCGTCAATAAATAAGGTTTTTGTGGGATCTAAACGATGCTGATAAAGTACAAATTCGAAAATTTCCGGATTAGGTTTGCTCAGGTGAAGATCGAAGCTGAAATACGATTTTGTAAAAAGCTGGTCAAACTCACGATAGCCAAAACGTAGCTGAAGATCGCGAACATATACGTCGTAATGAATTTCGTTGGAGTTGCTCAGCAAAAAAATCGGATAATGCTTTTTTGCCTCTTCAAGCACTTCAATACGCTCGTGCGGAATATCGAGCAAAAGCGCATTCCAGCTATCGTCAATATCCTGATCTTTTAACGGAATGCCGGTAAAATCTCTTACCTTATCGCGAAATACTTCGGGGGTAATGATTCCGCGTTCAAACTTTCCCATCACCTCTTGCTGGAATGTTGTTGAGCGGAACAGGTCTGTATCTTCAACCCCCAACCTTTTTAAGGCGTTTAGCGTTTGAACGGGGTCAATATCGAGGATTACGCCGCCAAAATCGAAAATTATGCTGCTGATTGATGATCTTGAGTTCATAAGATGCACTTTTTACTTGTGTAATTACGATACAAAGTTGTAACTTTGCGCCCGCATTGCCAACATTTTTTTTCCACTTCCTGTTAAAAAAGCCTAAAGCGATGCAATTGTGCGGTTTTGGCCGGTTTTTTTCCGACTTTTACAAAGCCATACATTTAATAGAAAAAAGGGCCTATAGCTCAGTTGGTTAGAGCAACTGACTCATAATCAGTAGGTCCCAGGTTCAAGCCCTGGTGGGCCCACACATCAAAAAGAAGCTGCCGTGCAAAGGCGGCTTCTTTTTTGTTTTTGCTCAGAGCCGAAAAAAGAATCGCTTTTTTCAAATTGTTGTTGCAAGTGAGTGAATCTGCCTTATATTTGATAGGTAAACCAAACGTTAATTAATTCATTAATAAACAAACCAAATCAAGATGAAAAAAGAACTTTTACTAAGTGCCCTGATCTTGTTGACTATGGTCGGGCTCAACGCGCAAAACCCGTTTGTTACCGTATGGCAAACAAACATACAGGGTTTTGAAACCTCGGCCAACGATCAGATCGAAATTCCGGCTGTTGGCGATTTTTCTTATACATGGGAAGAAATTGCCAGCCCAAACAATAATGGTTCGGGAGTTGCAAGTGGCTTAACCCTACTTACATTTCCGGTTCCGGGTATTTACAGGCTGAGTATGACGCCCACCGGGGCAAATCCATTCAATCAGATTATGTTTTCGGGGAATGGCGATGATGTTAAAATTATTGATATCGAACAATGGGGCGATATTGAGTGGGCTTCGATGGAGGCGGCCTACTGGGAAACCGAAAACCTGAGCATAAGCGCAACCGATCTGCCAAACCTCAGCAATGTATATTCGATGTCCAACGCATTTAGGGAAAGCGGTATCACCGAAATTCCAAATCTGAATAGCTGGGACGTGAGCAATGTAACCGATATGAGCGGCCTTTTTTATGGCCTTCCTTATTTTGACCAATATATCGGCGATTGGGATGTGGGCAATGTGGTGGATATGTATAAAATGTTTTTTTATGCCGAAAGTTTTAATCAACCCATTGGAAACTGGAACGTTGGCAGCGTTAATAACCTGTCGAGCATGTTTGAAGGTGCAACAAGCTTTAACCAGCCTATTGGCAATTGGAATACCTCCAATGTGTTGGACATCTCCTATATGTTTGCTATGGCATCAGCCTTTAATCAGCCAATCGGCAGCTGGGATGTAAGCAATGTAAGCAATATGAACGGGGTGTTTCAAATGGCTTCATCCTTTAATCAGCCTTTAGAAAACTGGAACACTTCAAACGTATTGGTGATGGCCTATCTCTTCGTAGAAACTCCGTTTAACCAACCCATTGGCAATTGGGACGTGGGCAATGTGGTAGATATGTATGCAATGTTTGCCTTCAACAGCAAGTTTAATCAACCCATCGGCAATTGGGCAACCAAAAATGTTGAAGATATGGCCATGATGTTTCAATCGGCAAGCGCTTTTAATCAACCCATCGGAAACTGGACGGTGAGCAAGGTAAAATTTATGTACGACATGTTTAAAAACGCCTCGAAATTCGATCAGCCACTTGGCAATTGGGAGCTGAAAGTGCTGACTAACTTCCAATACTCTGATAACGCAATTACATTTAAAAACACTTCGATGAGCTGCTATAACTACAGTCTTTGCCTGCAAGGCTGGGCTCAAAACCCAAATACCGCTTCGAACATTAAATTAGGAGCCAACAATTGTGCGTACAGCCCCGAGGTGGTAAACGATCGAAACAACCTGATAAACACAAAGAACTGGATCATAACGGGCGATCAATTGGGCGATTGCACCATCGTTTCGCTCGACGAAACGGAAACAGCAGCCATACAAATTATGCCAAACCCATGCAGCGCCGATGCGCAGATTTCGGGCTTAAACGGAAACGAAACCCTGAGCCTTATTGATCAATATGGTCGTTTAGTATGGACAACCACCGCCCAAACCGATCGTCATTGGCTAAACCTTTCAAACTTGCCTAATGGTGTTTACACCTTGATTATCAGAAATCAAGCTTCGGTTACGGCTAAAAAGATCATGAAAAAGCAATAACGGCAGCCGCTCTTTTTGCAGCCCATCATTAATCCGGCTTTTTTTTTAAAAAATTGCCGGCAGCATCCTGTTTTCTTTTCCGAAAATGAGTTTCCTTTTTGTGCAAAAGTTTTTTTTGCATTGTCGCCGACTTCTGCTATTTTAGTACAAAAATTAACGAACGTCAAATCTTTCCTAAAATGACTGATTTATCCTGTAATTATTTAGGTTTTAAGCTCAACAGCCCTATCATTGCGGCAAGCTCAGGCTTTACTGACAGCGTAAAAAAGTTGACCGAACTCGAACGTTTTGGGGCAGGGGCCGTGGTACTCAAATCTATTTTTGAAGAAGAAATAAGTCACGACTACGATAGGGTGCTGCGCCAAGAAGCCGAAAAAACCGGCCGGGAAGAGTTTTTAGATTACCTGGATTTGCGTATCCGACACGAAAATCTGAGCAAACATCTAAAGCTCATCAAAGAGGCAAAAAGCGCGCTGAGCATTCCGGTTATTGCTTCTGTGAATTGCCGGTCGGCCTACGAATGGATTAGTTTTTCGGAAGAAATACAAAAAGCCGGAGCCGATGCCATCGAGCTAAACGTATTTGTGCTGCCCTCGGTTCTTGGCCGCAGCAGCGCCGACAATGAACAAATTTATTTCGAAATTGTCAAACAAATACAAAAGCGGATTAGTATCCCTGTTGTGATGAAGATAAGCTATTATTTTTCGAATTTAGCTCAGTTTGTACACGATTTGGCGCATAGCGGCATCAGCGGTTTGGTATTGTTCAACCGTTTTTACAGCCCCGATTTTAACATCCATTCTTTGCAGGTAACGCAGGGCAATGTGTTAAGTCATCCGGGCGAGCTATTCTTGCCTTTGCGTTGGATTTCGATGCTTTCGGGCAAAATTCAGTGCCAACTTTCGGCTTCAACCGGTGTGTCCGACAGCGCTTCGGTGATTAAGCTGCTGCTTGCCGGAGCCGATACGGTGCAGGTGGCAAGCACGCTCTATCGGCATGGCCCGGGATACATCGAAACCTTGCTTAGAGAGCTTAGCGATTGGATGAGCCAACATGCCTTTGAGCAAATTTCCGATTTCAGGGGAATGCTTAGCCAAAACAGATACGACGATCCGGCTGTGTTTGAGCGCCTGCAGTTTATGAGATATTTCAACGAATAGGCAAAAGTTAATTTCTTGTTTACCCTTTACCACAAAAAGCATTTTTAATGGACAAAAAAGAAGAAGAAAAACAGATACGCAAGGCATTTAAACCCAAAACCTGGAATGAAATCAAAACACACGACTCCTGGAGTGTATTTAAAATTATGGCTGAATTTGTGGATGGCTACGAAAAGCTTGCGCGCATTGGGCCTTGCGTAGCTATTTTTGGCTCGGCGCGCACCAAACCCAACCATCCTTATTACCGGCTTACCGAAGAAATAGCCTATCTGCTTACCAAAAAAGGTTTTGGAATTATTACGGGCGGAGGCCCGGGCATTATGGAAGCAGGCAATAAAGGCGCACATTTTGCCGGCGGAAAAAGCGTAGGCGTAAATATTGCTTTGCCTTTTGAACAAAGCCCTAATCCGTTTATTGACCCCGGAAAATACATCCTGTTCGACTATTTCTTTGTCCGTAAGGTGATGTTTATGCGCTATTCGCAAGGCTATATTGTATTGCCGGGCGGATTTGGAACAATGGACGAGCTTTTTGAGGCCATTACCTTGATTCAAACGCAGAAACTGATAAAGTTTCCAATTGTGCTGGTTGGCAAAAAGTATTGGGGCGGCCTTGTTCGCTGGATTGAAGATCGGATGCTCGAAGAACAAAATATCCTTCCCGAAGATTTGCATATTTTTTCCTTGGTTGATACTGCCGAAGAGGCCGTAAAAATCATTGAGGATTTCTATAATAAATACGCCCTGAAACCCAACTTCTAAAATGCAACTGATTGCCACTGTGCCGCTTATTTTGCTGTCAATAGAAAACGACGGCTTCCATATTATGGTAAAAGGCTCCATTAACGGGAAGCCGGCAAATTTTTTGTTGGATACAGGGGCATCACGCTCGGTTTTTGATCAGGAAAGAATACAGAAATTTCTTTTCAATGCTGAATTTGAGCAAAACGAGCGGCTTTCGGCAGGTTTAGGCACCAGCAGCATGCCAACGCTCATCGCAACTATCGGGCAAATTGCAATAGGCGATTTTAAGGTGAACGATTACAAAGCCGTACTCATTGATTTGCTTCATGTGCACCTTTCCTATCAAGAGCTTAACCTGCCCGAGATTGACGGGGTTATTGGCGGCGATATTTTGTTTCATCACAAAGCAGTCATTAACTACAAAACAAAAACCCTGAAATTATACGAAAAAGGCAAAAAAACAAATCGGATAATCAGTTGATAATCAGCTTGCCATAGCTTTGGCGCCGGTTTTCTTGAAGCAGAATAAAATATAAGCCCTTGCCCAAAAATTCGAGGTCGAGGCTCTCGTTGGGCTGCATTTCCGTTTGATATACTTGGATTCCGAGCACATTGTAAACTCGGCACAAAAGCTCTGTTTTGGGTTCTATATCGAAGATAACATTGAGTTTTCCTTTTGTGGGGTTGGGAAATAAACGAACTGGCTGCGCTATATTTTCAGGCAATCCGGGCGCAACGGCGATTTGACTGTTAAAAAGCTGCAGGCCACCGCTGAAATTGCCGATCATGAGCTGCGGTTTTTCTTCAGCATTTAAAGAAAAAGTAATGGCCGAGCTTCGCATCCCAATGTTTGCCGGTTGTGTGTCGAAGCCGAAAACGGCTTCCCAATCGTCGGTTTCACGAAAAACGCCATCAAGATTTCCCCTAATCTGGTCGAAAAGAAAGAGCTTGCCTTGTTCGGAGCCGCAGATCAAGCGGATATTTCCCATATCATCGTAGAAAAAATGAGGGGTGCTGTAACCGTTATAAGAGAGGTTGAAGTCGGTTACGTTTACCTGACCCAAAAAGTCGGTTACAAAATTGAATGTCAGATTATTATTATTTAAGGCGCCTTTATACCAGTTTATTTTTCCGTTTTTAGCACCGATCAAAAGGTCGGGAATGCTGTCGTCGTCCAGGTCGAAAACCTGAGGAGCGCTAAATTCGCCAACGTCAATGTTCAGATAGCTTGAGTCGGCCAATTGATAAGCGCCGTCGGCGTTGCGTGTGAATAGTGCAAGCCGGCCGTTTTGGCTTCCCGCTATCAGCTCGTCGCGGCCGTCGTTGTCTAAATCAATTAAAGCCGGAACAATAGCTGCAAGTTGATGTTGCTTTAAGCCGGCAAAGTCGGCATCGGTAAAATGCAGCGAATAACTATTGTTGGATAATACACCTTTGTAATATGCAATGCCGGCTTCGTAGGCCGAGTGCAGGGTGTTGCCGCTATACCACGATCGCTGATAGCTTCCGTGATTGCCAACCAAGAGGTCGGCTAGTCCATCGCCATCCACGTCGGCTATCAGCGGATATGCCCCCGAACCCAGATCAATGGTTTGATTTTGCAAAAACTCTGTTGTATATAGTTCAAAATGAGGCACTTCGTTTGAGCCGATATTGAGGTAGAGCCAAATGCTTTTTTTGTTTTCTGTAACTAAGGGATTGGGGTCGAAAGGCGAAACCAGCAAATCTTTTTTTCCATCGTTGTTCACGTCAATAAAGGCCGCAACCGGCATCGAAAACAAATTTACCGGGTGGCCATAAGCCGGAAACAGGCTGTCAATACCGGTAATAAATGCGTTTTCGCCAGTGCCGCCATTCAGCAGTAGGCATAATCCGGGATAATCAACATCGCCCAACAGCAGATCGGGCAGTCCATTGTGGTCGAAATCGTGCATGCGCATGGTAGCTCCGCGATGCCGTAGCCCTTCGGCTGGCGATAGATGGGTGTTTTTAAATAAACAGGTATCGAGATACATGATGTTGTTTTCTTCATTTTCGGCCACCCTTCCCCAGCAAAAATCGGTTTTTTCGAAAATAAGTGAATCGGCATGGCCGTAAAGCTCAACCGAACGGTTCAGGTGCAGCTCGATAAATGTTCCTAACGACCAGAATGTCAGTATATCCAGGTCGCCATCTCCATCTACATCATAAATGGCCGGATAATCCGCGTTTGTAGAGATGATATTGACGTAGCCCCCTCCCTGAAAAGAGCTTAAATAAGGCCAAGCCACTAACTCGAAATGCGGAGGAATGCCCGATAGCTGCTTATAGACTTTTATGCCGGCCCATCCGGGCGAATAAGTAAATATATCGTTGAGGCCATCGCCGTTGTAATCGGCAAAAACAACCCATTCTTTGAGTTCGGGAAATTTGCTCAGGTATTCGGGATGAAAAGAATAGGAAATTTCGCCCCGAATGCCATCATTGAGGAAAGAAAGTAAACGGTTTCCGCGGCGATCAAACACAATTAAATCGTCGAAGCCGTCGCCGTTGAGATCCATTGTGCCAAATTGGCAAGCATCGAATCCGCCCGTCCAAGGGAAAGAAATCTGGCCGGCACTGCTTTTTGTAACAGCTATTTGCGCACAAAGCTGCTGCAGGCTCAAAAGCAAAACCAAAAAAAGCAGGATTTGTTTCACGGCTGATAATTTGACCAAAAGTACGGAAAATGCCCTTTGGGGCCGAAGTTTGAAGCCGAATCCATACCTTTGAGGCAAAATTTAAGGCAATGGCAAAAATCCTAATTGTGGATGATGAGGCGAGTATCCGACGCACCCTCCGCGAAATTCTCGAATACGAAAAGTATAAGGTTGACGATACCGCTACGGGCATGGAAGCGCTGGTAAAATTGAACGAGCAAGAGTATGATGTGATTTTATGCGACATCAAAATGCCTCAGATGGACGGCATTGAACTGCTTGAAGAGATAAAGAAAATGAGCGATACTCCTGTAATCATGATTTCGGGTCACGGAAATATCGAAACTGCGGTCGAAGCGAGCTTACGACTATGTTTCCAAGCCGCCCGATCTGAACCGATTGCTTATTACCATTAAAAATGCGCTGGATAAGTCGAAGTTGCTTACCGAAACCAAGGCATTGCGCAAGGTGGTGAGCAAACAGTTTGAAATGGTTGGCGATTCGGCCAAAATGAACGAGATACGCGCAATGATTTCGAAAGTGGCACCTACACAAGCCCGTGTTTTGATTACGGGCGAAAACGGAACAGGCAAGGAGTTGGTGGCCAGGCAGTTGCACGAGTTGGGCAATCGCTCTTTTGCGCCTTTTATCGAGGTCAATTGCGCGGCTATACCATCGGAACTTATTGAGAGCCAGCTTTTCGGGCATGAAAAGGGCTCTTTTACATCGGCCATTAAACAACGCAAAGGCGATTTTGAGCTGGCCCATGGCGGCACCTTGTTTTTAGACGAAATTGGCGATATGGGCTTGTCTGCTCAGGCAAAAGTGTTGCGTGCGTTGCAGGAAAACAAGATAACCCGCGTAGGCGGCGAAAAAGAAATACCGGTAGATGTGCGGATTTTGGCTGCAACCAATAAAAACCTGAAAGAAGAAATCGAAAAAGGCCGGTTTCGTGAAGACCTCTATCACCGCATCAGCGTGATTGTGATTGAAGTGCCGCCTTTGCGTGAAAGAAAAGATGACATTCCGTTGTTGGTTAGCCACTTTATGGAAAAAATCTGTCAGGACATGGGCAAGGCTTTGCCGCAAGTTACTGCAGAAGCCATGCAAGAACTGCAGCAATATCGTTGGTCGGGAAACATTCGCGAGCTTCATAATGCAACCGAACGATTGGCCATTTTGGCCGGAAACCGCATTGATAAAGAAGATGTTGTGCGCTACGCACGGCCCTTGCACGAATGATTTCGAAACCTTGAAAAGGTTTAACGGATAAATTGAATTTAAAGCTTTCTGGAGTTGCTAAGCTGCAAAGCGAGATTAATTTTGCCCGAGATGCGAAACAATAATCGGTGTTATCGGGTTCTGTTTTTGGAATGGAAATTGCCACGGTCAAAATAAAATAATTCCGCATTAGTCTTTCGTTAGCCATATAAATAATGCACATAGCAAGCGATTTGTTATCTTTGCAGCCATTTTCGGCACGTTTTGTGTTGTAAATTATTTGTACGTTAAGACGGGGCTGACCGGTTTTGACAGCAAGATGAATGTTCATGTAAGCATGCCGAGCCTTGCGATGACGCTCGTTAATCCTGATCGCGAACAACAATTGGCGAAACTACTTACGCTCTCGCTGCCTAATCGAAGTTTAGTAGATTATGCTTCATCCTTTCACAAGGTGGGGGGACGAGACATCCCGCAGGTGGAAATGCCCGATACCGGCCTGAGAACGGGGTGCTAATCAATTTTGGGATCGCTTTGGTGGCGCTTCGACGCCGGAGCTAAAAACAGAAGATAAGATAGGGATTAGGATGGCTGTTTCCTTGCCCTGTTCGAAAACCAATAACAGCATAAGCATGTAGAAAGCATGGGGGTTCCTTGTTTGGACGAGGGTTCGACTCCCTCCAGCTCCACTAAAAAGCTGTGTTACAGTATCTAAGGATGAAAAACTGTAATACATTAATATTTTTCGTACCATGCAGCGTAGAAAAACCGTACTGTTGATCGCGTTTTTTTTGTGGGCCTCTCAAATTGCAATGTCACAACGTTCGGTTCGGGATACGGTTGTGAATTCCATGCTCTTTTCGGCTCATTATGCCTATCAGTTTCCCGGATCTGATTTGGTTTCGCAGTTTGGGCCCAACTCATCGGTTGGCGCCTCTATCGGCTACAAAACAGATAAAAATTGGATATGGAGCACAAATGTCGGATTTATTTTCGGCGACAAGGTAAAAGGCCGCGAAACCTTGCTTGGCCAGATTAGCACGAGCGAAGGAGAGGTGATTGATGGCAACGGAACTTTTACCAGCTTGTCGCTTTTTCAGCGTGGTTTTCATCTTCAGGCAAAAGTGTCGAAACTCATTTCTTTTTCGTTTCCCAATCCTAATTCGGGCATTTATGTGGGCGCCGGCTTGGGTTATTTGGCGCAGCGCATTCGTATCGAAACCCAGTTTGGCACGGCTCCACAAATCATGGGCGATTATGCGCTGGGCTACGATAGGCTGCGCGGCGGCTTTGCCCATAGCTTCGAAACCGGTTATATGATTATGGGAAATACGCGAATGCTCAATTTTAGCATTGGGGTCGAATTCATTCAGGCTTTCACCCATAGCCTGCGCGATTACCAGTTTGACCTGATGGCGCCCGACACCAAAAGCTATACCGATCAGTATTATGGTTTAAAAATCAACTGGATTATCCCGGCTTATAAAAGGGCTCCTCAACAGTATTATTATTATTGATTGTAGTTATGCGTTGGTTTTATACTGCTGCAATCCGGTTTTATGTTTTGGCCATCAAATTTGCCGCCTTATTCAATCCGAAAGCCCAATTGTGGGTCAAAGGCCGGAAGAGCGATGAGCTTTATACTGAAGCCCGGGCTAAAACCGACAAATGGATATGGGTTCATGCGGCATCTTTAGGCGAGTTTGAGCAAGGCCGCCCGATTATCGAACTCATCAAGGCGCGATTTCCCGAAAAGAAAATATTACTCACTTTTTTTTCACCTTCGGGTTACGAAATAAGGAAAAACTATGCGCTGGCCGACAAAGTGGCCTATTTGCCGGCCGACACCCCTAAAAACGCCAAAAAACTCCTCGAAACCTATGCCTTCGAAGCCGCTATTTTTGTCAAATACGAGTTTTGGTTCAACTTTATGGAGGCAATTTACCGCTATAAAGTGCCACTTTATTTTATTTCGGCACGTTTTAGAAAGCAACAACATTTTTTTAAATGGTATGGTGCGTGGCAACGCAACCGGCTGAAACGGGTAAACCACTTTTTTGTGCAGGACAAACAGTCTGCAAAATTGCTGAAAGAGTTTGATATACAAAATGTTACGATTGTGGGGGATACCCGTTTTGATCGCGTTTATCAGATTAGCCGAACCGCGTTGCCAGATTTGCTTGCCGAACGTTTTCTAAAGGGTCGCCGTGCCTTTGTTGTGGGCAGCTCCTGGCCTGCCGATGAAGATAAGCTGATGAAGGCCATAAAACATTTACCCGAAGAAATGGCTGTTATCCTTGCCCCGCACGACATTTCTGAAAAACACCTGAGAAATATCGAGAGGCTCTCGCCTTTCGAAATCGTAAGGTATTCGGATTTTACCGAAAGTTCTGCTGCCAGAATCTTGCTTATTGATAACATCGGAATGCTGTCGCAGCTTTATCGCTATGCCTATTTGGCCTATGTGGGCGGTGGTTTTGGGCAAAACATTCACAACATACAGGAGGCCGTTGCTTATGGCTGCCCTGTGCTGATAGGGCCTAATTATGGCAATTTTTCCGAAGCCGTTGATCTTGTTGAACTTGGCGGCGCTTTTGCCATTCACAATAGCTCGGAACTCATTGATATTGTGAATAAAATATGCAACAATCCCGATTTTCGCGAACACGCCTCCACCATCTGCCAACATTATGTGGAAGGAAGCGTCGGCGCAACTGAAAAAATCATGTCGCTTCTCCAAAACAGCTGATGTTGTTGCATTTCGTGTTTTTTCTTTTTTGTTGATTCTGAACTTTGAGCAGGCCGTTTTCATAAGAAAACAGAATCGTTTGCTTATAAAACCCAACTTTTTTGAGCGTGAAGGATAAGGCCAAAGCCGGCACATTTTATTTCAAACCGGCTTGACGAATATTTTTTTTGTTTTTTGATTGGCTTTTTCTGTTTAATTGTTGTATTTTAGCGACAAAACATATAGCAATGGCACTCGATATTGTTGAATACCTCAAGGAGCGCGACAAAGCTGCCAGTCCGCAACAGCTGAACCAACCTTTTGTAACTCTCTCGCGCGAAACCGGTTGCCACAGCCGGATTATTGGAGAGCTTCTTCAAAAAGAAATCTTACGGATTACGGGAGTAAAGTGGCATATTGTTTCCAAAGAAACCATCCTTGATGCGGCTAAGGGTCTGCAACTCAATCTGCAACAGGTGAAACAGGTGCTGGATGCGCAAAACAAAGGCAATATTGAAGAAATTATTTTGGCCTTTGGCGAAGAGCGCTACCGCAGCTACCAGAAGGTGCGCAGTATTTTAAAACAAATAATCAGCGAGATAGCGGCCGAAGGCCACTGCATCATTGTTGGCCGGGCCGGAGCTTATATCACTTCGGCATTGCAGTCCGGTGTGCACATCAGGCTAACGGCTCCTTTGCCGTGGCGCATAAAAAGTATTAGCGGGCAGCTTTCGGCTTCACCAAAAATAGCGGCTCAATACATTACGAAAACAGATGAAAAACGCATGAAGCTTTTCAGGGATTTTTCGGGAAAAGAACTCGACAACAACCTTTTCGATCTGATTATCAACAACGAAAAGCTTGAAGATGCAGAGGCGGTTGAAATGATCATTCACCTTCTTCGGATCAGGCAAATGATTTAATCATCAGCTTACGGATGCCGGGCCAAAAATTCCCGGGTTTCCTGCAAGCTTTCAAAAACAAGCGTTTTATGCTAAAAAGCTTTCTGCAAAAAATGGCGTTTCTTACTGCTATAATGTTGGTGTTGGCGCCAACGGCTTGTGTTCGCAAGGCTGAAAAAGAGGAAGCGCGCAAATACCTGAAGGCTTTTGATGGCGAGCTAAGCCTTCATGGTCAAAATATGATGGATTTGCCCGGTTTTAAAGCGCTTGCTTCTTTTTACGCGCTGGCTGATGCGCCTTTGCCTTTCAAGACCTCAAATATAACCTACGAAAAAGAAAGCCTGATGGGCTATAGCTTGGCCAAGGCTGCCGGAAGCTTTTGGTTTGACGCCGACAGTATGCGCTGGCAACAATGGGAGCAGGCTGCCGATTCGATACCGCTTAGATTAATGATGAAGAATAAGCAAGGCGATATCGTCGCGTTTAGATTGAGGGAATACGAAGAGGCTACAACCGCGCTGCAAATGGTTTTTCCTACCCGATATAAAGCTTCGATACTGAAAAATGGCTTCGAAATTGCAAAAATCAGTTATGTGGGAAGTGTGGAACAAGGTGTGCCAAAAAGCGCTGTGCTCAATATTTATATGGCAGATTATCAATGCAATATAAATTTATCCACTTCACGTAAAAGCAAAACTTCAGCTGATGTGCGGCTCGATTTTATGGTTAAACGCGAAGAAATTCCCGTGTTGCAGGCGCGAATTAAAACAAAAGCGCTTTTCACTCAGGCCGGGAGTTTGGAATATCAGAACCTTCAATCGGCTTTCAAGGTGTTTCCGTTGGAGGTTCAAATAAAATCGAAGAATCAAAATTTTCCCGAGGGCGAACGTTTTATAGAGGCTTGGAATCGAAGCAGTTTGGTCAGGGTTTTTTCGAACGAAGGGGTTCTTTTGGGTACAATTAGCCTTGCTCGCCGGCCCGACCAAAATCGGCTTCAACTTTTAATGGATTACAACGATGGCAGCCACGACGATTTGGAAACTATGTTGCTTTTGGTTAAACAGATTCTGAATTTCAAATTAGTGCATAGTACCAATTAGAATTGGGCTAAAAAACTACGACAAAGGCCGGCTTCCCGGCAAGGGCTTTGCGAAGGGAAGGCGAGAGCTTCAGGCTTTGTTGTTTTCTGCGGGTTACCACCGAAACTTTCTTTTTTTCGCCCAACAGTTCAACTTCCTTTTGGTATATGGGAAGTGTTGAGGGGATGGCAATTTCGTTAGGCACAGCTTCGCCCTCGTTGAGCAAACAGATCATAAAGCGGCGGCTTCCGTCGGTTTTTTGCGTAAAGCAGATGTTGCCGTATGTATGTGGCTCGAGTGGTTTAGTGTTGAAAATGGCTTCGCCGTTTACATGCATCCATTCTCCTATTTCGCTCAGACGCTGATATACTTCGGCAACAAAATCGCCTGTTTTGTCGGGGCCAATGCCCAAAAGAAAGTTGCCGCCCTTAGCCACAATTTTTGCCAAAGTGTGGATTGCCCAGTGCGTAGATTTGTATTTTTCGAGAGGCCCGGTAGAATACCAGTTGTCGCCCAAGGTGATGCAGCTTTCCCATGGGAAGCGGGGGTTGAGGGCAGGAATCTGTTGTTCGGGAGTGCGGTAATTTTCAAATTCGCCGTGCACAGTGCGATCTACGATGAGGATGCCGGGCTGATGCCGGCGTGCCATTGCGGCGATTTCGGGCATACGGATATCTTGTATCCATTGGTTTTTTCCTATCCAGGGCAGTGTTTCCTCAGTAAGCGACCCGGCCGGCCTAACCCATCCGCCATCAAGCCAGAGCAGGTCAATTGGGCCATAATCTGTCAAGAGCTCTTCGATCTGGTTGAAGGTAAACTGTTTGAATCCATTCCATTTTTCGGGATATTTTTCAGGATTATAGTTTACGTTGCGGTCGAGTGGCGGAAACTTTGGCCACCAATAATCGGGATGATGCCAGTCGGCTTTGCTAAAATACGCGCCAATGCCTAAGCCTTGTTCGGCAAAGGCCTTAAAAACGGCCTTTGCAACATTGCTGTTTGGATTTGGCGAAAAACGGCTTTCGGCTGCTGTGATCTTATAATTGGTAAAACGGCTGTCGAACATGCAAAATCCATCGTGATGCTTGGTGGTAAATACCACGTATTTCATGCCGGCCATTCGTGCCGCTTTGGCCCATTTGCGCGGATCGAAAGCTGTGGGATTAAACGTTTGGCGGATGTTTTCATAGGCATTGCGATAGGCAAAATAATCGTTGGCAAACTCGCCTCTACGCTCGCACCAAGGCTCGTCTTCGGGGCACAGGCTCCAGCTTTCAACCACTCCCCATTCGCTATATGGCCCCCAATGGATAATCAATCCAAATTTCCAGTTTTGCCATTGAATTAGTTTCTGTGAGACTAAACTGTCTGCAGGCCATTGATAATCAGTAGCATCCTGTTGCGCATTTAGGCTTATTGCAAGGCATAAAAACAGGGTGGTAACTAAGGTTCTTTTCATGGTTTTGCGTAAAGGTTACAGGCAAAATTAAGCAAAACAACTCAATGCTTTTTTGCAGCTGCAGAAAGTCATTCGAATAGAGTAAAAGCAGCTTTGATGTGGCTTTTATTGTGAAAGAATTCACATTTTTATTAATTTTGCCGTCTTCGACACATCATTTGAACCCTATCATTAATTATTCAAAAATTTGTTGTTATGGCATTTAACCTTAGAAACCGCAACTTTCTCAAGCTTCTTGATTTTACTCCGCAGGAGATTAAATTTATGCTCAATCTTGCTTTAGATCTTAAAAAAGCCAAATATGCCGGCATCGAACAGCAACATCTGAAAGGCAAAAACATTGCTCTCATATTCGAAAAAGACTCTACACGTACGCGTTGTGCTTTCGAAGTAGCTGCTTACGATCAGGGCGCCAGGGTAACCTATTTAGGGCCAAGTGGTTCGCAGATTGGCAAAAAAGAATCTATGAAAGATACTGCCCGTGTGCTTGGCCGACTTTATGACGGCATTGAGTATCGGGGTTTTGGACAGGATATTGTAGAAGAGCTGGGAAAATATGCCGGTGTTCCGGTGTGGAACGGCCTTACCGACGAGTTTCATCCCACCCAAATTTTAGCCGATTTTCTAACAATGATGGAACATAGCGACAAGCCTCTGCACCAAGTTGCGTTTGCATATTGTGGCGACGCCCGAAACAATATGGGGAACTCGCTCATGGTGGGCGCCGCCAAGATGGGGATGGATTTTAGAGCTGTAGCTCCCAAACAGTTTCTTCCTGACCAAAAACTGGTGGATACATGCCTGGAGATTGCTAAAACTACCGGCGCGAAAATCACCCTTACCGACAATGTAGACGAAGGTGTGAAAGGTGTCGATTTTCTTTATACCGACGTATGGGTTTCGATGGGCGAGCCCGACCATGTGTGGGAAGAACGCATCAAATTGATGCTTCCCTATCAGGTAAATGGCGCGATGCTGAAAAAAACCGGCAACCCGAAGGTGAAATTCCTGCACTGCCTGCCGGCATTCCATAACCGCGAAACCACTATTGGCGAACAGATTTACCAGAAGTTTGGCATCGAAGCAATGGAAGTAAACGATGAGGTGTTTGAATCGCCGGCCTCCTTAGTTTTTGATGAAGCCGAAAACCGCCTTCATACGATAAAGGCTGTTATGGTAGCTACTTTGGGCGATTAATCCCGAATACAGCATAAAAAAAGCCTCGCTTTCTTCCGGAAGTGAGGCTTTTGCCATTTATTGCAACAAGGCTTTTTCTTCACTTATCGCATTTCCTTCTTCGTCCCACCATTGCCAGTCGTTGGTTCTCTGACCGTTGCGATAAGTGCCTTCCATTTTCTTTTTTCCTCCGGGATAATACAGATAGGCTTTGCCATGGCGCCGGTCGTTGGTAAACTCGCCAACACTCCACAGGTCTCCATTTTCGTAAAACGATTTCCAGAGGCCTTCGCGCTTGCCATTTACAATATGGCCTTCGATTTTTTTCTGCCCCGAAGGATAGTAGTGTATTTCGGTAACTTCCGGTTTTGAAGCTCCTTGTTGAACGAGATGGATCGTTTGAGGCCGGCCATCGGGGTAAGTGTTTATTACCGAACTTACGACTCTTTTTTCGGATTGAGCCGTATTGCACGAATTTAGAGAAACAGCACCCAAAACGAAAATGAAAAAGAACAACTGCTTCATGGGTATTATCGTTTAAATTTCAGGCGCATGCCGTTTGCCGCTTCAATTATTTTGCCATGAGCGTACACCAGGTTGCCATTGACGAAAGTGTGCGTGATTGACGAAGGGAAGCTGTGGCCTTCGAAGGGCGACCAGCCACATTTGTAGCGCAGGTTTTCGTGGGTAACCAATATGGGTTTATCGAGATCAACAAGCACGATATCAGCATAATAGCCTTCGCGGATAAACCCCCGGCCTTCGAGCTGAAAGGCAATGGCCGGATTGTGGGCTGTTTTTGTTGCGATATCTTCGAGGCTGATGAGCCCCCTTTGGTAAAACTCGAGCATGGCCGTTAGGGCATGTTGAACAAGAGGCCCGCCCGAAGGACTATCGTAGTAGGATTTCGATTTTTCTTCGAGGGTGTGCGGGGCGTGGTCGGTGGCTACAACATCGAGCCGGCCATCGGTTAGCGCCTGCCACAGCGCTTTTTGATCGCCGGCGCTTTTAATGGCCGGATTCCATTTGATGAAGTTTCCTTTCGAATCGTAGTCGTGGTCGTTAAACCACAAGTGATGAACACAAACTTCGGCAGTTATTTTTTTTTCATTTAATGGGCGGTCGTTGCTGAAAAGGCACATCTCTGCCGCCGTGCTCAGGTGCAAAACGTGCAGGCGGGCGTTGTGCCGCGTGGCCAAATCCACGGCTTTTGAAGTGGAACGGTAGCAGGCTTCGGCGTTTCGGATCAAAGGATGGACCGATGCGGGAGCTGCCAAGGGGTATAAAGCCTTGTAGTGGGCCATATTTTGTTTTATGGTTGGCTCGTCTTCGCAGTGAACAGCAACTAAAACCGGCGATTCGGCAAAAATCTTCTCCAAAGCCAACTGGTCGTCAACAAGCATATTGCCGGTGCTCGAACCCATAAAAACCTTGAGCCCGCATACATTTTTGGGGTCAACTTTTTTTATTTCGGCAATGTTGTCGTTCGAAGCGCCGAGATAAAAAGAATAATTGGCAATGGAGCTGGCTTGAGCAAGCGCAAATTTATCTTCCAACAGTGTGTTTGTCAAAGTGTTGGGGATGGTGTTGGGCATTTCCATAAAGCTGGTAATTCCGCCGGCCACGGCAGCTCTGCTTTCGGTAAAGAGGTTGCCTTTGTGGGTGAGACCCGGCTCTCTAAAATGCACCTGATCGTCAATCATACCGGGCAGTAGATAAAGGCCTTCGGCCCGAATGATTTCGTAGGAGCGGTAGGACTCTTCAATTTGTTTTTCGCAGGGGAGGATAGCCTGAATGATTCCGTCTGCTACAGCCAGATGGCCTTTAAAACGACTGCCCTCATTGACGATGGTAGCGTTTTGAATGAGGTAGTTGTGTTTCATCAGATTGAATTATGACTGTGGTGTTTGAGGTTTAATGGCGCCGATGATTCCGCGCCAGCGAAGGTTAATGACACCAAAAATTGCCTCTTTGAAAATCTTTTTATTCATTTTGCTGGTACCAAGGGTGCGGTCGGTAAAGATAATCGGCACTTCGCTAATTGTAAATCCCAGGTGCCAGGCAGAGTATTTCATTTCGATTTGAAAGGCGTATCCGACAAATTTTATTTTATCTAAACGAATGGTTTCCAGCACTTTTCTGCGGTAGCAAACAAAGCCGGCAGTGGTGTCGCGAACTTTCATTCGGGTAATAAAACGCACATAGGCCGAAGCATAATACGACATCAATACTCGTCCCATCGGCCAATTTACCACGTTTACGCCTGTAATGTAGCGCGAACCCACGGCTACATCGGCATTGTTTTGATGAACAGCCTTATAGAGCCGCTCGAGATCGGCCGGATTGTGCGAAAAATCGGCATCCATCTCAAAAACATAGTTATAACTCCGATTCAAGGCCCATTTAAACCCATGGATATAGGCCGTGCCTAAACCGAGCTTGCCCTTGCGCTCTTCCATGAATAAGCTGTCGGGAAATTCACTCATTAGCCTTTTTACGATTAATGCCGTTCCGTCGGGGCTGTTATCCTCAACAATAAGGATGTGAAACTGCTTCTTGAGCTTAAAAACAGCCCGGATAATTTGTTCGATATTTTCCTTTTCGTTGTAGGTAGGAATGATAACAATGCTGTCTGACATAGGGTTAGGGCTCTGAACAAGGTAAATTAATGATACAAAGGTGCATAAAACCCCCGACATTTACAAACGCATTCTTTCTGTCAATGATCTTATTATTGAATCAAAATCTTCCAGATTACGACTTGTTTTTAAAAACGCACCCTGCCAATATGGTTTTTAGTGTTAAAAAAGTAGGGCGAACAGATCAAATCGTTGGGAAAAACCATATATCCGCCGTTGGGATCGAGATCGAGACCGGCAATAGCCAAAACCGACTGCCAAACCAAGAGGGAGCAATACCAGCTGTTGTTGTCGGCTCGGTACGTGTTGTTTTGTGCATTGTTTTGAGGCATTGCTTTCATCGAATTCCATGACGAAGCATCGCCTTTTTGCTGCAATGCAAAATTTACAATGGAATCAATCTGGCTTTCATTGAGATTGAGCCTGAGGCGATAACGCCTGCCTTTAACCGATCCGTCAAAATTAGTATTGTTAAATGCATCGAATCGGTGGCGCTTAAGCGCCAGGATTTCTCTGATCTGAAACTCGCGCGGAACATCCTTGGCTATAGATTCTACAATAATGGTGTTTGCCAACAAGCTGTCGGTATCCCGGTGCGAAAACCCCTTTACTACTAATGCAGCATGGCCAAACCCTGCGCCCCCCGGAACAAACAAAGTGCCCGGAAGGATATTGAGATTGGGTTTTACGATAATATCGCCTCTCCGAAACTCGGTAATGCCATCAATGCACCATTCGCCCGCATGTGCTTGGGCTGCTGCGGATGACTTGCCGTCAGTTTGCCCGCACGAGCTCATGAGCAATGCGAAAAATGGGCTGCTGCACAACATTAGGTTTAAATAGAGACTTTTAAAGAGCATACGCTAAACTTTTTGTTTCTGACAAAGTTAACAAAATCAACACATTTTTCTTTAGCGCTTTTTTTTTGCAGCTAAATG
>CAYYDS010000004.1:0-12341 GCA_964470665.1 uncultured Lentimicrobiaceae bacterium
CCAATCTTTTTTATCCTTCCGTATTGGATAAGATAGGAAATATTAGAAGTAGTAACATTTTTGTCCAAATACTTTGTTGCCCACTGACTTGCTTCTTTTATGGATAGTAATTCCGCCATGTTATTTGTTTTTAGTTACTCCGTATTTAATTGTTTTTTCCGCAACTTTGAGTGCTTGAATTCCTAGGTCTTCGCCTTGAATTTCGTAAAGAATTTTCTCGCTCAAATATTGAATAAGCAAAGATTCTTTGTCGAGTTCAAGTATGTCAGCCAACTTAGCAATTTGTTCTCGTGTGGGTTTTCTCTCTCCACGTTCAATTTTACTGAGTATAGCTGTGTCAATGTCGAGTTGAGCAGAAACGTGTCGCAATAGCAACCCTTTTTTCTCTCTTTTCTCTCTGATTATTTCTCCGGTCTTTTTCAATTTGAAAATATTAACTTGACAATAAGTGTCAAATATAAAAAGACTTTTTGAATTAACCGCTATAAACTATAAAAATTTTATCAACAATCCGCAAACTTGACAAGAAGTCGGGCGGTGGGTGCGGTTGGGCAAAATTAAATGTGCTACAAATAGGGCTTAGGTTTGCGGTTCTTCTAATTTTGCGAAATTTTTGGATTTTGTCTGTTCGTTTTCTGTTGGGTGTGTTGTTTTTAGCATGACCGGTACAAAAGCTACGACAACACTTCGGCATAGATACCGAGTATGGCTTCGGATAGCTGATTTAATCCAAACTCCTCCTTTACTAATTTCTGAATTTCCCGCGCCTGGTTTTCGTAATAAACATCGTTGGCCAAAGCCTTGTGTATCTGATCGAAAAGGGCTTCGGCGGTGGGGGCTTCGGCATCTACGGCTACAAAATTATTTTTCTTTACTTTTTGATAATAATCAAGGTTTAGCATTTGCCCCATATGCTTTTTATTAACAATGAGCAAAGGAGCGCCCATGCCTGCAGCTTCGAGCGCAACCCGCCCTACACCGAGAACAACCGATGAAGTGGCAATTGCCTGATTGATGCTTTTGTTGTAACCGGTTAAAACACAAACGTCTTTTTCAATTTTTAGATTGGTGTCGCGGCACAGCTTTATGAGTTTTTCCTGATACTTTCCATCGCCTGCTATTCTCAGAACTACAGTAGGAAACGCTTCGTAAAGCATTGGTAATACATGTGTTACCAAAAGTTTGAGCAGCTCAAAATGCGATTTATCAATTCGTGAGGCATATAAAATCTGCTGAGGCTGAGGCTGGCGTTCAATGTGTAAAAAATGATGTCCGTTGGGAATAACCACCGATTTGTGTGCAATTTGGTCGTGATATTTTGTTTTGTCGAGTACTTGCTTGCTGATAAAAATCAGTCGGCTTAAATGCTTTCGGGCAAATTTTGATTTCAGATCGAATTTTGTTCGTCCGTGTATGGTGGCAACAACCGGTATGTTGCTTATTTTTCCGGCAAGGCTCGCGGCCTGAATGGCAAAACGTTGGTGGGCGTGGACTACATCAACCCGATATTTTTTCACGGTGTCAGCAATAAGTTGCACCTGAAAAGGCAGGCTGCGCTGAATGCGGCTGACAGCAATAAAACGGATATTGGGCTTAAGTTTTGCAATTTGTTTGCCGTTTCGGGCAATTATGATGATGCTGTGGCCTTTATCCGACAGCGTATTAGCCAAGTCGGCAGTATAGTTTTCGGCCCCCCCAAAGTCGAAACGTTTGATTACAAAAAGGATTACCATTGACGCCTAAAATAGAGGCTAAAATAATTTATTTTTTTTCAAGCCTCTTTTTTTCTTTTTACCGCCGGCAAATTGTTGTTGAATAATTGTTTAAACAGCGTTGATTTTGCAGTAAGGGCGGCGTTTTAGGAGTGTTTTTTTATTGTTTAACAATCTTCAGGTTTTCGATTCGGCCACTGCTATCTCTAAGGTTTAGCAGGTATATGCCGGGGGCAAAGCCCGAGAAGTCGAGGTTTAGGTTTTGCAAGCCGCCATCGAAAGCTTCTTCTTTTTGAAGCCGTACTTTTCCGCTAAGGTCAACGATTTGGTAATGCAGCTTCCCGCGAGCCGCCATATAAAAACGCAGATTAGCAGTCTGTTGCACGGGGTTGGGCTGCACAAGGGCAAGCATGGGATGAAGCGAATTTTCGTTTAGGGCAAGGGTTTTATCAACGCTAATTTTAAGGGTTACGGGCAGATGGTCGGAAAAATGAAAGAGGGCATCGGCCACAACTTGTGGCACCGAGCTGTTTTGGGGCGCCTGGTTTACCGTTCCGTTAAAGCGATGCCCGTCTTGCCCCACTGCCTTGTACGACTCTTGTACATAACGCACATGCTCAGTGCCAAAACGCAGCTCGTCCGAAATAAGGATGAAATCAAAACGATCGTCGAGGCCGCCGCCCGCTTTGCAGCCGGATTGGGTGTTGGTTGACTGGGTGTGGATGCCGGCATAAAACGAATTGTTTGTCCAACTGCCGATCTGCCCAATGGGATCTAAAAAACGCATGGCCGGATTGGGGTAGTTGAGCAAAGTTTGAAAAGCGCTTTCCGATGCGCCGTAAAAGTTAAAATCGCCCATAATCATCACATTTGAGTTGGCATAGCGGGTTTCAAGAAAACGAAGGGCGTTTTCAACCATAATTTTGCGCGAGTTGGCATCGCCCGAGGTGTTGCCGGCCTTTAGGTGAGCCACCACACAAACCACAAAGGCGGTGTCGCTATAGCTTAAATCGTTCGATTTATAATACAACTCATATACATCAATATCACGCACATGGTTTTGGGCTGTAAACTGCCGTTTTAGCTCGAGCTTGCGCGAATCGTAATAGAGCATATTTACAATGTTCGATCCGGCCGTATTGCGGCCCTGAGCCTTTTTGTAATAATCTACAAAATTGATATTGAGATTGTTATCTAAAATATGCTGATGCACCGATTCGTCGGGCGAAATTTCATTAACCGTAAAAATATCGGGCCTCACAAAGTCTAAAACCGTGCGAAGGTGGGGGTCTTTCATGGCCAAACTGTTGTTGCTGTTGTTGCAAAAGCTGGTAATCTGGCCGTAATACAACAGGTTGTACTGCATCACCGTAAGGGTGTCGGCGGCCTTAATGCCAAAAGGAAAAACGAATAAAAGAGCAATGAGAAATGATGTACGCATCCTAAAAAATAATTGGGAAACAAAGGTAACAGAAATTTTTAAGTCCGTTTTTTTCATAAAATGACGGAAAACTTATTTTTGCCCAATGAAAAATTCTGCAAAACATGCCGTAGAGCTGATGAACGACTTTGGTCGAAAGGGCTGCCCCTTTTTGTTTATGTTCGATTTTGAGTTGGAGCGCCCGCTGGTGTTGCCCCTCAACGAAGTGGATGCGAATCAGATTTTATACGAAATCGAGGGCCGGGGCAATGCTTCGCGGCAAATGAGCGATTCGTTGCAACCGATTGTTTTTGAGAAATATCCGCCTCCTTTTGAAGAATATAAGATCATTTTCGATGCCGTGATGGCGCATTTAAAACAGGGCGATTCTTGTTTGGTAAACCTAACGCAACCGGTAAGCATAAGCACAAACCTGAGCCTTAACGAAATGTTTTTTCGCAGCCAAGCGCGTTTCAAGCTGCTCTACAAAGATGAGGTATTGGTTTTCTCGCCCGAACCTTTCATCCGGATTGAAAAAGACGAAATTCATACATTTCCGATGAAAGGCACACTTGATGCGGCATTGCCTAATGCGGAAGATACGCTGCTTAACGACTTCAAAGAGCTGGCCGAGCATCGTTCGGCTGTTGAGCTGCTAACACGCGATTTGAAAAAGGTGGCAAACAACGTGAAAACGCAGCGCTTCAGATACGTCGAAACGATTGAAACACTTGGCGGCAGTTTGCTCCAAACCAGCTCACATATTAGCGGTAAGCTGCGCCCGGCCTATGCTTCGCAATTGGGCTCGCTGCTATTGGCCTTATTGCCTGCGGGTTCAATAAGCGGAATGCCAAAAGCGAAATCACTGCGCATTATACGGCAATACGAAGGCTACAAAAGAGGCTATTATACAGGTGTGTTTGGGGTTTTCGACGGGCAAATACTCGAAAGCGGTGTCATGATCCGTTTTATAGAAAAAACACCGAAAGGCCTGGTTTTTAAAGCGGGTGGAGGTATAACGCAAAACAGCACCGCCGAAAAAGAATACAACGAAATGATTCGAAAAGTGGCTTTGCCATTTCGATAGCAGTCTTTTTATTCGTAACACAGGCCACATGAATTTACATGAAAAATTTCCTTTTTTTGAGAGCATCCGCCTTTTAGATGGGCGCTTTTACCTGTTGGAAGAACATTTTGCGAGGATGAAAAGAACCTTAAAAGGTTTTTACAATGTTGAAAAAGAGCTAATTACGGAAGATTATTTAAATTCGTTTCATCCGCCGTTCACAGGTTTGTTCAAGTGCAGGTTATCGTATGGCCTCACTGTAGGCAAACCCGAGTTTATTCCTTATTTTCCAATACATATTTCCACCTTGAAGCTGGTTTATACCCAAAACCTTGATTATCACTATAAATATAATGACCGGCAACGGTTTCAAGCGCTTTTCAACCTTCGTGGTTTGTGCCAGGATGTGCTCATTGTGAACAACGGCTTTATTACGGATACCAGCATTTGCAACATCGCCTTTTTCGATGGCAAGGAGTGGCTAACACCCAAAAACCCTTTGCTTTGTGGCGTTCAGCGCGATTATTTGCTTCGCAATGAAGTGGTTCGCACCAAAGAAATCCGCCCTTCAGATCTTGGCGAATTCAGCTGTTTTAAACTTTTCAATGCCATGATGCCTTGGGAATTGGCCCCCGAAATAAATAGTGCAGCCATTCGCTGATCAGAAAGCAGCCCAATCTTGTTTTATGTGATCGGGTTTCGGGCTAAATTCCTATATTTACATCAAATTTTTATTCTTATGAAACGTCTAATACTGATAAGCCTGATAGGGCTGAGTTTGGCCGGAAATCTGTTTGCCGGCGAAGGTATGTGGATTCCTATGTTGCTCAAACAACTCAACGAAAAGGAGATGCAGGAAATGGGCATGCGCATCACTGCCGAAGACATTTATTCCATTAACCAAAGCAGCCTCAAAGATGCCATTGTGCTGTTTGGGCGAGGCTGCACCGGCGAAATAGTTTCGGAACATGGCCTTTTGCTTACCAACCACCACTGCGGCTTTGGGCAGATTCAAAAACACAGCAGCCTTGAACACGATTACCTTACGAATGGTTTTTGGGCAATGAATCGCTCGGAAGAACTTCCAAATCCCGGGCTTACGGTAACGATGTTGGTAAAAATGGAAGAAGTAACCGACAAAATTTTGAAGGGGATTGACGCTTCAATGACTGAAACCGCTCGGGCTTCGCAGATTTCGAAAAACATCCAGGCGCTAACGGAATTGGCCAAAAAAGAAAGCGGCTTAGAGGTAAGTATCCGCCCGTTTTATCATGGCAATCAGTATTATATGCTTTACAATCAGATTTTTAAAGACATTCGCCTTGTTGGAGCTCCCCCTTCAAACATCGGTAAGTTTGGTGGCGATACCGACAACTGGATGTGGCCACGCCATACGGGCGATTTTTCGGTTTTTCGTATCTATGTTGATAAAGACGGTAAACCGGCTGATTATCACCCCGATAACGTGCCTTACAAACCCGCTTCGCACCTGCCCATCTCGCTCAAAGGCGTTGAAGAAGGTGATTTTACCTTTGTTTTTGGCTATCCAGCCCGCACCAACGAATACCTGCCATCCGACGCGGTGAGGCTTACGACAGAACTGTCTAACCCGCAGAAAATCAAGCTTAGAGAAACACGTTTGGCTATTTTTAAGAAATTTGCAGCTAACAATTCACAGGTGCGCATACAATATGCCGATAAAGATGCCGGAGTAGCCAACGGCTGGAAAAAAATGATTGGCGAAAGCAAGGGCATCAGCCGCCTGCATGGCGTGGAACAAAAAGAAGCCTACGAAGTCCAATTTGAACAATGGGCTGCCTCGCAAGCCGATAGAAGCGAGAAATACGGCCGGCTTTTGAGCGCTTTCAAAGCCAACTACAAGGCGCTCGAAAGTTACACCCTGGCGTCGGACTATGTGAGCGAATGCGGCATGGGCATTGAACTTGTGCGCTTTGCTTCGCAGTTTAGGCCACTGGTTGACGAAGCCTCAAAAACTTTGCCCGATACAAAAAAACTGAAAGAAACCGCCCAGCGATTGCAAACAGCGGCTACTGCTTTTTACAAAGATTATTACCGGCCCATTGACCGCGAAGTGGCCGAAGCGCTGATAAAGCTTTACCTCGAAAACCAGCCGCAGGATTTTAGGCCGGGTTTTTTAAACGAAATCGAAAACAATAAAAAGGGCGACGTCAAAGCTTGGGGAAATGTTTTATTTGGCAAGAGCCTTTTTGTTTCGCCCGAAAAAGTAAACGCACTGCTCGAAGAAGCCAACCCCAAAAAAATAAAAGCCTTGGCGAAAGACCCGGCTTTTGAAACCTACGCAAGCCTGGCCAACTTTTACGAAAATCGACTGATGCAACCGGCTCAGGCGCTGGCAGCTTCCAACGACAGTTTGCAACGGCTTTATATGCAGGGGCAAATGGAAATGGATGCCGAAAAACGCTTTTATCCCGATGCCAACTTTACGCTTAGGGTTGCTTATGGCAAAGCCGAAGGATTTAAACCCGCCGATGCCGTTTATTACAACTACTACACTACGCTAAATGGAATCATGGAAAAAGAAGACCCTGAGGTGTATGACTATATGGTGGAAAAGAAACTCAAAGAACTATATGAAAAGGCCGACTATGGCGAGTATGCCGATGCTTCGGGCCAAATGCGCGTGGCCTTTGCCGCTTCTAACCACACAACAGGCGGAAATTCGGGAAGCCCGGTGCTAAACGCTGAAGGCCAAATGATTGGACTTAATTTCGATCGCTGTTGGGAAGGAACCATGAGCGACCTGATGTATGACCCCGAAATGTGCCGAAACATCACCGTTGATATACGTTATGTGCTTTTTATCATGGATAAATTTGCAGGTGCACGCCATTTGGTGGACGAAATGACCCTGATCAGATAAACCTTGTTTGCAAAACAAGTGGATGAAGGCAGATGAACTGATCGAAAAACTTAGGCTGAAAGCGCATCCCGAAGGAGGCTATTATCGCGAAACCTATCGAAGCGCCAAACAACTTGACTTAGGCAACAATAAGGAAAGAAACGCCATTACGGCTATTTATTACTTGTTGAGGGAAAACGAAAAATCGCATTTTCACCGCATTGGTTCTGACGAGGTCTGGCTTTTTCATCAGGGCGAAACACTCGAAATTTCGATCATCCACAGCAGCGGACAGCTCGAAGTTAAACACTTAGGCAGTTGTTTCGACTTTGGCGAAGAGCTGCAACTGATCGTTCCGGCCAATGTGTGGTTTGCCGCACAACTAAAAAGCGGAAAGGGCTTTGCCTTAGTCAGTTGCATTGTGGCACCGGGCTTCGATTTTAGCGATTTTGAGCTGGCCGAAAAAAACGAGCTGCTCAAGCAATATCCGCACCTAAAAGCCGAAATTGAAGCGCTTTGCCTTTGATTTCTTAAAAACAAAGCTGAAACCGGCTATTTCATTTAAGTGAAAAGTTAGCAAATCCAGCTAATGGAAACGCTTGTTGTTGTTCAATCCAATGCCTGATCAATCACCCCGCTGCCAAGGCACCAGTCTTCGCTTGCATGATACAGCACGCCAAACTGCCCGGGAGCAATGCCCGAAATGGCTTCGTCGGAACGTATCAGCGTTTTTCCGTTTACGGTTTGAATGCTGCCATGGTTGAAATGGGGCTGATGGCGTATTTTGAAGCGAACGGACATGCCTTCTTCAAGTCCGAAAGCAGGATGCAGCAAGCGGATATCGGCCAGCGGAATGGTTTGGCTGTACTGTGCAATGGGATCGTAGCCGTTGGAAACATAAACAAGGTTTTCGTCAACATCTTTTTTCACTACAAACCACGGCCCGCCGCTTAGCCCCAAACCTTTGCGCTGCCCAATGGTGTGAAACCAAAAGCCCTTATGTTTGCCTAAAATTTTACCGGTTTCAAACTCCACAATTTTCCCCTCCTTTTCGCCCGTATAACGACGAATGAAATCGGTATAATTCACTTTTCCTAAAAAGCAGATTCCCTGACTATCAGGACGATATGCGCTGGGTAATTTCATTTTTCCGGCTATTTCGCGCACTTGCGGCTTCAGCAAACCGCCAATCGGAAACATCAACTTCGAGAGCTGCGCATAGGTAATACGGGCCAGAAAATAGGTTTGATCTTTTATGCTATCGGCAGCCGTAGCCAGAAAATGACCCTGCTCGTTTTCGATACTGCGGGCATAATGGCCGGTGCTTATTTTATCGAACTGATGACCAAAACGTTCTTCAAAAGCGCCAAATTTGATCATCAGATTGCACATCACATCGGGGTTGGGCGTTAAGCCTTTCTTTACCGACTCAATGGTATAGGCCACCACATTTTCCCAGTATTCTTTCTGCAGATCCACAATCACAAAATGGCAGTTGTATTTTTGCGCAATCCAGGAGGCAATTTCGATGTCCTCTTCCGATGGGCAGTCAATAAAGCCCGGCACATCTTCCATCCCAATTTTGATGTAAAAAATTACCGGATCATATCCTTGTTCTTTGAGCAAGGGAATGGTAACCGAACTGTCCACACCGCCCGAAACAAGCGAGGCAATTTCCATTTTTCTCTTATTTTTGACCTACAAAAGTCGTATTTTTTACGCACAGCAAGGCAATTGCTGCCCAATATGCACTTCAAAATCAAAACCAAAGAGCGTAAATCTGACAACTTACGTACCTTTGCAGATTGAAACAGCGGCTTTTCGCTGGAGAAGCTGCATCGAAATGAAATTTTAAAACCATTTAAACCATGTACGGCAAACTTCAGGAATTTCTTCAACAAGAGCTTGCAGCCATCCACGAAGCAGGTCTCTACAAAAACGAACGCATTATTGTTAGTCCGCAAAATGCGGAAATCACCCTCGAAAGCGGACAAAAAGTACTCAATTTCTGTGCAAACAACTATTTGGGTCTTTCCGATCACCCGGCACTTGTTCAGGCAGCCAAAGATGCCTTAGACAGTCACGGTTTCGGAATGAGTTCGGTGCGTTTTATCTGCGGCACCCAGAATCTGCATAAAACGCTCGAACGCAAGATAGCAGAATTTTTCGGCACCGACGATACCATCCTTTACGCGGCAGCTTTTGATGCCAATGGCGGAATTTTTGAACCTCTGTTTGGCGAAGAAGATGCCATCATCAGCGATGCACTCAACCACGCCTCCATCATTGACGGTGTGCGCCTGAGCAGAGCAAAACGCTATCGCTATGCCAATGCCGACATGGAAGACCTTGAAAAACAGCTTATTGCCGCTCAGGAACAGCGTTTTCGCATCATTGTTACCGATGGCGTTTTTTCGATGGATGGCAATGTTGCGCCGATGGACAAAATCAATGCATTAGCCAATAAATACAATGCCTTGGTGATGGTTGACGAATGCCACTCGGCAGGCGTTGTGGGCGAAACCGGGCGCGGTGTAACCGAACTTTTCAACATACGGGGCCAGGTTGATGTGATTACCGGCACGCTTGGCAAAGCTTTTGGCGGAGCCATTGGCGGATTTACCACCGGACGAAAAGAGATTATCGAGCTGCTTCGCCAGCGCTCACGCCCTTACCTGTTTAGCAACTCACTGCCGCCGGCAGTGGTAAACGCAGGCATCAAAATGTTTGATATGATGAGCCAGACTTCAGAACTGCAGGATAAGCTGCATCGCAACACCGAATATTTTCTGCATCAAATGACTGCCGCAGGCTTCGACATCAAACCCACCAAATCAGCCATCTGTGCCGTAATGCTTTACGATGCCAAACTCTCGCAGGAAATGGCTGCCCAACTGCTCAACGAAGGCATTTATGTCATTGGGTTCTACTATCCGGTTGTACCCAAGGGGCAGGCCCGCATCCGCGTTCAGCTTTCGGCCGCCCACGAAACAACGCATCTCAATAAGGCCATTGCCGCTTTTACCAAAGTGGGCAAAGCTTTGGGCGTAATAAAATAATCGCTGCTTAGCAAAGCAAAATACACAAAGAGCTTATCTCATTTTTAGGTAGGCTCTTTTTTTATTCATACCCTTTGATTTATGCAAATGTACATCTGTAAAGATTTCCAAAAGGTTTTATCACCACAAATGCCCATTAGCCCGACATTATTAATATTAGGCTGAAAAACGCAATCTAACAGAGAGGGTTGGTCGGTTTCAAACGCATTTACTGCGCTTCATAAAGCACTTTTAAAAGCACGTTTCCAACTACGTTGAGTGTGGCGGGGTCAATCTGGTTCAAATTATCGTTCAGCGTATGCCAGTGCTCGTAAAATGTGCCGTTGCTGCTGTTTTGATCTTGATGGATAATGTTGATCATCGGGATGCCGGCTATCTGGTTTACGGGCAAATGGTCGTCGCTGATAGGCAGCCCTCCACGATTTGAAAAATAGGCTTCGTAACCGGCATTTTGGGCAATTCGCCAAACTTTGTCGAGTACCCAGGAGGCATATTGCTGCGAGAAATACTCGCGTGGAAAAATTGCATTTGATGCGCCAACCATATCGAGCAGGATGCCAAAATTGGCTTTATAACCCGGGATATGCGGGTTTTTTGCCCAGTGTTGCGAACCTAAAGCCCAAAAAAACTCATCGCCATCAGCACGTTCGTCGTTTGGCGGACCATAATCTTCAAGGTCAAACAGCAGCAAATCAACACCCAGATTGGCCTGTAAAGGCTGTTGTTTGATCAGTCGGGCAAGTTCCATCAAAACCCCAACTCCGCTAGCGCCGTCGTTAGCGCCATCAATGGGTTTGCGGCGATTGCCGGCGATGGGATCGTGATCGGCAAAGGGCCTCGAATCCCAATGCGAAGCAAGAATAATTCTTTTGCCCGCCTTCGGATTGAAGGAAGCAATGATGTTTTGCCCACCGAAAATAGTGCGATCGTAAACACGGGTCTTAAAGTGTTGAATCACAACAGTGTCGGCCCATTCTTCAAAACGCCCTTGCAGCCAAACAGCGCAATTGCTGTGGGCAATGGTGCCGGGCACACGAGGCCCGAAGGCCGTTTGGGTTGCCACAAAAGCATAGGCCGAATCGGCATTGAAAACGGGAGTTATAATGGTGGTTTTTGACTGTGCAGTGTCGCCATTCCCATCCGTCTTTGGGGTGTTACCGCCGCATGAGGCAAGGATGAGAAGAAGGATGTAGGTGAGATGTATTTTTTCCATTTGGCAAAAATAATCAATCTCCTTTGGTTGGCGCTTTTTTGCACCCCTTGTTTTACCACAACTGTTGTTTCTTTCCGAATGAACCGGAAAAAACCATTTCGTCTAAGCTTTGCCTTTTGCGAACAGCCTTTTCGGCCTCCACCAATTTGGGGTGCAGCAAATCGGGGTCGTCGGGATAACCCAAAACAGCTACCGAAACCACCACGTTATTTTCCGGAATATTAAACAGCTCAATGGCTTTTTCACCATCAAAACCACCCATCTGGTGTGCAAAAAGGCCTTCTGACATGGCCTGAATGATCAAATATGAAATGGCCTGTCCAAGATCGTACTCGGCCCAGCGATTTTGCTTTCCGGGATGCCTTTTGCTGTTGTGATCGGCAATATTTAGAAACAATACAGGCGCAGTGCCGGCCCAAAGCTGGTTGTAGCTGTCGAGTATCGAAAAGATTTTTTGATAAGTATCGTCGCCTTTAAGCCCGACGATAAATCGCCATGGCTGATCGTTGGAGGCAGAAGGCGCCCAGCGCGCTGCTTCAAAAACCCGTTTAAGTAGCTCTGTATCAGGCATAAGATTTGAAAACGAACGGGGGCTCCAACGCTTTATGATAGCCGGAAGCAAATTTTGGTCGGTTACAGCATGTTTGTGTGCAGGTTGAAAACGCATGTTTGTAATTGGTTTAAACATTTAGAAACAAAGCGGGTGGGGTTTTGTTTAAAACCGGCCAGCTTTTTGCTGTCGGCGTGAGTTATTTGGCTTATGCCGTATCATAAAAATTCCGGAAAGTCAGGAGGGATTCTTTTTATGGCTGAAAAATGTGTCATTTCCCCATTTTTCCGGATTTTTAAGGATGTAGTTCGAAATGTTTTGGTGGGATTGATTGTTGCGAATGATGATTTCGTAATAATTCCTCTGCCAGATTTTGAAATTTAAAGATTTTATTATTTCCGTTGGAGTTTGGGCGGTTGGGGCGGTTGGGGCGGTTGGGG
>CAYYDS010000004.1:12351-35068 GCA_964470665.1 uncultured Lentimicrobiaceae bacterium
TTCATAATTTGTAAAATTTATCTTCTTGCCATTTTTTCGGATTATTTATTATGTATTCCGATATGTTGAAATATGCCTGTTCGTCTCTAATAATTATCTCGTAATAATTCCTCTGCCAGATTTTATAATCTAATTGGCGGATTTTATGGGTTGGGGCGGTTGGGGCGAATTGCAATTCGCCCGTACTTTCTTTTTCTTTTTCTTTTTCTTTTTCAATCTCTTCCTCTTTTTCTAAAATTAGGTCTTTTATCCTTCTTATTGTGGCTATTTTAAAGCCTCTGATGATTGCGCCAATGGTTTGTGAAGGAGATTTGAAGTTGCTAGCGGTTGGCGTTTCGTGTTCTTTTTTTGTTTTGTCGGGCGATTCATCTTTTTTCATGGAAAAATTAATTTGAATAATCCCATGGATGTGGTTGGGCATGATGATGTATTCGCCAAGTGCGATATTGGCGCGGATGTTGGGCGTATTTGCCCATTCTTTGTGGGCGATCTCCCCATATTCATTCAATATCATTTTGCCGTTTTTGATTTCCCCAAACAGATGCTCCCTGTCTTCAATGCAGATTGTGATAAAATAGAGCCCTGCCTTCGAATAATCGTAGCCTTGCAGGCGGATGCTTCGGCGGTGATGCTTTTTTGGATCGTATTTCATTGATTATCTGTTTTTTGTGTTGCCTGTTTTGTGGGCGAGGAAATGTTTGTTGGGCTTTCGCAAAGTTTCTAATTTTTCAAGCTCTTTTGTGATTTGCCATTGTTTTTTTTTGCCATAGCCGCAAGATTTCATTTATATAAGCCCGAAGTTTCTGTGATGATGCTATCTTCATTGGATTACCTCATTTTTCAAAAAATAAATTTTTTTTTGGCCGTTTTTCAAAGTTCGATTTGGCTGCTTTTAAAAGTTAAAATCAAAGCGCGAGCCTGTTTTTGGCGGTGCAAGCGCAGTTTCGCGGCATTGGCGGCTTTTGCCTATTTTTGCCGGATATAGTCTGCTTTCTGATGCTTTGCGATTACCACACTCACACCTATTATTCTGATGGCAAGGCCTCGCCGGCAGCCGTTGTTGAAAAAGCGCTTTCCCTCGGCTTGTCGGCCTTAGGCTTTTCGGATCATAGTCCGCTGCCCTTTGAAAACAGCTTTTCGTTGCGCCGTGAGCTATTGCCTCAATATAGGGCCGAAATACGCGAGCTTCAGCAAGCTTATCAAGATCGCATTCAGATTTGGCTGGCGCTCGAAATGGATTATGTGCCCGGCATTTCGGAAAATTTTGCCATGCTCAAAGCGGAGGCCGGCCTCGATTATGTAATCGGGTCGGTGCATCTGGTTGGAAATGGAGAGCCTGAAAATCTGTGGTTTACTGATGGCCCCGATGCGGCGATTTACGATGATGGGCTCAGGCGCTTTTTCGCGGGCGATATACGCCGTGGCGTGAAAGCATTTTACAACCAAACCAACGAAATGATTCAAAATGAAGTGTTTGATGTGATCGGACATTTCGATAAAATTAAAATGCACAACCAAGGGCGTTATTTTAGCGAGGCTGACGCATGGTATCGCAGGCTGGCGCTCGAAACTCTAGCGCTGATTGGCGAAAAAGGCCTTATTGTGGAAGTAAACACCCGTGGAATCTATAAACAACGCTGCGACGGACTTTACCCTTCGGGCTGGTTGCTGCACGAAATGCACAAGGCGGGCATACCCGTCATTATCAGCAGCGACGCCCATTTACCCGATGAGCTTACGGCCGAATTTGCCCGCGCCGCCGAAACCCTGATGGCTGCCGGATATCAACACACAATGTTTTTCAATAAGGGCAAATGGGAGGAACAGCCGTTGCGCTGAGGGGAGCTTCGGGTGTATTTTTGACGACGGCATCCTCTGCCGCACAAATGATTTTTATGTCAACTATCGTTTTATCTTTGAAGTTTATTAAAAGCCCCTTTATCTCATGATTTTTGGTATTGGAACGGATATTATCGAGGTAACACGCATGGAACGGCAGCTGGTGAATAACAAGAGCCTCAAGGAAAAGCTTTTTACCCTGCGCGAACAAGCATATGCCGATGGCAAATCAACGATCTACCAGCATTATGCTGCTCGTTTTGCAGCCAAGGAGGCCTTTTTTAAGGCATTGGGAACAGGCTATCGCTTTGGCATGGCTTTTCATGAGATAGAGGTGGTGAACGACGAATTGGGCAAACCGATTATTTATCCGCATGGAAAAGTGGCAGAGTTTCTGCAAAATAACAAGATCAACCATATCCACCTTAGCATTTCGCATGTAAAAGAAATGGCGGTGGCTTATGTGGTATTGGAAAAATAAATTGTTGCCAACAGCCGGCCCAAGCCGTTGAGTATATTCCGGCTTTTTAGTTGCAGTCTAACTCAACAACTACCGGGCAATGGTCGGAATGTTTCACCTGAGGCAAAATGCCGGCAGATTTGAGATTGAGCAATAGATTTTCGCTAAGCATATGATAATCAATGCGCCATCCTTTGTTGTTGGCGCGTGCATTGGCGCGGTAGCTCCACCAGCTGTATTGATGTGGCAGCTTGATTAAATACCTGAAACTGTCAATAAAACCCTCTTTCAAAAAGCCGCTCATCCATTCTCTTTCTTCGGGCAAAAACCCGCTCATGGTGGCGTTGCGCACCGGATCGTGAATATCTATTGCTTGATGACAAATGTTGTAATCGCCCGAAAGCACAAGGCGAGGCCTTTGTTTGCGCAGCTGCCCCACGTATTTCTGAAAATCGCTTAGCCACTGCATTTTGAAGGCCTGCCGCTCATCGCCGCTACTCCCCGAAGGGTGGTAAACCGATACTACCGACAGCAAGCCAAAATCGGCCCGCAAGAACCGTCCCTCGGCATCATAAAGCACGTGCCCCATGCCATATTCCACATGGTCGGGCTGTGCTTTCGACAAAAGCGCAACGCCGCTGTAGCCTTTTCGCTGTGCCGGATACCAAAACGAATGATAACCCAAAGCCTCAAATTCCATCAGCGGAATCTGGTCGGTTGTGGCTTTTATTTCCTGAAGGCAGATCACATCGGGCGATTCGGCAGCCAGCCACTCCAAAAAACCCTTGTTGATTGCGGCACGAATGCCGTTCACATTGTACGAGATAATTTTCATGAGCAAAAAAAACAAATCAAGGCCACGAAGTTAAGAAAAGCAATTTAATGGCCGGATATATCGTTGAAATTGCAAAAAAGAGGGCAATAAACAGGAAGTTTTTTTAATTTCGTAAAAAAAAAGAACCTGCTGAAATGATGCAAAACCGTAGGCTGTTGGACAGGTTTTTGGAGTGGAGACCTAAACACCTCAACGACAGGAGGTATATCTACCTATTGAGCGTGATTACGGGCATTATTGCGGCTATTGCCGCCATTGTGATCAAAAAATCGGCACACCTTATACAATATTTGCTTACAAGTCGTTTTGCCAATCAATACGAGAATTTTCTCTATATTTTTTATCCGGCAGTAGGCATTTTGTTGGCGCTGCTTTTCATGCGTTATATTGTAAGGCAACCGCCCGGGCACGGAATTCCGGGGGTGTTGTATGCTATTTCGCGCAACAAAGGGCTGATAAAATTTCACAATGTGTATTCGGCCATTGTATCGAGCGCTTTTACGGTAGGCTTTGGGGGTTCGGTGGGGCTCGAAGGGCCGACGGTTTCTACCGGAGCAGCCGTGGGTTCTAATCTGGGACAGTTTTTGCGGCTCAATCATCGGCAGATCATTTTGATGATTAGTTTGGCAAGCGCGGCGGCAATGGCTTCCATTTTTCAATCGCCCATTGCGGCTATCCTTTTTGCGCTGGAAGTAATTATGATTGACCTCTCGGTGGCATCGCTTGTTCCGCTGCTCATTGCAACGGTTACTGCCGTGCTCACCTCTTATTTTGTGTTGGGCCAGGCGGTGATGTATCCCATTGACCGAAGTGTAACTTTTGACAGCGCTAACACCCTGTATTACATTGGTTTGGGTGTGATGGCCGGCTTATTTTCGGTTTATTTTACACGGGTTTCCATTTGGGTAGAGTCGTTTTTCCACCGGCGTTATACCGATTGGCGCCTTCGTTTTATCATTGGCAGTTTGATGCTGGGGCTGCTCATTTTCTTTTTTCCATCGCTCTATGGCGAGGGTTATGAGGCTATTAATCAAACCTTTAAGGGCGATTACAGCGCCTTATACAACCACAGCATCTTTTTTGGTTTTAAGGATGATATGTGGATCATTTTTGGCCTGTTTGCGGCAGTGCTCCTCATGAAGGCTTTTGCCACTTCGCTCACTTTTGCTGCCGGCGGTGTTGGTGGTATTTTTGCCCCATCGCTGTTTTTGGGCTCTTTTCTCGGTCTTTTTTATGGCGTTTTTGTGAATTATACCGGTTTGGGAAACCTTGATCCCGGCAAATTTGCAGTGATTGGAATGGGCGGAATGATAGCCGGCATATTGCACGCGCCGCTTACCGGTATCTTTCTCATTGCCGAAATCACTGGCGGATATAATCTGTTTGTGCCTCTAATGATCGTGTCAACGATTTCGTTTGCAACCGTAAAAATGTTTGTTTCCGACTCGGTTTATACCTATCAGCTGGCGGCTCGCGGCGAACTGATGACCCATAATAAAGATAAAAGCGTGCTCAATATGATGAATGTGGAAGGGATGGTAGAAAAAGATTTTCATTGCATCAGGCCAGGCAATACGCTTGGCGATTTAGTAAAATTTATCAGCCAATCAAAACGCAATATCTTTCCGGTGGTTGACGAGCAGGGATATTTCAAAGGGCATATTTTGCTCGATGACATACGTAGCATTATGTTTAATGCAGATTTGTATAACACTTTGGTTGACAGTATTATGGTGTATCCGTCATACGTTATCCAGCCCAATGATCCGATGGAAAAAGTTGCGGGGCTTTTTCAGGATTCCGGAAAATATAATCTCGTTGTGCTCGATCGGGGGAAATACCTTGGCTATATTTCGCGGGCAAATGTTTTTTTAACCTATCGCACCAAACTGAGCGAACTTTCGCAGGATTGACACTGGGTTTTTTCGTCTCACAGTTTCCGGATGCTTTTTTTTTGCAATACCCAAAGCTCGTCGTTTTCGTTTTGCCTGATGTTGGCAAGCCAATTTCGGCTTTTCGAAGGCGCTTGTTGCAGGGGTTGGCTAATGTGTTCGATCAGCTCAAAACGTTTGCCTTTTATTTCTTGGGCAATGGGATGGCGGGTTGTGATGCCGGCAGCCAGTCCAAAAGTAGAAAAAGGCATTACCAATAGCGTTTCGGGCAATAAATGCTCGCTGGCCTGGGCAAAAAACTGCTCGAAAAAACCGTCTTCGTAATGAACGGCTAAATCGAGCAGATTGGCAATCTGTTCGGGTATCCACGGAGGGTTAAAAACAAGCAGATCAACGGTGCTGAGGTCTAAGCCCTCGAAAAGCGAAGCAAAACGAACGTTTACCCTTGCTGCCAGAGGATGCTTTTCGAGCTCATATTGAAGGCTTTTTAAAGCAGGGGGGTTGATGTCGGTTGCCGTAATTTTTTGGCAGTTGTGTTTGAGTAAATAAAAGCTGAGTACTCCGCAGCCGGTGCCCATATCAAGCGCGTGATTTATGGGTTTTTGCCGGCCAAGCCATTGATCAAAAAGCTGCAGATGCCCATATCGGGTTGGAAAATAAACGCCATAAAAGGGATGAATAGGGTGGTTGAGCCCCGGAAAAAGGATGCCATTGTGAAACCATTGCCAAGCGCCATTCATACCCAAGAAGTCGGAAAAGCGAAGTAGAAAATGGTCTTTTTCCGGAAATAATTCGCCGAGCCAAGGATTTTGTGGCGCCCCGCGCAATTGGGCGCGGCCATGGCTTATGCGCACAAAAAACTGCCCGCTGAGCGTGGCTAAAAGAGCTTTGTTTGTTCGCGAGGAGGCATATCCGCTAACGGGGGCTTTTGTGTTGGCGTATTTTTTGAGCCAGCTGTAAAACGCCAGAGCTGTGGCATAGGTGTCGGAAGCCACTACTGTTTTGCCGGATTCGATTTGCGAAAGGAGCTTGCGAAACGGAACTGCGGCAGTGAGCGCCACCGAGCCGGGTTTTTCTTCAAAACTTTCGGGTCGAAAATGCGTGGTTTTGTTGTCAGCAGGCATAAAAAAAATCAACTTCCAACCAGGAGTTTAAATCCAACGCCATGCACATTCATCAGTTCGATCGTTGGGTCGGCTTTAAAATATTTCCGGAGTTTGGTGATGTAAACATCCATCGAGCGGGCGTTGAAATAGCTGTCGTCGTACCAAATTTTGTTTAGAGCCACAGATCGGTCGAGCACATTGTTCATGTTTTCGCACAAAAGGCGCAAGAGCTCCGATTCTTTCGAGGTGAGGCGGTTTTCTTCCTGGCCGTGAATCAGGAGTTGCCTATTGTAATCGAAAGTGAAACTGCCGATCTGGAAGATGGAGGGCCTAACGGTGTCTTCGGCCGAGCGGCGCAAAATCGCCTTCATGCGCAGCAGCAGCTCTTCCATGCTGAAGGGCTTGGTGAGGTAGTCGTCGGCGCCCAACTCAAAACCCTGCAATTTGTCGGCTTCCATGTTTTTGGCAGTGAGGAAAAGCATCGGCACTTTTTTGTCGAGTTTGCGCACCTCGGCGGCTAAGGTAAACCCGTCCATGACGGGCATCATGACATCGAACACACAAAAATTGAAATCTTCGCGTTTAAATTTTTCGAGGGCTTCGCGCCCGTCGCCGCAAAGGGTAGTTTGAAAACCCTTAGCTTCGAAATAAGCTTTCAGGATAGTGCCAAAATTTTTGTCGTCTTCGGCCAATAAAATTTTCATTTGCTGTTCCATAATTATGTTGTGGCTTAGTAATTATTGTTTTGTGGAAGTTGAATATAAAATGTAGAGCCTTTTTTTAATTCGCTATGCACGCCGGCCATGCCGCCCAATTTTTCAACAACGGCCTTTACATAGCTGAGTCCCAGTCCGAAGCCTTTCACATTGTGAACATTGCCTGTCGGAACCCGGAACAATTTTTCAAAGATACGTTTTTGATTGGCTTTGCTGATACCGATGCCATTATCCGACACACTTAGCTCGACGGCCTGGGGGATGTTGCGGCTGCGTACCACAATTTGTGGTGCTTCTTCGGTGTATTTCAAGGCGTTATCGAGCAGGTTTAGCACTACATTGGTCAGGTGAACCTTGTCGGCCAAAACGTTACTGTCTTCGGCCTTGAGGTCGGTAAAAATATACCCGTTGCGGCTTTTGGCCTGAAGCTGTTTTGTAGCTACGGCTTCTTTGATGATGTCGTGCAGATCAATTTTATCGTGCCGCAAAAACAATCCGCCTTTTTCGTTAACGGCCGATTGCAGCACCTGTTCGGCCATAGAACCAAGCCGTTTGTTTTCTTCGTCAATTATGCTGATGTAGTTTGAATAGAGCACTTCCGATTTTTGCACATCCGGATCGCGCAAGGCTTCGCAAGCCAGGCCAATGGTTGAGATGGGCGTTTTGAATTCGTGAGTCATATTGTTCACAAAATCGTTTTTGATTTCCGAAAGTTTTTTTTGTATCACAACAAACCAAACGGTAGTGCCGAAACCCATGATGATAATCAACACCAGACCGCCGGTAAAAATAAGCAGCGAGGCCAGTTGTTTCAGCAAAAAACGTTTTTCGTGCGGAAAGTAAACCAGAAGCTTATCGGCAAACATTGCCGGCGACATGGTTGGATACAGGTCGAAAGCAAAGCTCTGATCAATAAGTTGCTGCGGATAGCGGCCTGTTTTTTGAAATAACATCATGTTTTTCGACGGGCTGTAGATTCCCAGTTCAAAATGGGTATCAATGCCATAGCGCCGAAATTCGTTGTTAAGCAAACTGTCAATATGTAATGGCTGAAGCTCTTTGATGTTGCCCGAAGCCTGCGAATAGCCAAAAATGAGGTCTTGCATTTTTTCCTCGGCAATGGTGCTGCGGCGAATAAAAGCAGCATATTCGTCTTTGGTCATTGGTTTTTGCAGCTCGAGTGCAATGCTTCTTTTCAGCGAATCGTAAACCGCAATCAGGTTGGCGCGCTGGTTCATCAGCCGCACATGGTATTCGTATTGCTGCTGCATTTCCTCCTTTTCTAAAGTTATAACCACCTGTTGGATGGATTGATTGACATCGCGTACAAAAGTGGCCTCCTTTACCTTAATGGCTTCCCCCATAAGGTAAAATTGTATCGCAATGATACCAATGAGTGCGGCTGAAATGAGAAATACAATTCCGAAAAGCAGCTTCTTATTCATTCGACAAAAGTAAACCATTCATTTTACATCATTTATCGGCCATTAACAATTCTTAACAACGATTAAACTTCATTAACAGCACAAGCTTTTTTTTGAATGTACTTTTGCATCAGTTCTTTTCAAACCTATTCGATGTGCATAGCTTTCCCCAAGCCTATCACATTGTGCGTAAAAAGGTTTTCATATATTTTGGTTTTTGGTTCAAAGAGGCGGAATCGAACAATTCCGCCTCTTTTTTTTGCTTTATTGAAGGCCAATTGAAGCAGGAAGTCTATTTTTGTATCTTTATTGCATTTCAACTCAGAGCCCATTAAGAATCAGAAATATGATACAGCTTAAACTTAACCTTGATCAGCTATACAGCTTTATTTCAAAAGAAGATTTGCTGACCTACGACAAAAAGATCGTCAGCACCTATCGCACGATTTACAATAAAACCGGTGTCGGGAGCGATTTTTTGGGCTGGGTTGATCTGCCTTCATCCATCACGGAAGCTCAAATTAAGGCAATCGAAGACCATGCTGCCGAACTTAGGTCGAAATCGCAGGTGTTTGTAGTGGTTGGCATAGGCGGCTCGTATTTGGGCGCCCGTGCCGTAATCGAAAGCATGGGCCATCATTTTGCGCAGCTTTGCGATGCCAACCAACCTCACATAGTGTATGCCGGCCAGCACATTAGCGAGGATTATACGGCCGATTTGCTCGACTTGCTCAACAAAAAAGAGTATTCCATGGCGGTGATTAGCAAATCGGGAACAACAACTGAGCCGGCCATTGCTTTCCGCATTTTAAGGGAGCATATCGAAAAAAAATACGGATTGGAAGAGGCTCGCCGGCGCATTGTGGCCATCACAGATCAAAGCCGCGGCGCGCTTAAACAATTGGCCGACAGCGAGGGCTATGCCACCTATGTGGTGCCCGACGATGTGGGCGGACGCTATTCGGTGCTCAGCCCCGTAGGGCTTTTGCCCATTGCCGTGGCAGGCATTGATATTCGCCAGCTTATTGATGGCGCCCGCAAAATGGAAGCCATGAGCCGCACCGTTCAAAACCTACACGGAAATCCCATAGCCTGGTATGCTGCTGCCCGGCAGGCGCTCTACAAATCGGGCAAAACGGTAGAAGTAATGGTAAATTACGAACCTCGGCTGTTTTACCTTACCGAATGGTTTAAGCAGCTTTATGGCGAAAGCGAAGGCAAGGAAAACAAAGGGATTTTTCCGGCCGGCGTAGGCTTTACCACCGACCTGCACTCGATGGGGCAATACCTGCAAGAAGGCCTGCGTTTTCTTTTCGAAACCGTTATCTCGGTTGAAAAACCCATGCGCGAAATGCGGGTGCCTGATGCCAAAAGCGACCTCGACCAACTGAATTATATTGCCGGAAAACGCCTTTCGGAAGTGAATTTCAAGGCCGAACAAGGCACAACGCTTGCCCATGTGGATGGCGGAGTGCCTAACATCCGCATCAGCATTCCCGAAATAAACCCCAATACCATTGGCCAGCTGATCTACTTTTTTGAAATGGGATGTGCCCTAAGCGGCTATATGTTAGGCGTGAACCCGTTTGACCAGCCTGGTGTGGAAGCATACAAGAAAAATATGTTTGCGCTGCTCGGAAAGAAAGGCTTTGAAGAGCAAACGGCAGCACTCAACAATAGATTGAAACAGTAATCTGCCATGCGCGGCTGGCGCGCGTCTCCAGACGCGTGCCCCGCGCGATTTCCAAATTTCGTGCCCCGCGCGATTTCCAAATTTCGTGCCCCGCGCGATTTCCAAATTTCGTGTTCTGCTTGGTTTTAAAATTTCGTACCTTGCTCGATTTCCAGATTTCGTGCCTTGCGCGGCATGTTGGCTATGTCTAAAATTTGTAACCTAAACGGACAGATTTTTTAATAGGTAAGCTCTTCAACGGCTAACATCTTCATTTTTTTTTAAAAAAAGCCTTAGCTTGTTATTGGCTAAAAATTAGGAAATGATTTGACTAAAAACATCCGGATAAAAGAAAAAGAGGCTAATTTGAAAACGTTTAGCCTCTTTTTCAATGCCCCGGGTTGGGGCTTGATTTTTTTTACGCCTTACGGCTCTGACGCTTGAAGCAAGGCGGATTTTGCGTTAAATGTTGATGTGCAGATAAAACCTTTTCTTAAACGATTGTAGTTTATCTAGGTCATTCAAATTAAAGTTTCCGCAATTTAACAGCAATTACTTCTGCGGCTTTTATCAGCGGATATGCAGCGGGCGAGGCCGTAAGGCAGGGGTGAGTGCCAATCTGCGAGATGAGCAGCGAGTTGACCGACATGCGGTTTTCGATGGCCAAACCGATCACATTGGTGAGTTCGCCGGCACTTGCCCCGCCGATTACTTCGCCACCGATAATCACTCCGGAATATTTGGCAACGATGAGTTTTACCATTTGTTTTTTGGTGTCGGGCAGGTTGGCCGGATGGCGGTCAACGCCTTCAAAAGAGCCGGTTATTGTGGCAATGCCTTCTTCTTCGGCTCTGCGTTCGATGATTCCGGCAGTTCCAAAGCCATAGTCGCCCAATGCGGTTGAATAAATGCCGATAGTTCCGCTAAAGGTTTTCACAACGTGAATGTTGAAGAGGTTCATGCCGGCCACTCGGGCTTCGGCACAGGCCGTTGATGCGAGCATGGTGGGCACGCGTTTGCGGGTAACAAAGTCGCGTTTTTGGGCGCAGTCGCCAATGGCAAAGATATCTTTGTCGTGTGTGCGCATGTATTCGTCAACAACGATAAAGCCGTCTTCGTCCACATCAATGCCGGCTTGTGCTGCCAGTAGCGAATTTGGCCGGTAGCCCATTGAAAGGATCACTGCGTCGGCATCGAGCAGGTCGCCATTTTCGAGGCTTACTTGCTCAACGTTTCCGTTTCCTTTTATTTCGCGAATGCCGTTTCCGGTGATGACTTTAACTCCCCTGTCGGTTAGCATGCCGCTGATGCGTTCGGCCACCTCTTTGTCGAAGGCCGAATAAAGGATGCAACATTCTTTTTCGATGAGGGTAACCTCGTGACCCGATTTGTTGAGTTCGTCGGCAAATTCAACGCCGATGAATCCAGCGCCAATCACCACCACCTTTTTCAGATTGCTGAGTTTGGCCTTCATTTCGTCGAGATAGGTTTTGTCTTTCGGGATAACGAAAACATTGCCAAGTTCGGTGCCTTTGAGCCATTTCGGGAGCACCGGCACCGATCCGGTTCCAATCATCAGCTTGTCGAAGCCAATGATTTCGCCGCTTTTTAGACTGGCAGTTTTTGCCTTTTTGTCAATCGAGATTACCTCGTCACTCAAAGATTCTACTCCTGCCTTTTCCATCATATTGTCAACCGGCATGATGTTGAGCTGACTGCTGTCTAAAGTTCCAAAAATGTAAGGTATTCCGCAAGGAACCATCACATCTTTTTGCTTTTTGACCAGAATAAATTTTTTTTCGGGCCAAGAATTTTTTCCTGTAATAGCCGCAACCATTCCGGCTGCACTTCCGCCAATGATTAGAACATCCGTTTGTTTCATTTCTGTTTAATTTATGATTTATTCATTCAGCCGTTCCATGCAGTTGTGTTTGAATGGGCGGCCGGTTTAATTTTATGGTTTTTATGTTTCCAAATTTGTGTTTCGGTTTTTTGGCTTTAATATTCAATTCCTTTTCTGGCTTCTATTCCACGTTGGTAGTAATGTTTTATTTCGTTCATTTCGGTAATCAGGTCGGCAAATTCATACAGCTCGCGTGGTGCATAACGCCCGGTGAGCACTACCTCCATATTAGCCGGTTTGTTTTTGAGCAGGTCAATGATTTCTTTCACATCAAACAGCTGATAATGAAGAGCGATGCACACTTCGTCGAGCACGAGCATATCAATGGGCTTGTTTTTCACGATGGTTTTTACCTCGCTCAAACCCTTTTGCGCGGCTTCAATATCTTTGGGTGTAGGTTTGTTTTCAATAAAGCAGTCTAAGCCGTATTGTTTGATTTCAATTTCGGGAATACGCTTCAACGCGGTGAGTTCGGAGTAGTGCATTCCTTTGACAAACTGAGCGATAAACACTTTTTTGCCCGCACCGGCTGCCCGCAGGGCAAGCCCGAGGGCGGCGGTGGTTTTGCCTTTTCCGTTTCCGGTGTAAAGGTGAATGTAGGCTGTGTTTGTCATCAAACCGGGCATTTTTTAGAATGAATAGGGCTCTAAAAGGTCTTTTTTATAGTGATCGTAGGCTTGTTTTAGGGTGAGATTGTGTGCGTTGACAAAAATTTTTGTTTTGAGATGCCTGAGGGCGGCGGCGGCATGGTCGCCAGGTCCGTTTCCGGTGATGAGCACATCCGGATTGAGTTCGAAGAGCTTTTGCGCAGTGGCCGTGCCGGCTCCATGCGCTTCATTTTTAACCTCGCTGTTGTCAATGGCAGTTAGGTTGCCGTTTTCTTCCTGAAACAGCACGAGGTATTCGGCTCGACCGAAGCGGGGATCAATAAGGGCGTCCCAATTTGTTCCCTGTGAAGTAAATGCAATTTTCATCGGATAGTAATTTTAGTTTGTTAAGATTTTTATTTTTTCCCAGCTTTCAGTCAGGAGTTTTTTCAATATTCCGTTGTCGTATTCCACAATGCTTTGTCCTTTTGTAATGGCGCGGCTAAACTGCTCGTCGTAGGGCAAAGAGGTTAAAAGGGGGATGTTTTCCTCGTCGAGAAATTTTCGGATATTGGCTTCCTGTTCGGGGTTAATGTCGGCTTTGTTAATGATACATCCGGCTTTGATGCGGAATTTTTTTACCACCTCGAACACTCTTTTCAGGTCGTGCAGGCCCGAAAGGCTTGGTTCGGTTACTAACACAACGAAGTGGGCGCCCGACAGCGACGATACTACCGGGCAGCCAATTCCGGGAGGCCCGTCAACCAGCACATAGCTTTTACGTTCTTCGAGCGCAATTTCTTTGGCTTCGTTTTTTACCTTGGCCACCAATTTTCCCGAATTATCGGCGCCTGCCGCTAAGCGGGCATGCACCATGATGCTGCCCGTGCGGATATTGGAGATGTGCCATTTTCCCGAAAGCCGCTCCTTGTTAAGGATTGCCTCTGTTGGGCATACCCGCGCGCAATAGCCGCAGCCTTCGCAGCTTATCGGATCAACGGTGTGATAGCCTTTGATCAGGTGAATGGCATCGAAAGCACATACTTCGGCACATTTTCCAAATTGGATACAATCGAAACGGTTAATTTCTGCCACTTCGCCGCTATAAAAATCATCGCTATACTCAAAATCGGGTTCCAACAGCAGGTGCATATCGGCAGCATCCACATCGCAGTCGGCCACCACCGCATCTATGCCGCCCAAGTGTGCAAATGAAGCGGTTATAGAAGTTTTTCCGGTGCCTCCTTTTCCCGATATCACAACAATTTCTTTCATCTTAGGCCTCCTTTCACGGCCTTAAAGCTGGCTTGGGCTATCTCGTAAAGGATGGGCCTTATTTCCGGAACTTCATCATATATTAAGTTTCCAGCTGAATAATGTTCGGCAATTTTGCGGTTGTTTGGAATGATTGCCAAAATGTCAATTTGTTCTTTGCGGCAGTATTCCTCCACCTTATCATCGCCAATACCGTGCCGGTTGATGACTACCCCAAACGGGATATCTAAAGTTTTAACGGTTTCAACGGCAAGGCGCAGATCGTTTAGGCCAAAGGGTGTGGGTTCGGTAACGAGGATAATGTAGTCGGCATCTTTTACGGCTTCGATTACAGGGCAAGAGGTGCCTGGCGGCGAATCGTAAATGATTATCAGCGAAGTGTTGAATTTATTTCGGACGTATTTTTTTGTTTTTGCTATGGCAGGCACAGCCTGTTCTTCGCCAACATCGAGCCGGCCTTCAACAAAATGAAGGTTTTGGGTTACATATTCCGAGAGCATGCCCATTTTTTGTGATTTCATGGGCAGGGCTTGTTCGGGGCATAGGCCGGAACAGGCATTGCAACTGTGGCAAAGCTCGGGGAATACTACAATTGATGGTCCTAATCGAATGATTGCGTGAAAGTTGCACACTTTTGTGCAAATGTTGCAAAGCGTACATTTCGTTTCATCCCATTCCGGAATTTGTTTAAAGATGGTTTCTTGATGAAGGAGCTGGCCGTTTACGAAAAGATTCGAATTGGGTTCTTCTACATCCAGATCAACCAAAACCACCTCTTCTTTTTCGGCCATGAAGGCCGAAAGATTGGTGGCGAGGGTGGTTTTGCCTGTTCCGCCTTTACCGCTGGCAATGGCGATTTTCATGTTTTTTTAATGATGATGATCGTGCGGGTGATGATCGTGCGAATCGTGATCGCAATAATTTGCGTTGAGCTGAAGTTTGCCGTCCAAAAAATCAATCACAATATTTTCAGCTGTATCAATGGGTGCGCCCACAAACACATTGATTCCGGCTTCGTTGAAAAGATTTATGGCCATGGGCCCCATGCCTCCGGCTATCACATCGGTTGCGCCGTTTTCGGCCACCCACTTTGGGAATGAACCCGGCTGGTGTTCGGGGGGCGTCATACGGTTTACCGCAACAATACGGTTATTTTCGACATCCACATAGGCAAATGCCTGGCAGTGGCCAAAATGTGCCGATAAAACGTTGTCGGCCATCGGAAGAGCAATACGTTTTTTCATTTTGCAAATGGTTTGAATAAAAACGGAAAGGGTTTAACATTCAATATGTTAAGCCCTTTCCGGATAAAAGAATTATTTTTTAAAGATGGCTTTTTCAACCTCTTCTTTGCTAATAGGTTTGGTGCAGAAGAACCAGTCGTAGCATTTAATGTTTTCCTGCTTATCCATGCGTTCTTTTGCAACGCCGCATGAGCCGGCTGTTGGCACAATGGCGTCGTCGCCCGGAACCCAATCGGCAGGTAAAGCAACGTTAAAGGCATCGGCTGTTTGCATAGCGATGAGGGCACGGTAAAGTTCGTCGAAGTTGCGTCCTAAGCTCAGCGGATAGTAGATGATGGCGCGAATAATGCCTTTGGGATCAATGAAGAACACGGCGCGAACGGCTTTGGTGTTGCTTTCGCCGGGCATCATCATGCCGTATTTGTTGGCTACATTCATCGTAATGTCTTCGATGAGCGGGAAGGTAACTTCGATGTCTTTCATGCCTTTGTACTCAATCTTTTCTTTGATTGTGCGCAACCAGGCAATATGGCTGTAAAGTCCGTCAACCGACAGACCAACCAATTTACAGTTGGCATCGTTGAACTTCTTTTCCATACTGGCAAAGGTCATAAATTCCGAAGTACATACGGGTGTAAAGTCGGCCGGATGGCTGAACAGGATTACCCAGCTTCCAGTATAGTCGGCCGGGAAATTGATTTCGCCCTGAGTGGTTACTGCTGTAAACTCGGGTGCTTTTTCGCCAATGCGTGGCATAGGGGTGAATCCCTGATTTGAAGTTTCCATTTTAATAAATTTAAGGTTAGAAAAAAGCTCAAAATGAGCAAAAAAATGTGTTAAATTAGATGTTAATGAATTTAATTGCTTAATTAATAGACTGTTGCCGGGTGAGAAAATGAATTTTAATGGAGGTGTAAACCCGTTTTAAAACTATTTTCAACAAATTTGAAATTACCCATAGAGGTTTAAAAGTTGCCTCTCAGGTGGTTTCCAAATCCGCGCTTCATTGCCCGGCCACGGCCCATATTTTTGCCAAAACCTCTGCCGCCCCTCATGCCCGGGCCCGGGCAGGTTTCATTGGCCAACATAAAGTTGCCGTGCACCGCACGATTGCCTTCGGTGCGATTTTCGTGCAGCCGTTCGGATTTTCTGCACTGCCCCATTCTGCGCCCTGTCATCGGACCTTGTCCGGCAGGGCCTGTATGATCAAATCCTGGCATCATAGCCTCCTTTTTTTAAGTTTGTTTTAGTAATTTGTGAATGTTGATATGACGATAGTGTTAGCTCTGTTTTAGCGGATGATTGCGACTTATCCGCTCAATGATTTTTTCGATAGTTATTTCGGCCTGCTTAATAAGAATGAGTTGAATTTTCATGCTGTCGAGCAAATCTTTGGCTTTTTCGCCAAATTCGCCCGAAATGATGATGTCGGGTTTTCGCGAAGCAAGCAGGCCAACAGAAAGTTCTCCGGCTTTTTCTTCGATATTTTTGTGCGGATTAGGCACAAATTCCGTTGCTCCGGTTTCTGTATCGTAATAAACCATCCAAGCACACCTTCCAAAGCGCTGATCGAGTAGCGATTGGAGTGAATTTCCGGTGGATGTAATGGCAATTTTCACAGATTTAAGTTTTATTGTATCTCGTTTATTTGGGCTGACTTCGGCGCATTTTTGCGTTGCATTTTGGGCAAATTTGGTGCTTGCACGGAATGCCGGGCTGATGGATTGCAGTATAGCCGCAGCCGGGGCAAACACATAAATCACTTTTAATCTGCAAATTTTGATCATCAATATCCTCATTTGCAACACCTTCTATTTGAAGGCTCCCACACAATGGGCATTCTGTTGGCTGTGAGTGCAGGTCGGGATGGCTGAAAAAACAAGCGCAGCTTTTGCAGTGATGCCATCCGGTATCCATATACACCTTTCCGCCTTCGATAGTGATGGATCTGCCTTCGGCAAAGGCCAAAGCAATCTTTTGCCTTACCGAGGCATAAATGCGGGTAAAAGTGGGGCGGGAAACACCCATAATTATGGCAGCCTGATGATGCGTTAGCATATCGTAATCGCAAAGACGTAGCGCCTCATACTCTTCCAAATGAAGCGTAATAGGCTCTAAATCAGCCAAGTCCGAATGAGTGCCATAAGGTTTGAAACCCTTAACGGGCGGCGGGCCAACAATCTTGCGCGGACGTTTGAGTTTGGGCGACATGAATCCTTTAATGAACAAATGATCGCTGCAAAGGTAATGAACATATGTACATAATACAAATTTTTTAACATTTTTTATTTGTTGGCTTTTTTGCAACTATTCAACTTAGCCGGCAATCTATATTGCAAGCCAAATCTTTAACTTTGTAAAAAAAACAGCACAATGAAAAGGTGCACTCTTTTATGCAGCCTGTTTTTGCTGAGTTTACTCCTGCCGTGTTGCAAAAAAGGCCACGAAACCAAGCGCTTTCTTCTGAGCGAAAACGAACGTGCCATGTTTCCCTGCGAAAAAAATGATACCGTTTGGATGCAACACAGCGGCGGATTTGTTTTCCCCTTGGCAGTGGATCAAAAAACGATTTCGTTAGAACGGAGCGATTCCGAACATCGGGCCGATAATTATATCAGCTACGAACTCCTTAATATTCAGCTGCGAAGCCTTGCACCCGACTGGTTGATTGGCATTAGCCTTGCACCCGAATCGGTTTCGTATTACAGCACTGTCAGTTTTAACCGGCAGCTTTTTCCATTCGATTACAGCTATCTCCCTGTTCTCGAAAGTCTTACGATTGATGGAGTCAATTATCAAGGGGTTTACTGTTTGGTAAATGCCTGGCCTCAATCCGACCGGATCGAAGCCGACACCATTTTTTTGAATAGCATCTCAGGGGTTCTAAAAATAAGCATGAGCAATGGCGAATTTTATAAGCTTCATTAAAAAAACGAGCTTTTTGGCACTTATTGCATTGCAGCTTTGCTCGTGCAGCGATAAAACGTGCCTTGATCTTGAACTTATCCAAACGCTTGAACAAGAGATGTTTAGCTGGTATGTTGACGATACTGCGAGCAAAAGCTATTTCATAAGCGATCGCTACGGGATGGGGCAAAGCCTCTTTGCTTACAAACCCGAGGCGAATCAAACGAATCAACAGGTGGAGGACGATTGTGGTCAAACTGCCAACGCCTACTTTTTTTCGATTCAATACAATACCAGCGTTTCGCCGTTGCATTTTATGGTGGATATTTTGGGCGCTGCGCCGGGCTATGGCGGCTATTCCATCGAGTTGAGCTGGATGCGTACCCTGCAGAACGATATGCCCGGCCAAAAAGCCGTTTTCGACCTTCAAACCCAAAAGAGCCGAAATGCCGATGCCAACTGCAAAATATTGGAAAATACCACAATTGGCGGAAAAACTTATGCCCGCATACTTTTAGTTGAATTTAACCGAACTGCATTTCCAAATGCGATAAAAAAAATCTGGTACGCTCCTCAAGATGGGATACTGGCTTTTGAAGATGCGCTGGAAAACCGTTTTGAGCAAAGGCCAACTAATTAACACATAACCAACAACATACAAAATAATGAACGCATTATTATCCTTTTTCACCGCTACGAAACTTCGTAGCTGGGGCCTTTTGCTTGCGGTTTGGCTTGCTTTCCAAATGCCCGCTTCTGCGCAATACAAGCTCACATCGTGGGATTCGCTTGCACTTAGCCCGCCAATGGGCTGGAACAGCTGGAACTATTTTGAAAACTCGGTGAGCGAAAAAATAATCATGGAAATTGCGGATGCAATGGCATCAAACGGCATGAAAGATGCAGGATATCAACACATTATTATTGACGACTTTTGGGTTGGAGGGCGCGACAACCGCAATCGTCTGTATCCCGATCCAGTTCGTTTTCCTTCGGGGATAAAACAACTTGCCGATTATGTGCACAGCAAAGGACTTAAGTTGGGGATTTATTCCGATGCAGCCGAATACACCTGTGGCGGGGTAACGGCAAGCTTAGGATTCGAAGAAATTGACGCCAAAACCTTTGCCGAATGGGGCATTGATTATTTGAAATACGATTATTGCCATGCCCCAAAGGATGTGGAAACGGCCTTTTTGCGCTACAAAAAGATGGGCGATGCTTTGAAAAATTCGGAGCGCCAAATAGTATATGCCATTTGCGAATGGGGACAGCGCCAGCCTTGGCTCTGGGCAAAAGCTGCCGGCGGGCATTTGTGGCGTACCACTTGGGATAGCCGCGACACCTGGCAGTCGAACGACGCCGACCTTACCGGCATTATGGAAATTTACGAACAACAAAAAGGGATTGCCCGCTATGCAGGCCCGGGCGGTTGGAACGACCCCGATATGCTCATGACAGGGCTTTATGGCAAAGGGCGATCCTCATCGGTTGATCACCGTTTCAAAGGCTGTAGTTTTATCGAATACCGCACCCATTTTGCACTTTGGGGAATGCTTGCTGCACCCCTTATTCTGAACGCCGACATCAGGCAGTTGGACAACGAAACGCTCAAGTTAATAACCAACCCCTACATCATTGCAATCAATCAGGATGAGATGGGCAAACAGGCCGAAGTCATAATCGAAGATAACGGAATAGAAGTTTTGCTAAAACCATTGTCAAAAAAACGTTGGGCAATCTGTGTTTTCAACAAAAACGACCAAAACCGGAATTTTAAATTTGACTTGAAAAACGACCTCAACCGTTTTGAACCCTACAAAGTTTTCGATGTTTGGCCACAAAAACACAGAGGCCGGCAAGCTTTTCTCAGCGGCAACTTACAGGCACACGACTGTGCCGTCTACCTCCTTGAACCATAAGGTGATAGGTGTAATAAACTAATCGTATGGGGTGAAAAAAACTGCTCTGCATCAAATTGCCTTAAACTTTCTGCCTGATTCGTTTTGGCAGCCGGCATTCATTCGATTTAAACCCCGCCAACTTCCGGTCAACACATAAAAACAAGGCAGAAATTGTTATTTCGTTTTGATTTTTGATTGAATGCAAAAAGGCATTTCATCAAAGAGCTTGTATCAAAAGCACACGGATGACACGGATTAGACTGATTTACACGGAAAATACAAAAACAAATATTTTGTAAAACACAGATAATCAATAGCTGTTAAATCTGAGTTTTTCTGTTAAATCCGTGTTTTCCGCATGCAAAGTTCTTTTGATACAGCCTCACAATGTGTTTTGTTAGTTAAGCGGATTTGCCGTTACACGCGTTTTAAACTTAATCTTTAATGCAAAGCTGGCTTCGTTTACATCCGTTTGACCCAAAAGGGTTACCGTAAAAGCTTTTTTGCTTTTCAGAATTTTTTCAAGGTTATTAAACTGGCCGTTTGTGTTGTCAAGCGTGAGCAAGGTGCCAACTTCGAGGGCAAGGTTTGAAAATATCCACTGTGCTTGCGGAAGGTCGTCGCCCGAAGCAGTGAGGCTGGCCGAGATGAGTTGAATAGGCGTACTCAACGAAACGATTTCCGCTGTGGCTTCAACCACATCAATTTCTTTAAGTTTATCGGCATAGGTATTCATATCGCTATCCGAAAGCGGGTCGATCGTTACTGTTTCAAAAAAGACACCGGTTGAAGCTTTTTCACCCGAAGAAGTTACACCCACATCTATTGTGGTTTCGTAATCGGCATTGAATTTTACATCGGCCAGCTCTTTTAGTTTGCTGCATGCGGTTATGGTGAGCAAGGATAAAAGAACAAAAGCGCTGATTGTGAATTGTTTTTTCATGATAGTTGATGATTATTGAACCGTAAAAATAGAAAACCCGAGCCGAAAAGTCAAATATTGAAAATTATTTAACATGAAATTGCATTTAAAAACTCTTGCAATAAGTTTAGAAACAATATTATAACGGTTTATCAGCTCAATATTTTATTGGTTGTGGTTAGTGCCGGTTTTCTTTTACCTTGTGGCAACCACTACCGCTTTTTTAAAGGCTTTTACTTTCCCCTCCATATTAAAGACTTCAGCCACAACAACATAGATGCCTGTTGCTACTTTATTGCCATCGTCATCGAGCCCGTTCCAGCTAAGGGCGCCGCTTGGGCTTACGAGTTCGCTTTTTGCCAAATGCCGAACATGTTGGCCGTTTGCCGAAAAGACATGGATATTTAAGGTGTATCCGGCTCCGTCAAGCACCCAGCTTATGCTTGTCACATCGTTATAGCCATCGCCATCGGGCGAAAATACCTCCGGTTCCACATTAATTTCTTCCGTTAGGGAGTCAAACGCATCTTCAACATAGGCCGAATTTTGATAGCCCGGGCTGGCAAAGCCGGTAGTTTGCGAGGCCGATTGCCAGTTTCTGCTATCGTTCGAGGGTCGATCGGCAGAAATTCGTTCGAGCGAAACGCCATCAAAAAAATTAAGTAGCGGATAGTGCATCTTTTCTGTATAAGACATCACGTCAATAGTTTTGCCTGTTTTGGTTGCAAGCAATACCGTTCCGCCATCGTTGCTATAGGTAGGAAAAGACTCCATTACCACAAAACGATCTGTGTGCGAATCCGGATAAAAAGCGGCAACTCCTTTTACGGAAGTCGTAAGCAGGGCATATTCGCCTGCCTGCAAAAGACGGGTAGAAGGGCTAATGATTTTAACCGTGGTGTCGGGCGGATTCGGAATAGTTTGTCTAACAGCGCAAAGCCGCAAATCTTCCAAATTGATCAGTTTGTCCGAGCGGTTGTAAAGCTCTACAAAATCAACTCCGTTATTAAACGGATGAAAGAGTACCTCATTAATCACGATATCCTGCGGATCAACTGTTTGAGGGAGCCCAAAAGGCAAATAATAATCTGGTGCAACGGCTCGTCCGGCACAGTTGACAATGTTTTGCGAAAAATAAAGGCGGTAAAGTTCTCCTTCGGCAAAATCTTGACCAAAACTGAGTTCTACAAATGCCGGATCGGCCGGATTGATTGTAGCCGAGGCGGGATGCAGGCTTTTCGGCGCGAGGGTATAGTTGTCCGCTTCTGCCAAGGTGGAGAGTTCCATCATTTGATCGAACCACAGTTGCAAAATGTTGGCCGAAACCAAATTCATCTGCAAAATGGCGGGCCGCGCATCGTCAATTCCGTAAATGCTGTTTTGGGCACCCGGACTACCTCCCGAAGAGCTCACCGAGGCCGACCAGTTTGAACCTCCTCCGCACGGATTGGTGGGGTCTTTTTGTTCGAGCGACCAGCCTCCGTCGGCCTTTTTGCTGTCGCCATACCACTGGTCGGAATAATTTACGGTTGAAATATCGGCGCCTTCGGGGCTGATTAGCATGAGCAGCGCTCCGCTGTTGGTTAGCTGAAAGCTGCTAAAACCATAAAAGGCTCCATAAGGCGCTAATGCTTGCCGCGCATTTTCGTGTGCTAAAATAAGGTAGCCCCCAGCGGCAATTTGCACATTGCTTAGCTGCTTTACGCTCGAGCCAATTTTAAACACAAAACCGTTCAGGTCAATAAGTACAGAGCTGGGGTTGTAAAGTTCCACATATTCAAATTCAGGCAAACCTACCACAGGGCTGGGATCGGCCATTATTTCGTTGATAACGACATCATTACGCTGAACGGTGTAGAAACTTAGGTTTATTTGTGTTTCGGCCATTTGATTTCCGGCCAGGTCTTTCAACCCGCTGATGGTAAGCGTATAGGTAACGCCATTTTCCAAAGCCTGCGCAAGAAAGAGTATCGCCTCCGAAGCATTTGCGCCCTGTGTAGCCTGTTGGGGATGGCCGATTCCACCGCTTAA
>CAYYDS010000005.1:0-32611 GCA_964470665.1 uncultured Lentimicrobiaceae bacterium
TTGATTTTTTTGGGTGATTATATTGATCGTGGCCCCGACAGCAAGGGAGTAATAGATTACCTTATGGAACTTCAACAACATGAGTATAACCTACGGTTTCTGAAAGGAAATCATGAGGAATATTGCATCAAAACCTGGGAAGCAGATAAGGCAAAACGAAGCTTTTTAGGCCTGAAATTTCGCAGTAAGGGCCAAAAAGTATGGGAACAGCACGGCGGAACAGAAACGCTAAAGAGCTTTGGCGTAGATTTGGCCGGGCAAATCCCGGAACCATACATCAACTGGATGCAAAAACTCGAGATGTATATTGAAACTGAGCAGTATATCATTGTCCACGCGGGGCTAAATTTTAAGAACGATGATCCGTTTAGCGATACTTCAGCCATGCTCTGGACAAAAGAGTTTACCGTTGAACCGCACAAAATCCGAAATAAAAAAGTAATTCACGGACATACGCCCGTTGAGTTGGAGTTTATAGACTATGTGATTCGCTCCTCATCCTACCATTTTATTGACCTTGACAATGGCGTTTACATTCAAAACAGGGCAGGCTATGGCAACCTCATTGGCTTTGAATTGGATAGCAAAGAGTATGTCGTTCAGCCCAATATTGATTTATAGCCTCTCTTGCGAAGGCAAAAAAAGACAACTGTCGCCATAGCTCAAAAAACGAAAACCATGATCAGCGGCATATTGGTAAGCATCTTGCCAAGCATCGCCAACGAGCGCAGCAACCAATAAAAGCAGGGTGCTCTTCGGTTGATGAAAGTTGGTAATCAATCCATTAGCAATTTTAAAACGATATCCCGGAGCTATCATTAGCGCCGTTGAAGCTTCGAGCTGGTTTTGCTGATGCTTTTTCAGGTAGCCGAGCACAGCTTCTAAAGCTTGTTGCGCGCTTATATTCGCCGGATGGGTAGCGTAGGGAAGCCACTGCTCAATATGGGCTTCTTTTGGCAGGCAATTATTTGTAATTAGCTGATAGCCAATCCAATAGATACTTTCTACGGATCGCATGCTTGTGGTTCCGACCGGAATAATGGGTTTGTGCAGGTTTTCAAGAATTTCGGTGATGGTTTGGCTTGATACAACAATTTTTTCGGAGTGCATGGCATGCTCGCCTATGGTTTGAGCCGAAACAGGCTTAAAAGTGCCCGCGCCAACATGTAAAGTTAGCGTGCTAAACTTGAAACCCAAGCCGATGAGTTGTGCAATGAGCCGATCGTCAAAATGCAGGCCTGCCGTAGGGGCGGCCACCGAGCCTTCTTCGCGCGCAAAAACAGTTTGATAACGAATGAGGTCGCTGTTTTCGGCTTTGCGGTGCAAATAGGGGGGCAAAGGAAGTTCGCCGGCTAGGGCTATCACATCGCCAAAGCTCAACAGGCTGTTGTTCCAGTTGAACTCAACCACCGAATGGCTGTCGTTTTTCTCTAAACGCTTTACGCTTAAAATCAGCTGTTTATCGTCTTTCGAAAGATTCAGCTCTAACAAACCTTCCTTCCACCTCTTTGAATTGCCCACAAAACATTTCCAACGCACCGGCGCAGCCGACGACATCGGATGCCCGTGGTTAAAGCTTTCATCTACAGGTTCTAAGCAAAAAACTTCAATTGGAACTCCGTTTGTTTTTTTAAATAAAAGACGCGCTTTAATCACTTTGGTTTGGTTGCTTACCAAAAGCGCATTCTCAGGCAGGTGGTTTCCGATATTGGAGAATACATCCTGTGAAAGTATGCTATTATTGAGTATCAATAATTTAGATTGCGTTCGGTCGGCAACCGGATAGCTTGCAATTTGATGATCTTGCAGCGGATAATCGAAGCTTTCGATCGAAATTGAGCCAACGTTACTCATCTTAATCAGGCTTTAAAACGCTCTACAACAATAAAATACATACTCACGGTTTTTTTTAGCAGACTCAAACAAAATGGAGTTGGCAATTTTTTTAAAAGCCGGGCAAAAGTAGTGAATCTTTTTGTTGCCGTCATTTTTGAGCTTGCCGCTTTCTTCATTCGTTTTGTATGGCAAGTCAAAGTCAATTATCTTTGCTTTAAAATACGACCCATGTCATTGAAGAAGCATATCCCCAACTTTATTACCTTGCTAAATCTGGCAAGCGGAATATTGGCCATTGTTTTTGCTGCCGACGGAAAACTCGGTTTGGCGGCTTATTTTGTTTTTTTGGCTGCCGTTTTCGACTTTTCCGATGGTTTTTTTGCGCGTTTGCTCAAGGCATATTCGCCCTTGGGTTTGCAGCTCGATTCGCTTGCCGATATCGTTTCGTTTGGCGTAGCGCCCTCGTTTATTTTGTTTTCGCTTATTAAAACCAGCCACGGCTTACCCGATATTTATATTGGTCAAACGAATTTATTGCCATTTGCGGCTTTTCTTGTGCCATTGTTTACGGCTTTGCGTTTAGCAAAATTTAATATTGACACGCGCCAGAGCGAGTCGTTTATCGGTTTGCCTTCGCCCGCAAGCGGATTGCTGTTGGCCTCGCTGCCTTTGGTAAAGGAGCAACTCTACAGCAGCCAGTCGTTGTTTTATATGATTATCAGCAATGCCTATTTTTATGTCGGAATGGCTGTGGTGCTAAGTTTGCTGATGGTTTCGGAGTTTCCGCTGTTTGGATTAAAGTTTAAGTCGTTCCGATTTAAAGGCAACGAAATTCGCTTTGTTTTTCTGGCTCTTGCTTTGTTGATGTTGATCGGCCTAAAGTTTGTGGCAATACCTTTTATAATATTGCTTTACATTTTATTGTCGGTAATTGTATATCTTGTTGATATACAGGGGTAAACGCTTTATTTCCTTCTGAGTTCGAAATTTTGCCCAAGATAAACTTTGCGCACATGCTCATCTGATGCCAGCTCTTCGGAGGTGCCGGCCTTTAAGATAGATCCCTCGAAAAGCAAATAAGCCCGATCGGTGATGGAAAGAGTTTCGTGCACGTTGTGATCGGTGATCAGGATGCCGATATTTTTATTTTTAAGCGAAGAAACGATTGACTGTATGTCTTCAACGGCAATGGGATCAACGCCGGCAAAAGGCTCGTCGAGCAAGATAAATTTTGGATCAACGGCCAGGGCGCGTGCAATTTCGGTGCGCCGGCGTTCGCCCCCCGACAGTTGGATGCCTTTGCTGCGCCGAATATGCTGCAGGCCAAATTCGGTGAGCAGGCTTTCGAGGCGTTCGTGTTGTTGCTCCTTGCTGTAATCTTTAAATTGCATGACCGAAAGGATGTTGTTTTCAACGGTCATTTGCCTGAAAACACTGGCCTCTTGGGCCAAATAGCCAATTCCGCGCTGTGCTCTGCGATACATCGGCTCGCCGGTTATATCGGTATCATCTAAAAAAACATGCCCCGACAAAGGCTTAATCAACCCCACAATCATGTAGAAAGTAGTTGTTTTGCCGGCGCCGTTTGGACCCAACAGGCCAACTATTTCGCCCTGTTTCACTTCAACGGAAACGTCTTTTACAACCGTTCGTTGCTTGTATTTTTTGTAAAGATTAGATGTTGTAAGCCGCATGAAAGCTTGCGTTTAAGTTTAATCTGTGCGACAAAGGTAGCGGATAAAAGTTTATTTTCGATTTTTCGGCTACATGGCTTTGTTTTTGTTGTTTGTACAAGTGTTAAATCGCATTGAAAAAAGGTTTTAAAGGCCAAAAAACGATCTTTTAAATCTCTTGATTGAAATTATTCACGCGGAAATGAAGCCCGAAGGTCTTCCCAAAACTCTAAAGCGCGGCGCGTGTGAGGGATAACAATGGTGCCGCCAACCAAATTGGCGATTCCAAATACTTCCATCACCTCTTCGGTGCTTACACCTAATTCGTAGCATTTTTGCAGATGATAAAAAATGCAGTCGTCGCATTTTAAAACCATCGAAGCCACTAAACCGAGCATTTCTTTGTTTTTTGCACTTAATGCTCCGTCTTCATAAGTAAAGGTGTCAACGCTGATGATGCGTTTTAAGATTTTGTTATTGGGTGCGGCCAGCATCTTTTCGTTCATCAACGAGCGATAGTGGTTAAAATCATCAACTTTAGACATGTTTTGTGATTTTTTAAATGAGAAGTTGAATTTTTTGCTGTTAGTGTGCGCTGTTTTCAGCTTTGTCAGAGTATCCCTTCTTTTAAAATATCGTGAAGGTGAATCACACCTTTATAATAGCCGTTTTCAACCACCGGAAGCTGGGTGATATTGTGCTGCCTCATCATTTCGAGTGCTTGAATTAAAAGGGCTTCGGGCTGGATGGATTTCGGGTTTTCTGTCATAATATTTTTAGCCGTTATGCCGTCGAGTCGCGGGTTTGTCATCAGCATACGGCGCAAATCGCCGTCGGTAATAATGCCGGCAAGCTTGCCGTTTTCGATTACGGCTGTAGCACCAAGTCGTTTTTGCGATATTTCGATGATAACCCGTGTAAGGTCATCGTCGGGCAACACTTGCGGGGTTTCATTTTTCGTAAAAACGTCTTTCACACATAGCAAAAGCTGCTTGCCGAGCACTCCGCCTGGATGCACCCGTGCAAAATCGCTGGTGGTGAATCCACGACATTCCAGCAAAGCAACTGCCAGGGCGTCGCCCATTACAAGCTGGGCTGTGGTGCTGCTTGTGGGAGCCAGATTGTTGGGGCAGGCTTCGCGCGATACGGTGGTGTCGAGTGTGAGCTCGGCCTGATTGGCAAGATAAGATGCGGTGTTGCCTACAATAGCTATGAGCTTGTTTTTCCGAACTTTAAGCAAAGGAATCAATACTTTCAGTTCGGGAGTTTCTCCGCTTTTTGAAAGCAAAACCACCACATCCTCGTCGCGGATAATGCCTAAATCGCCATGGATGGCATCGGCGGCGTGCAAAAATACGGCAGTAGTGCCGGTAGAGTTGAAAGTGGCTACCATTTTTTGGGCGATAATGGCGCTTTTGCCTACGCCGGTAACAATGATCTTTCCTTTTGCCGAAAACAATAGCCGTACAGCTTCGGCAAAAACAGTGTCAATTCGCCCGGCAACCGCCTGCAGAGCCTCTATTTCGGTTTCCATTACCTTCTGGGCTATCTGCCTGAGTTCGTCATTTGTTTTCAAACGGAATCATTTTTTTTGTGAAGCTAAGTTTTTCTTTGGCCGAACCGCCAAAACGCAAAACAGCCATGCTAAAATAACGCAAATGGCTTGCAATCATTGTGTAAAAATTGTATTTTCACCTTTTCTGAGAGCTGAACTTATTCCGTTTTTTTTCCGGTAAGCTGCTGAAACGATTCTTCCATTCGGCGGGTTTTTCGGGCCAAAGTTAAAATGGTGTAGCCTTTGGAAGCTGCCCAGCTGTTTAATTGCCGCCTGATGTCGGTGCCTGCAGCCGACACAATGTTCCATTGATTTCCTTCGCGGAAAACCGATTCGACGCCTTCAATTTTTTTCAATTCGCCAACGTTCACTTCTTCGGCAAACTCAACGCTAAAATGCTCTTTCTTTTCATCGGAGCGGATAGCGCTTATTTCGTCAAAGGCAACCAGCACGCCTTTGTTCAATATGGCCACGCGGTTGCACAGGGCTTCAACTTCTTGCATGATGTGCGTTGAAAGGATAACGGTTTTGTTGCTTCCTGTTTCTTTAATCAGCCTTCTGATGTCAACCAATTGGTTGGGATCGAGGCCCGATGTGGGTTCGTCGAGAATGAGCACCTGCGGATCGTGCATCAGGGCTTGTGCCAATCCCACTCTTTGGCGGTAGCCTTTCGACAACATCCTGATTTTCTTGTGCAGCTCGTCGCCCAGCCCGGTCAGTTCGATCATTTGATTGACGCGTTCTGCCGATTTTTTGCCTAAGCCAAAAACTCCGGCCACAAACATGAGGTATTCCTTGATGTACATATCGTGGTAAAGGGGGTTGTTTTCGGGCAAATAGCCCACCAAACGCCGCACTTCAACCGCCTGTTGCATCACGTCGTAGCCCATAACCGAAGCCGCGCCCGAAGTAGGAGGGATGTAACAGCTCAGAATCTTCATCAGGGTTGATTTTCCGGCGCCGTTAGGGCCGAGCAAACCAACAATTTCGCCCGGATTGATGGTCAAATTCAACGAATCAAGCGCTGTTTGATCGCCGTATATTTTTGAGAGCTGCTGAACACGAACCGACATAATAGATGATGAAAATAGTTTCGGCAAAAATAACAAAGAATCCCTTTGCCTGTATCGCGGGGTTTTTTCGGATAGGGGGTGGCTTTAGCGTTAAAAACGGAAAACAGCTGAAAATCTTTGTGCTTAGGAAGTATATTTCTACCCATGTGATTTTGATGGGTTTAAATTTGTTCAGTTAAAAAAATGTTTCTATTTTTGCACCCCGTTTTGGAAAAAGGATTGTCAAAACGGATTGAAGAAATCTATAAGTCAATGAATACACTGAGTTACAAAACCATCAGCGTTAACAAGGAGAATGCTGATAAAAAGTGGATGGTGATTGACGCCGAAGGTCTGGTATTAGGTAGGCTAGCCTCTACCATTGCACAGGTTTTGCGCGGCAAACACAAACCCAACTACACTCCCCACAGCGATTGTGGCGACAATGTGATTGTAATCAATGCTGAGAAGATTGCGCTCACAGGCAAAAAGATGGACACCATGTTTTATGTTCGTCACACGGGCTACCCGGGCGGGCAACGCATTCGTCCGGTAAGAGAACAGCTCAAACGCAAGCCAATAGCCGTTGTAGAGCACGCCGTAAAAGGCATGCTGCCAAAAACAAAGCTAGGCGCCGAACTGTTCCGCAATCTCTACGTTTATGCCGGGCCCGATCACAAGCATCAGGCACAGCAGCCTACCGAATTAACTTTAAATTCAATTAAATAATCATTATGGAAGTAATCAACGCTATAGGCAGGAGAAAAACTGCTGTTGCCCGCATCTACTTGAAAGGCGGAAACGGTAGTATTGTGATCAATAAGAGGAATTACAAGGAATATTTCCCTGTTGGCATTTTGCAGTTTGTTGTTGAACAGCCCCTTTCACTTACCGGCAATATTGGTGCATACGACATCAAGGTAAACCTCGATGGTGGCGGAATCAACGGTCAAGCTGAGGCTTTGAGCCTTGCCATCAGCCGTGCCCTTTGCGAAATCAATCCAGAGTTTCGCCCTGTCCTTAAAGCAAAAGGCCTGCTCCGCCGCGACCCACGCATGGTAGAGCGCAAAAAGCCCGGCCAGCCAAAAGCACGTAAGAAGTTCCAATTCAGCAAACGTTAGTCTTACGGGCAAACGATTGTGTTTAGTATCCAAATTGTTGAGATGTCTTCCCAGGCCTACCCAGCAATTGTGTTCGTGAATGTAAACATTTTTAAACTTATTTTATGTCAAGAGTATCATTTGAAGAATTATTAGACGCAGGAGTTCACTTCGGACACCTTCGCAGAAAATGGAATCCCAGCATGGCCCCTTATATCTTTATGGAGCGTAACGGAATCCATATCATTGACTTATACAAAACGCAGGCTAAAATGGAAGAAGCTGCCAATGCACTGCGTCAGATGGCCCGCTCAGGAAAGAAAATCCTGTTTGTGGCTACCAAAAAACAAGCTAAAAGCATTGTTGCCGAAGAAATCGCCAAAATCGGGATGCCGTATGTAACCGAACGCTGGCCGGGCGGAATGCTTACCAACTTTGCTACCATCCGGAAAGCTGTTCGCAAAATGTCGAACATTGATAAACTGATGGTGAGCGATTCGTTTAACAACCTCTCAAAAAGAGAACGCCTGCAAATACAGCGCGAACGCGAAAAATTAGAGAAAAACCTTGGGAGTATCTCTGAATTAAGCCGCCTTCCTTCGGCCGTTTTTGTTGTTGACGTGATTAAAGAACATATCGCCGTGGCAGAAGCCCGCAAACTGAACATCCCAACATTTGCTGTTTGCGATACCAATGCAGACCCCAACATCATTGATTTCCCCATTCCCGGAAACGACGACGCAAGCAAATCCATTTCCATTATTGTTAGAACAATGGCACAGGCTATCGAAGAAGGCCTAAACGAACGCAAAGTTGCCAAAGAAAAGGGTCAGGATGATGGCGATGCCGAAGCCGACGATTTTGTTGATGAAAACGAAAAGTCGTTCGGCGCCGACGATGACGAGCCCAAAAACGAAGGCAAAAAAGATTCGGGCGAAGAAACACGCGGTAAAAGACCTCGCAGACCTACCGCCAGAAAATAATACTAATTTTATAAGATATCATACAATATGAATATTACTGCTGCTCAAGTAAATGAATTGAGAAAGCTCACCGGAGCCGGAATGATGGATTGCAAAAAAGCACTCGTCGAGAGCGAAGGTGATATGGAAAAAGCCATTGATATCCTGAGGAAAAAAGGACAGAAAGTGGCAGCCAAACGCGCCGACCGCGAGGCCACCGAAGGAGTTATCGTTGCAAAAACAAATGCCGATGCCACCTACGCCGCATTAGTGATGGTGAACTGCGAAACCGATTTCGTTGCAAAAAACGAAGACTTTGTAAAATACGCACACAGCATCCTCGACTTAGCCCTGAATGCAAAAGTTCAAACCATTGAAGAACTGAAACAGATGGATCTAAACGGAAGGAAAGTGGAAGATACCATTACCGATCAAACGGGTGTTATTGGCGAAAAGATTGACCTTGGCGGCTTCTATAAAATTGAAGCCCCGGCTACTGCTGCTTATATCCACCCGGGCAATCGCCTTTCAACCATTATCGGATTAAACAAAGCTGATGTTGATAACATCTACCAAATTGGTCGCGAACTGGCCATGCAGGTTGCCGCCATGGATCCGGTAGGTATTGACGAAGCCGATGTTCCGCAGGAAGTCATCAGGCGCGAAATAGAAATAGGAATGGAGCAAGCCCGCAACGAAGGCAAAGCAGAAGATATGCTCGAACGCATTGCCCGCGGAAAACTTGGCAAATTCTACCGCGAAAGCACCTTGCTCAATCAGGATTTTGTCCGCGATAGCAAAAAAACGGTAAAACAATACCTCTCAGAGGCCGATAAAGCCTTAACCGTTGTTGCCTTTAAAAGACTTATGCTCGGATAAGCAAGCAAAAAATTATTTGTATCAAAAAAAGCTGCTCCTTAACGAAGCAGCTTTTTTTTGTTTTTATGGATGTTGTGATGGGGGAAGATCTTGGTTTTCACGGCATCCAGAATAAAAAAAAGACTGCCTTCATCAGGCAGTCTTTTATCGTTCCCCCCCTTTTGGAAAACGTTGGCGGCTAAATTATCCACCTAAAAAAAAGCTTGTATTTAGCTTAAAAGCGATTTTACAAGCGATGCAACTACTTGATTTTCGGCTCGCCCGGCAACCTTTGCCGATACAATCCCCATCACTTTGCCCATATCCTTTATGCCGCTTGCTCCGCTTTGGGCAATGGCTGCGGCAACAATTTGCCGAAGTTCGTCATCCGAAATCTTTGCCGGCAAATAATTTTCGATGATGGAGGCCTGAAAATCTTCCTCTTCGGCCAAATCATTTCGGTTTTGATCGCGGTAAATAGCAGACGATTCTTTGCGCTGCTTTACAAGTTTTTGCAATAGTTTAATTTCGACTGTTTCCGGAATGATGCCGCTGCTTACGTCTTTTCCTGTTTTTTCGAGCAATAAGGCAGCTTTGATTGCGCGTATGGCGTTCAATCGGCGCATATCTTTCGCCAGCATTGCTTTTTTAAGGTCCTCGTTTATTAATTTTTCTAATTCCATAGGCCATTAATCTACGTTGTCATGCAAAAAAGGATTATTGAGTCTTAACCCTGACCCGCCGCTTGATGAATCAATGCTGTATCGCGACGTAACTTCTTGTGCCGGCTCGCTGCTTGGGTTGGTTCCTTTGCGTGCGAATGCCGGAGTTTGTTCGAGTTCGTTAATTCCCTCTTCTGTTTTTAGCTTCATACTCAGGGCTTTGAGGCGATTTTGCCGTTCTTCAGACCGGCGATCGGCCTCTCTTTTCATCTCGTTTTCGGTATAATCTGGCGACGAAAATGATGCGGGCTTTCTGATAAGTTCGATAGATCTTTCGGCGACAGTGTTTTCAATTTCAAAAGGAATTTCGCTTGCGCCTTTAAACTTTTGGATAAGCTGAGGTTCGTGATCATCATCCTTATCGTAGAGGTCTGAATTATCTACAGAATCTTCAACTTGTGCCGGCTTGGGTTCTGTTTCGGCTTGTTGATCTGTTGTATCTTCGAATAACTGATGAATTATTTGTCCGGTAGGCGGGTTTGGTTTTGCTTGCGGGTTAACAATTTCTATAGGTTTAAAGGAATTATTTCTTGCTGATTGGCCGGTGATGGCTTCACGCAGGTTGTTTTCGGGCAGCGGGTTAGCCTCTTGTTGTGTATTATTTCCGTATAGATCCGTTACTTTAACTGTGCGTTTGCCGGAATCAAGATTCAGTTGGTTAGAATTATCAAAGCCGGTAGCAATGATGGTGAGGGCAATGCTTTTATTGAGTGTGGGATCCACGCCGTTGCCCCAAATTACTTCGGCCGAATTGCCACAAATTTGCTGAATATAGGCGGTGATTTCATGCACTTCGTCGAGCGATATTTCTTCTTCGCCCGAAGTGATATACAATAAGATATTTTTTGCGCCGGAAATATTGGAATCGTTGAGGAGCGGCGAGCGCATGGCTTCTTCAATGGCTTCAATGGCTCTGTTTTCGCCTTCGGCTTTGCCCGATCCCATAATGGCTTTGCCGGAGTCTTTCATAACAGTCTTAACATCTTCAAAGTCAACGTTGATATAGCCTGTAACGGTAATGATTTCGGCTATCCCTTTGGAGGCAATGGTGAGCACGTCGTCAGCTTTTTTAAAGGCTTCGGTAAGCCGCATATTGCCATATTCTTCGCGCAGCTTGTCGTTGCTGATGATAAGCAGGGTGTCAACATGTTTGCGGAGTTCTTCGATGCCCTCGATAGCTTGTTGTCTGCGTTTTTTTCCTTCGAAGCTAAAGGGCAGCGTAACGATGCCTACCGTAAGGATATTGAGACTTCGCGCAAGTTGTGCCACTACCGGCGCTGCTCCCGTTCCGGTTCCGCCACCCATTCCGGCAGTAATGAAGAGCATCTTGGTGTGGGGTTCAAGGATTTCGATGATCTCTTCGGATGTTTCTAAAGCCGCTTCGCGACCAACAGCCGGAACGTTTCCGGCGCCTAACTGGCGCTTCCCCAAATAAATTTTATTGGGTACGGGGCTTGTGTCTAAGGCCTGAGAATCAGTGTTGCACAAAACGAAATCAACACCGGTGATGCCCTCGTTGTACATATGCGTAACGGCATTGCTGCCACCACCGCCAACACCAATAACCTTGATAATATTTGATTGATCTTTTTTTTCGCCAAAAATTAACATACGACTCATAATTATGCAATTTAAAATTAGTTTTTCTTGTGATTGGTTATCCTTATTTTTTAATAAGTTGTCAACATTAAATAGTTAATAAACTTGTTACTCCCTTAGGTCAATTTCAAACATATTACGGATTTTTATAAAAAACGGAGATTGTTGAAATGGTTTATTAGCTTTGGTCTTTTTTGGTGTTTTAGACGGTTTGTCCTCTTCCGGATTTTGTACAACTTGCTCTATGTCAAAGTGATGGTCTAATCTGTTGAGGTGTTCGATTACTAATCCGATGCCTGTGGCAAACATTGGGCTTGCCAGCTCGGCGGGGGTATCTTTAGCTAAATGCTCGTTAGGGTAACCAATTCTTACATCCATGCCTGTGAGAAATGCGGTCAATTGTGAAATATCTTTCAGCAAAGCTCCGCCACCGGTAAGCACAATGCCGGCAATAAGCTTATTTGCAAGCCCCGAATTTTTTATTTCGAGATGAATTTGCTCGATGATTTCTTCCATTCGTGCTTGAATGATGTTGGCTAAATTTTTCAGGGTGATTTCTCTGGCCGGCCGGCCTCTGATTCCCGGAATGGAGACTACTTCATCGTCGCGGTTTATGCTGGCCAGCGCCGACCCAAATCTAACTTTTACTTCTTCGGCGTGTTTTCTAATTATGGTGCAGCCAGAGCGGATGTCTTCAGTGATGACATTGCCCCCAAAGGGTATCACGGCCGTGTGACGCAGTACATTTTCGTGAAATATGGCAATATCTGTTGTCCCGCCACCGATATCAACCAGCGCAACCCCGCCCTCTTTCTCTTCTTCGCTTAATACGGCCTCTGCCGATGCAATGGGCTCGAGAATCATATCGTCCATTTCGATGCCTGCTCTTTTTACACAAGTGACGATATTTTTTGCAGCTGCCGACTGGCCAATAACCACATGACAGTTGACCTCGATTTTGCTGCCCAACATCCCAATGGGTTGTTTTAAATCAGGCTCACCATCAATGATATAATCTTGGGGAATGACATCAACAATCTCCTCGCCGGCTGCCATGTTTAAGCGAAACATGTCGTTGATTAATTTTTCAATCTCAGCTTTCGTGATTTCCGTGTCGCTCGATTCCCTGATCAAACTGCCGCGATGCTGTAAACTTTTGATGTGCTGGCCGGCTATGCCTACAATGACCTTTCGAATGTCAACTTTCGACTGATCTCCTGCTTGATAAACGGCTGTTTTGATGGAGTTGACGGTGTCTTCGATGTTTGCTACTACGCCTCGCCTAACACCAATAGATTGCGTGCGACCGTGCCCCAACACTTCAATCTTTCCGTTTTCATTGCGCCTCCCAACGATGCATGCAATCTTGGTGGTGCCGATATCCAAACCTACTATAATTTCTGACGTATTCATAAGTTATCTTTTTTTGTGCATACTATCTGATTTTTAATACTTGCATTAATAATTTTATATTGATGAAGCTGAGGCTTGTTGGCTTGGCTTCGGTAAAATGCTGCAATGGATGTGATTTTTTCGTTGAGGTGGCTGGTGTCGCCAATCAGGATGGGTGCGTCGCCAATTTTTGGACTCAACTCAATCAGGCTGTCGTCGGCAATGAAAATCTGATCAATCAGAACGCTTGCAAACTCATCGCGGTTAATGGCCTGTGCCACAGCAGCAACCTGGATAATGGGGTGCTTCCGGTTGATGAGTTTGCTTATTGGCACCGCCTGATTGAGTTCGATAGGGAGCGAACCTATATTGCCGTTGGCAATGAGTACACGAGCCACATAATCAGGATGTATGGGGAAGATAACCATACGGTCATCCACATAAAAGCTCTGATCTGTATTGGTGTAAAATCTTAAGAATGGTTTGCGCTCGACTATTTCTATTTTAAAAGTCCGCTCAATGGTTGAATATGCTTTTGCCTCGGCTACATAAGGATTTTGCAAGAGTTGCTGTTTTATTTGCATCAGCTTGAGCTGGCCAAGGCTTTTTGTGCGGTTGGCACCAATCATTTCGCTTATTTCGGCATAGGTTTTATTGTAAGGCAGGAAACTGCCATCGGGCTGATGTTCAATTTTTAGATCGAGCCCGACAACAGGAGAATGGTAGTGCGTTTGCCTTGCAAAACCAAGCAATAGCAGCAATCCGGCAAAACTAACTGACCAGGTGAAGACGGTGAGGATGCGTTTTACCATAGGGCAATTTGTTTTGTTAGTGGAACGACCAATTGATCAATATTTCCGGCCCCGAGGCTTATGAGCACTTCGGGTTTTGTTTTTTCTAAATAGGGCTGTACTTCTTCTTTTGAAAGAAGTATCTTGTTCGTTGTCAAGCATTTGTGTAAAAGCGCTTTGGAAGTGACTCCGGGAATCGGCTTTTCGCGCGCCGGATAGATGTCCAACAGCATGAGATTGTCGAGCAGGCTTAAACTGCTTGCAAAATCATCCATAAAATCGGCTGTGCGGCTAAAAAGATGGGGCTGAAACAAGCCCGTTATTTTTTTATCGGGGAAAAGCTCGCGCGCAGCCGTGATGCAGGCCCTAAGCTCGGCCGGGTGGTGTGCGTAATCGTCTATGTAATAGTGTTTTGGGCCATTTACTTTGCGATCGAAGCGCCGTGCAACGCCTTTGAACGACGCTAATGCGCCCGCAATAATGTTGGGCTTCACGCCGGCCTCAAAAGCCACTGCCGAAGCTGCCAGGGCGTTTTCAATATTGTGTTTTCCGGGCACCTGAAGCGCAACACTAACAGCTTCATGATTTGGCAGATGCCATTCATACACATATTGGCCATGCTCGATTCGGATATGGCGGGCTTCGTGGGTGGCAGGCTGCTCCACCCCAAAGCTGATGGCATTTTGCAGCTGATGAAAGTTGAGCCCGCTGCGGTGAATTACTTTCCCACCGGGTTTTGTATTTTTAGCAAAGCGATAATAATGCTCAATGAGTTCATTATGTGTGTGATAAATGTCTAAATGATCGGCATCCATAGATGAAATAACGGATATTGCAGGCTTTAACCTTAAAAAACTTTTGTCGTATTCATCTGCTTCAACTACCGTGAAACGGCTGTTTGGCGAATAAACCAGATTTGTTTCAAAATTGCCGGCAATGCCGCCAATGAAGGCCGTTAAAGGAATGCCGGCCTCCGAAAGCAGCTGACTTACCATTGAAGTGATCGTGGTTTTGCCGTGTGTGCCTGCTATTGCGATAACATCTTGATTTTCTGTAATTTCTTCAAGAACTTCGGCGCGTTTTTTCAGCGGAATACCTTGCTTTTTAATTTCTGCCAGTTCGCGCATATCGGTGGGGATAGCGGGAGTATAAATGGCCAGATCAATATTTTTGGGCAATAAATCCGGATTGTCGGAATAATGAATTTCAATTCCTTCGGCTTCCAATGCGGCTGTGAGCGGTGTTTGGGTGCGGTCGTAACCCGAAACTATTGCCTTGTTGAGCTTAAAATAGCGCGCCAGTGCGCTCATGCCAATGCCGCCTATCCCCAGAAAGTAAAGATGTTGACCGGCTGTTTTCATTGTTTAGCGAGTTTTATGACTTCTTCGGCAATGGTTTTTGCAGCTTCCGGATGCCCAAAAGCGGCAATGTTTGCCTCCATTTGGGCAAGCGTTTCGGCCTGCGAAATAAGCCCGATGGCTGTTGGAATCAATTTTTCGGATGCCTCATCGTTGTTGATCAGCATTGCGGCTCCGGCTTCAACAAGGCGCATGGCGTTGTTGTGCTGATGGTTTTCGGCAGCGGTGGGCAGCGGCACCAAAATGGCCGCCTTGCGCACCAAACTGATTTCGGCAATGGCAATGGCGCCGGCTCTCGAAATAATTAGGTTGGCGGCAGCATAGGCCAAATCCATCCGCTCAATAAAGGGCAATACCTTGATGCGGTCTGTTAAACCGGCTTTCTCAACCGCCGATTGCGCTTCGGCAAAAGAAGTTTTGCCGGTTTGCCAGATGAGCTGAACCGGTTGATTGGATAAAAGATACAGTTTATCAATAATGGCATTGTTGATGGCAAGCGCACCCTGGCTTCCGCCGATGACGAGGATGCTGGATAAAGCATTGTTCAAATTGAAAAACTGCAGTGCCTCGTCGCGTTTATTTGTAATTTCAACCGTGGTTTTCCGAACCGGATTGCCAGCCAATATGGTTTTTGAAGCTTGAAACCAGTGTTCCATTTGGTCGTAAGCCACGCAAACCGTGTTTACCTTTTTGCCAAGCATACGGTTGGTGATTCCGGGATAGGAATTTTGTTCTTGTATCAAACTCGGTATCTTCATCATTGCAGCCATCCTCAAAGTGGGTCCGCTGGCATAACCTCCAACACCAACCACCACATGAGGCCTAAACGATCTGATGATGGAAAAGGCTTTAACCAGCGAAAAAGTAAGCCTAAACGGAAAGATGAAGTTCGAAAATGCCCATTTACGCTGAAAACCTGTGATGTTGAGGCCGATAATAGGGTAGCCGGCCTGCGGCACTTTTTCCATTTCCATGCGGCCTTTTGCACCTACAAAAAGTATCTGAGCTTTGTCGTCAACCGATTTCAAAGCGTCGGCAATTGCAATGGCAGGAAATACATGCCCGCCTGTGCCACCACCACTAATGAGTATCTTCAATGGCTGCTTCTTCATTGATTTGCGGATTTTCAGATTTTTTTGCTACTTCTTTACTTACACTCAGGATGATGCCAAACGACAGGCTGGTAAACCAAATAGAGGTGCCTCCCATGCTTACCAAGGGTAAAGGCTGGCCCGTTACAATGCCAAAATCTGCAGCCACAGCCATATTTATCATTGCCTGAAGGACTAAACTAAAGGTGACACCAATAGTGAGAAAGGCACCAAAGGTTTGCGGAATTTTCGTAACGATCACCACAGCCCTAAACAGCAGGATGAGATAAAGCAACATTACCACCAAGCCTCCAATTAAACCATATTCCTCAATAATAATGGCGTAGATAAAATCGGAGTAGGGGTGAGGAAGAAAATTGCGCTGGGTGCTGTTTCCCGGCCCTTTGCCAAACAAGCCGCCACTGCTGATTGCTATTTTCGATTGTTCAACCTGATACGTATCGCTTTTGTTCTCAACTCTATTTTTCCAGGTCATCAAACGCCCCTGATTTTCGCCGGGCATCAGTTTGAGTATGGCGATGAAAATGAGAAAAACCACAATGGCCAGGGCAAGCAGTGCGAAAATGTATTTCATGTTTACGCGGCCAATAAACATCAAAACCAAACTCGTAATGAGAATCATCAAGCCGGTGGAAAGGTTTGCCGGCAAAATGAGAAAAACTACCAATAGCACCGGCACCATCAGCGGCACAAAAGCCGACCGGAAATCTTTGATGTTGTTTTGCTTTTTGGTGAGCGTATGGGCCAAATAGGTGATCAGCGTAAGTTTGGCTAAGTCGCTTGTTTGAAAAGTAAGGTTAAAAGGCAGTTGCAAAACGCGTTTGGCATCGTTGAGGTCAACACCGCGAAAAAGCGTGAGCAGCAAAAGGGGGATGCTTATAAACAGGGCAATTTTAAAAACGGGCGAAAAGTAGATGTATTTGATTTTGTGTGCTAAGTATATGAAAAACAATCCAATAGCTAGGATGATGCTGTGTTTTAGGATATAATGGCCGGTATTGCCGCCTTGTTTTTCGTAGGCCAGGCTTCCAATTGAGCTATACACTGCCAAAATCGAAAAGATCGAAAGCAGCAAAACAACGCCCCAAATCACTTTATCACCTTTTATATCCTTGAAGAATCCCATTTTACTCCTTATTTTATAAAGACCTCACCGCGTTTTTAAATTGATTTCCACGGTCTTCGTAATTCTCAAACAAATCGAAACTGGCACAGGCAGGCGAAAGCAGTACCACATCGTTTTTGCTTGCAAAAAACGATGCAATTACTACCGCATTTTCAACCGACTGTGTTTCAGTAATATGTTCCACAACTCCTTCAAAAGCATGGAATAACGCCGAATTGTCTTTGCCCAGGCACACCAAAGCCTTCACTTTTTGTGCAACAAGCGGCTTTAGCATGCTGTAATCGTTGCCTTTGTCAATTCCGCCGGCAATCCAAACAATGGGCCGGTCAAACATTTCGAGCGCATACCAAACCGAGTTTACATTTGTTGCTTTCGAATCGTTGTAATACGAAACCCCATGCACATTGGCCACATATTCAAGGCGATGAGCCACGTTTTGAAAGTCGGATAAGCTCTTTTTGATGGTTTCGTTGCGAATGCCGATAATTTTTGCGGCCAAACCGGCGGCCAACGAATTGTAAACGTTGTGCCGCCCCTGTAAAGCGAGTTGTTCCAAAGTCATGTTAAAAGTGTTTTGTTGTATTTCAAAATGTAATTTTCCGTTAAGTTCATATGCCCCCTGATAACCGCTTGTTTTGTTGATGACAAATGGAAACAGCTGTGCTTTAGTGGGTTGCAGATTGATCTGTTGAATTGTCATTTCGTCGTCAGCGCAATAGATAAAAGCATCCGAAGCCAGCTGGTTTTGGGTTATTCTAAATTTTGACCGCGCATATGCTTCAAAAGAATGTTGATAACGGTCTAAATGATCGGGAGTAATATTGGTAAGGATGGCGATGTTTGCTCTGAAATCCTGTGTCCCATCAAGCTGAAAACTGCTGAGTTCGAGCACAAAATAGTCGTGATCGCTTTCGGATAGGCTTGCTGCAAAACTTTTTCCAACATTGCCGGCCACACAAACATCGAGCCCTGCCGATTGCAAAATATGGCCTAGCAAAAGGGTAGTGGTAGTTTTGCCGTTGCTTCCGCTCACAGCAATGATTTTGGCTGAAGTAAACCACGAAGCAAATTCGATTTCCGATACGATGCGGGCTTTGTCGAAGCCGCTGAGAAAGGGTATTTCATCCGCTATTCCAGGGCTTTTTATAATGAGATCGGCCCACAACAAATGTTCAGTTTTGTGCCCCTTTTCTTCGAAAGGAATATGGGCTTGCTGAAGGATTTGGCGATAGCCTTCTTTTATTTTTCCCGAATCCGTAACAAAGACGTCCAAGCCATTTTTATGGGCAAGCAAAGCAGCACCAACGCCGCTTTCGCCTGCGCCGAGTATCAAAATATGCTGATATGTGTTGCGCCTTTGATTCACTATTTATCTGAGTTTAAGGGTGATAATAGTTAATACGGCTAAAAAAATTCCGATAATCTGAAATCGCAAAACGATTTTGGGCTCGGGATGTCCTTTCTTTTGGTAGTGATGGTGAAGGGGCGACATTCTAAAAATTCGTTTTCCCGCGCCATATTTGCGTTTTGTGTATTTGAAATAGCTCACCTGCATGATGACGGACAGGCTTTCGACAAGGAATATCCCGCACAAAATCGGCATAAGAAGCTCCTTGCGGATGAGGATTGCAAACACGGCAATGATGCCCCCTATGGCTAAACTGCCTGTATCGCCCATAAAAACTTGTGCCGGATAGGAGTTGTACCACAAAAAGCCAACTGTTGCCCCCACAAAGGCGCTTATAAATATGGTAAGCTCTCCTGTATTAGGTAAGTACATGATATTCAGGTAGTCGGCAAAAATAATATTGCCCGAAACCCATGCCAATATCCCTAATGTTGCGCCAATGATAGCCGAAGTGCCCGTAGCTAAGCCGTCCATCCCATCAGTAAGGTTGGCACCGTTGCTTATCGAAGTGATAATAAATATAACAATGGGGATAAATACCAAAAAAGCCCAATTCCGATATTTCGGCCCAACCCATCTAATTAGATTCGCATAATCGAATTCGTTGTTTTTAATAAAAGGAATGGTTGTTTTGATGGCGCCAAATTCGCTTTCGCCAAAATGAGTAATATGCTTACTCTCAGCTTGATGGGTAATGTTTGAGGCGATTTCGCTTGTTGTCTTTTCGCGCGTAACTACCGAAGTGTCAAAATACATGGTAATGCTTACTATTAAGCCAAGCAAAACCTGACCGGCAATTTTTAACCTGCCCGGAAGCCCTTTCTTATTTTTTTTGAAAACCTTAATGTAGTCATCGGCAAATCCTAAACCGCCCAGCCAAATGGTGGTAAACAGCATTAAAAGAATATAGGTGTTGTCCAGTTGGGTAAAAAGCAAGGTGGGCACTACAATGGCTGCAATAATAATGAGGCCTCCCATTGTAGGCGTTCCTTGTTTTTCTAACTGCCCTTCGAGGCCAAGGTCTCTTACTGTTTCTCCAACCTGTTTGCGGTTCAGGAATTTTATCCAGCTTTCGCCAAAAACTAAGGCAATGATAAGCGAGGTTAGCACAGCCGCTGCCGCCCTGAACGAGATGTATTGAAACACTTGCGCACCCGGAATATCGTAGGCTTTATGCAAATATGTGAAGAGGTAATACAGCATGCTCAGTTGGGATTTTGGATGGTGTTGAACAATTGCATTATTTCCTGTTTGTCGTCGAATGGATAGCGTAGCCCGTTTATTTCCTGATATTTTTCATGTCCTTTGCCGGCTATGAGGATGATGTCGCCGGGCTTAGCCATCATCACTGCTGTTTTTATCGCTTCGCGGCGGTCGGCTATCACCATGTATTTTTTGAAACATTCGCCCGGAATGCCTTTGCGCATATCGTTGAGTATTGCGGTTGGGTCTTCGTTGCGCGGATTGTCGGAGGTAAGTATCAGAAGGTTACTGTTTTCAACGGCTACCCGTGCCATTTCGGGGCGTTTGCTTTTATCGCGGTTGCCGCCTGCACCTGCCACCGTAATGAGTTTTTCGTTGTGTGTGCGGATCGAATCAATGGTTTTCAGCACATTAAGCAAAGCGTCGGGTGTGTGGGCATAATCAATAATTGCGTTGATGCCGTTAGCCGAACGAACCTGATCAAAACGTCCTTCGGCACTTTGCAGCAGGCTAATGCCTTTAAGAACACTTTCGCGATCCATGCCCAAAAGTAAGGCCGAGCCATAAATGGCTAAAAGATTGTAGGTGTTGAAACGGCCAATGAGAGAGGTATAAACTTCGTTGCCATCTAAGTTGATAAGAAGGCCTTCGAAGCTGCTTTCCAGAATTTTGGCTTTGAAGGTTGCCGATCCCGTTAGGCTGTAAGTGTTTAGCCGTGCTTTGGTATTTTGTGTCATGAAAGACCCATTTCGGTCGTCGGCATTCACCAGGGCAAAAGCGTCGTTGCCTAGCAGGTCGAAAAAGAGCTTTTTGGCATCGCGATAGGCCGCAAAACTGCCATGATAATCTAAATGGTCGTGGCTGAGATTGGTAAAGATGCCGCCTGCAAAGCGGAGGCCAAAAGTGCGCATTTGCACCATTGCATGCGAGCTAACCTCCATAAAGGCGTGCGAACAGCCGGCCTCAACCATTGCAGCCAACAGCGCATTAATGCTCACGGGGTCGGGCGTTGTGTGGGTTGCCGGCAATTCTTTTTGACCAATTTTGTTGCATATGGTTGAAAGCAGCCCGCTCGGGTAGCCCGCCCTTTGAAAAAGCTGATGCAACAGAGTGGCAATGGTGGTTTTGCCGTTTGTGCCGGTTACTCCTGTGAGGCGAAGTTGTTGCGAAGGATGGCCAAAATAGGCCGATGATGCCTTAGCTAAGCTATAGGCGGTGTTTTCAACAATTACCCAACTGCAGGAAGCGGTTTCGGTATTTGCCGGAATATGCTCACAAACAATTGCGGAAGCGCCTTTTTCAATGGCGTTTTTTATGAAATCGTGACCGTCGGATGCACTACCCTTTACGGCAAAAAACACATCGCCGGGCTGAACCCTGCGCGAATCGAAAACCAGCTGACCCACGCGGATATCATCCGGCCCAATCAGTTTACTGACGGCACAATCCTGTATGATATTTTTTAAAAGAGTTTCCATTACATCATCAGCGTTAATTCGATGGTTTGGCCTTGCATTGCAGCCGCACCGGGGGCGATTGATTGTGAAATAACCCGGCCTTTCCCTTTGATTAGCGGTTTGAAACCCATTTCTTCTAACATATAAACTGCATCGCGTGCGTTCATTCCCGTTAGCTCGGGCACCGTACCTTGCTTTAAATCAGCCGGTTTAACCAGTATGGAGTATTTTTTAGCCTCGGTTTCAACCCATGTTTGCGTTTTCATATTGGGATTGGTGCTTATCCCTAACTCATTGTATAAGCTGTAGATGTCGCCCGAATAGCATTTTCCGTGAACCGAAGGAATAAACAGCGAATCTGGTTTTCCAACTTTTGAATTGTCGTGAATACCCGGACGGGTTGCATATACTTTGTCGGCTATTTCTTTGAAAACAGGTGCAGCTACAGCACCTCCGTAAATTTTTCCGGCCGAGGGATTACTTACCATTACAATGCAGCTGTATTTTGGGTTGCCCGCCGGAAAATAGCCGGCAAATGAAGCTGTATAATTGCTTTTGTTGTATCCTTTTTCCCCCGAAGCAATTTGAGCGGTGCCGGTTTTTCCGGCAATTTTGAACGGGCTTACATTCAGAGATTTGGCAGTCCCTCGCTCAACCACGCCTTCCAATAGTTTTTGAACGGTATCAATGGCTTGTTTGCTCGCAATGGATTCTTTAATCACAATCGGTTCGAAAGAACGAACCACGGTATTGCCGTTTCGGATTTCTTTAACAAATTGCGGTTTTACCATTTTCCCGCCATTGGCTACGGCATTGTACAACGTTAGCATTTGCAGGGGGGTCATGGTTATTTCATAACCTATTGACATCCAGGGTAATGATGTGCCAGACCAAAGTTTGTCCTTTAAGGGGTGCTTTATTTTGGAACTGCCTTCGCCGAGTATATCAAGATTAAGGGGCTCGTTGATTTTCATGCTGTAAAGCCCGTCAACAAAGCGTTCGGGATTATTCTTATATTCCCTCCAAACGATAAATGAGATGGCCACATTCGACGATTTTTCAAATCCTTCCCTTATCGAGATGCGCCCGTCACGAATCGGATATACGTCTTTCATCGTTTGGTTATGATATTTCATCTGACCATTGCCAATATTGATGATTTCGTTTAAGTTGATTTTGTTGTCGTTTAGCAACACCAGCATCGAGGCCAGTTTAAATGTTGAGCCAGGTTCCACACTAGCGCCTATTGCATAATTGTAGGTTTCGTCATAGGTATGTGTCGTTTTATCGATCGTCAGGCTCGATATGGCTACAATTTGGCCGGTTGCAACTTCCATCAGAATGGCGCAACCTTGTTCGGCTTCGTTTTCAATGAGGTTTTTTCGCAGGGCGCTTTGGGCTACGTCTTGAATATTTACGTCAATAGTGGTGATGAGGTCGCTGCCGTTTACGGGTTCTAAATCGTTTTCGTCGTAGAGCGGCACCCAGGCGCCGTGATTGATGCGCCGTTTTACCTGCCTGCCATTGCGGCCCCTTAAAATATCGTTATATGCGCCTTCGAGCCCAACAAAAATATTTTCGCGTTTGTTTTCATAACCTATTGTGCGGTTGGCTAAGTCTTTGAAAGGTTTCTCGCGCTTGCTTCCCGGATTGAGTATGAGCCCACCTTTGTATTTTCCGCGATTAAGTATCGGAAGCTTTTTAAGGGCTTTAACCTCGGCATAGCTGGCTTTATTTTTAATAAGCCAATAGCGATTGCCTTCTTGCCGTTCTTTGCGAAGTTCCTGAAGAAATTGACGTTTGGTTTTCGATTGAAAAATTTGCGAAAGCCCTTCGGCCAGCGAATCAACTTTGCTGTTAAAAGTCGCATCATCAATATGCTCGGAGGCAACATCCATCCTAACTTCGAAAATGGGAATTGTTGTGGCCAGCAACGAACCGTCCGACGAATAAATGTTGCCTCGCATGGCCGGAATGTTAAAAACCTTCACTTCCTGACTTTTGGCTTTTTCGGCTAGCTCTTCTTTGAATGAGGTCTGTATTATAATGATGCGCACAAGAATGAACCCTGCCACAAGAAGGGTTACGAAATAAACCAGATAAACCCGCCAAAGAATGTCGTTTTTTGGATCTTTCATGGCTTATTGGTGTTGAGGTGCAACAATTTTATTTACCGGTTCAACCGATTCTTTCAAACCGCGGTTTTTGAGTTTTCGGGCAAGCTCGGTTTGCTTACTTTCGAACAAAACAGCTGATTGACTGTGCGTAAATTCGAGATGCAACTCCTGAATTTCGCGATGGATTAGCTCAATTTTGCGAATAGAAGATTCGGTATAAAAGGTGTTGGCAATATAAATGAAAGCCAGAATACCGCTGAATATCAAGAGATTAACCTGACGGCCGGCCCAACGGTGTAAAAATAGCTCGCCACCAAAAATGTTGTAAAACAAGCGACCGAAAAACGACACTTTTTTCTGTGCCTTCTTTGTGCCTGCTTGCTCTTGCCGGGGCATTTCTTTTATGTTGTTTTGCACTTTCATCCTTGTTTTTTTTCGGCTATTCTTAAACGAGCGCTGCGGGCACGGCTGTTGTTTTCTGTTTCTTCCGGGCTTGCAGTAATGGGTTTGCGGTTGATAAGGTTGAAAGGAGTTAAATTGTTGCCGTAAAAATCTTTTTCGGCTTCACCTGTAAAATTGCCCGATTTCATAAAATTCTTTACCAAACGGTCTTCGAGCGAGTGATATGAAATCACCACCAAACGCCCGGCCGGAGCGAGCATTTGCGCACTTTGCACCAGCATGGTTTCGAGGGCTTCCAACTCCTGATTAACTTCGATTCGAAGAGCCTGAAAAAGTTGCGCCAGCGTTTTGTTTTCTTTTCCAAACAGGAGAAAACGACCAACCACTTCCTTCAATCTACCCGTTGTATGGATGGGCGACACCATTCGCGCCTCGGCTATGGCCTGCGCCATGCGCTTCGCTTGATTGAGCTCGCCATAAACCGAAAAAATCCGGCTAAGCTCCTGCTCCGAATAGGTGTGTACAATTTCGGCTGCCGTAAGGGGGTTGTTGCGGTCCATCCGCATATCCAAATTGCTGTCGAATCGGGTGGAAAAACCTCTTTCTGCCTGATCGAACTGATGCGACGATACCCCTAAGTCGGCTAAAATGCCATCAACCTTGCCGATGCCTAAAACTTGTAAAAAGTTTTTCAGGAATTTAAAATTATGCGGAACAAAACTGAATCGCTCATCGTTGGGGATATTGGTTGCCGCATCCTCATCCTGGTCAAATGCAATCAAGCGCCCGCCTTTCAGCCGGCTGAGTATCTCGGCAGAATGGCCGCCGCCGCCAAAAGTTACGTCAACATAAATGCCGCCATCGCGAAGGTTCAAGCCTTCGACACTTTCGTGCAAAAGAACCGGATTGTGATACATATGGCAGCTTGCAGTTATTGGTTGTAATTTTTGTCACCTAGTTTTTCTTCAAACATTTCCTGGTACTTCTCAGGGGCTATCTCTTCCAGTTTGGCATAATATTCATCTTCGTTCCAAACTTCTAAATGAAGCTGCATGAAGCTGATTATCAAGTCTTTTTTCAATCCCACCTTATCCACCAAATGCTTAGGTATCAAAAATCGGCCGCTGGCATCGAGGTTCACAAGCCGTGCGCCGGCATTAAACTTGCGCATGAGGTCAATGTTGGCTTTTACAAACTGACTGAGCCCTTTGAGCTTTTGCTGAATTACCAGCCAGTCTTCGATAAGATGAAGCTCAATGCAATTGCTATAGAGCCCGGGCCTAAGCACAAAACCCGGATCCAAGCTGTTTCCAAGCAGCTTCTGAAGATCGGCCGGAACCATTAAACGGCCCTTAGCATCGAGCTTGCACGGATATTCTCCCGTCTGAACTTCGTATTTCTTACCCTGATTTTCCAAAAAATACCTTTTGAAGTTGTAAAATTACTGCATTTTTTACCACAATTCACCACTTTTTACCACTTTTTCTTCGTTTTGGTTACATAAAATGCAAAACATTTATTTTTCACCGGGTTAATTATCACATAATCAATGGGATAGGAGAGGAAAAAAGTTATCAACAACTTATGGGCCGGCTTCGGAGGCTCATTTTTCTTATTGTTAAAGATTTATGGCCGATTTTCTTCTAAAAAAGCTTTTGCAGGCAATGACGGAATTTGGTTACATTTGTCTCCGAAAAAAATTGTTCACATGTCGTCAAACGTGAAAAATCAGGCCGAAGAGCTTGCTGTGGACGTTGAAAAAGTGATTGCCGGAAAAAATCCTGCACTCCTCAAAGTATTACCGGGCTTCATTATCCGTTACCTCAAACGCATTATTCATCAGGATGAGATTAATGCCTTTATGCGCCGCGAAGGCAAAAAAACCGGACTTGAATTTGTTGGTGCTATCATTGATGAGTTTAAGCCTGAGATTCAGGTAATTGGCCTTGAAAACCTGGAGTCGGCAAAACGGGCGGTGGTTGCAAGCAACCATCCCTTGGGCGGGCTCGATGGCATAGTGCTGATGCATGTAATTGGTAGGGCGAGGAACAAAATTCAATTTCCGGTAAACGATATCTTGCTCTATGTCAAAAACTTGCAGCCACTTTTTGTTCCAATCAACAAGCACGGCAGCAATGCCGACAACATCCGCATCCTCAACGAAACCTTTCAAAGCGAGGCGGTGGTGTGTTATTTCCCGTTTGGTTTGGTTTCGCGCAAACGCAAAGGCATTATTCGCGATTTGGACTGGAAAAAAACATTCCTGTCGAAAGCAAAGGCTTTTGAGCGCGATATCATTCCAACCCATATCAACGGCCGAAATTCTGCCTTTTTCTACAACTTGTCCAACTTCCGTAAATTGCTGAAAATCAAAGCAAATATCGAAATGCTTTACCTTCCCGACGAATTTTTTAAACAAAAAGGTAAAGATATTACCATCACTTTTGGCAAAGCGATTCCTTATACTGTTTTCGACAAACGATTTAGCGATGTGCAGTGGGCCGAAAAACTACGCGGATTTTGCTATTATTTGGGCCGGAATCCATCGGCCGAATTCGATCCTCAGCTCGATTATTTTCAACTACTTTACTAATTTGCTTAAGCCCTTCAAATGGAAAACCTAATTCAACCTATTGATCGCCAACTACTTAAAAACGAATTGACTGCCGAGCGCTTTTTGCGTCACACCGTTAATGGAAATAAGGAGTTATTTATTTTCAAAGGCGACGATGCCCCGAATCTGATGAACGAAGTGGGGCGACTTCGCGAGATTTCGTTTCGCGATGCCGGCGGCGGTACAGGAAAAGCCATTGACGTGGATGAATACGACTTTGGCGAAGGCGGCTTTCTGCAAATGATCGTCTGGAATCCGGATGCCGAAGATATCGTAGGCGGATACCGTTTTGTGGATTGCAGTACGCTTAAAACCGACAGCAATTTTCAGGTGCATACGCCAACGGCGAAACTTTTTCACTATTCCGAAAAATATGTGAAAGAATATCTGCCCTACACCATCGAGCTTGGCCGTTCGTTTGTTCAGCCCGATTATCAACCCATGAAAAATATTCGTAAAGGGATGTATTCGCTTGATAATCTGTGGGACGGATTGGGTGGAATAGTAAGCGAGTACCCCAAATCGAATTATTTTTTTGGAAAAGTTACCATGTATGGCCACTTCGAAGCCCACGCCCGCGACCTGATTTTGTATTTCTTTAACCTCTATTTTGCCGACAGGGAAAAATTGGTGCGCCCGCATGCACCGCTGCACTATAAAACAAATGAGGCTGAGCTGGCCAAAAATTTTAGCGGAAACTCGTATGAGGCAGATTATAAACACCTTGTGCAATTGGTGAAAAGCCATAACGAAGCCATTCCGCCGCTTTTCAATGCGTATATGAACCTTTCGTCCACCATGCGCACTTTTGGCACGGCCCTTAATGCCTCTTTTGGCGAAGTGGAAGAAACGGGGATCATGATCACAATGGGCGATATTTTTGAATCGAAAAGAACCCGATATATTGACAGCTATAAAAAAGGCGAAATGCCCGCGCACCTTCTATGATCATTAAAGAAGCCGAATTTGTTACCAGCACTGCTAAATTTGAAAAGCTGCCACAGGCGCTTATGCCTGAGTATGCCTTTATTGGGCGGTCGAATGTGGGTAAATCATCGCTTATCAATATGCTGTGCAGCCGCAATGGGCTGGCCAAAACTTCCGGAAAGCCGGGTAAGACCATTACCATCAACCATTTTATAATTAACAATAATTGGTACCTTGTCGATTTGCCCGGTTATGGCTATGCGCGTCGTTCGAAAGAAGCCCGCGCACAATGGCAAAAATTTATGGAGCAATATTTGCGCAAACGTACAAACCTTGTGTGCACCTTTATTCTTGTTGATTCGCGTATCGAACCTCAAGCCTCCGACCTCGAAATGATGGAGTGGATGGGCGCGCTTGAGTTGCCTTTTGTGATCGTTTTAACCAAAACCGACAAACTTGGGCAAACTACGCTTGATAAATTGCTGGAGGCATACAAAAAGAAGCTCCTCCAGCAGTGGGAAGAGCTTCCTCCAATTATTTTAAGTTCGTCGCAAACAACTCGTGGCCGCGATCAGCTACTCGATTTTATTGAAACCAACAACGAGCTTTTCAGTAAAGCTATTCAAGCTCAATAATCAGCTGATCTTTAGTAACTTTCTTGCCTTTTTCAACATGAACGGCCTTTACTTTGCCATCAAACGGGGCGCAAATTTCGTTTAGCATTTTCATTGCTTCGAGCACCGCCATAAGTTCACCTTCTTTCACTTCTTGCCCTGCCTCAACCAAAACATCGGTTATCAAACCCGGAATAAAGGCGCTGAGCAGGCGGGGATTATGAGGCTTATAGGCTTTGCTTCTGGCATATTTGGTTGTGTACGAAGTTTTATATTCGAAATCGTCAATCAATAAACTATCGTAAACAGTTTCTTCCTTTTCTGTATCGTCTTTCTTTTTCTTTCTGTTTTTTGCCATGAATAGATGATTTTCTGGTTAAAGTTTGGAAAATTTAAAACATTGAAGTTCAAATTCATAACAAATCAGAATGGAGGGATACCGTGTTTTTTCATGGGTACCTCCACCATTTTGTCTTTCGAGATTTCGAGCGAGTGCATGAGCATTCGGCGGGTTTCAGAGGGTTCGATTACGCCGTCAACGTAGCCATAAGCTGCGGCCACAAAGGGATTTGCAAATTTGTTTTTATATTCTTCAACCTTTTGTTGGCGCATTTCTTCAGGGTTTTCGGCGCTTGTAATTTCCTTTCTAAAGATAATATTGGCTGCTCCTTCGGGGCCCATTACCGCAATTTCTGCCGTTGGCCAAGCAAATACAAAGTCGGCTCTGAGGTGGTGCGAACACATGGCAATATAGCCTCCGCCGTATGCCTTGCGCATAATCACGGTAATTTTTGGAACGGTAGCTTCGGAATAGGCATAAAGCACTTTTGCTCCATGACGGATAACCCCGGCATGTTCTTGGTCAATACCGGGCAAATAGCCCGGAAGGTCAACCAAGGTAACTAATGGGATGTTGAATGCGTCGCAATAGCGGATAAACCTTGCAGCCTTGTCCGACGAATCCACATCGAGTACGCCGGCCAGCACCATCGGTTGGTTGGCAACAAACCCAACCGTGTCGCCATTGATGCGCCCAAAGCCAATAACGATGTTGGCGGCAAAGAGTTCTTGCACTTCAAGGAAATCCGAATTATCCGATAAAGCCTTTATAATATGACGCACATCGTAAGGCATGCGGGGATCGGCAGGCAAAATGTTGTCAATTTTAAAATCGCGCGTCTTGGGCGCTTTTTTGGCAAATCGCTCGGCTTTCTTCATGTTGTTCCACGGAATATAGCTCACAAGCTCTTTGATTTGGTCGAAACATTCTTCTTCGCTTTTGGCAAAAAAGTGTGCATTGCCTGTAATTTCGGAGTGGATGCGAGCTCCGCCAAGTTCTTCCATCGAAATTTCTTCGCCCAGAACGGTTTTAATTACTTCCGGCCCGGTGATAAACATCTTGGAAATATTTTCAACCACAAAAACAAAATCGGTGAGTGCGGGCGAATAAACCGCACCGCCGGCGCATGGCCCCAAGATAACCGAAATTTGCGGAATAACGCCTGAGGCTTGGGTGTTGCGGTAAAAAATTTCGCCATATCCGGCCAATGAGTTTACGCCTTCCTGAATACGTGCACCTCCCGAGTCGTTAATGCCGATAATTGGCACTTTAAGCTTCATGGCATGATCCATGATTTTGGTGATCTTTTTGGCGTGCATCCATCCAAGCGAACCGCCCGCCACAGTAAAGTCCTGTGCATAAATACATACGGGATGGCCGCTAATTGTGCCCGTTCCTGTTATTACCCCATCGCCCGGAAGGTATTTTTTGTCCATATCGAAATCTTTTGCAGCATGCTCAACAAAAAGATCATACTCATGAAACGATTTCGGATCGAGCAGGGTGATGATGCGCTCGCGGGCCGTGAGCTTGCCAATGGATTTTTGTTTCTCAATAGCTTGTTCGCCGCCACCCATAAGTGCATTGCGCATTCGTTGCTGCAAGTCACTTGTTTTTTGTTTAATGCCCATAAATGGATTATTTAGTTCTGTGTTGTGCAATCTTCAATATGTGTGAAAATAAAAAACCTGATTATCAATCAAATACGATTGGTAATTATGGATTCACACCTATTATCCCATCACAAAGGTAAATTATTTTAAACGACAACACAAAAAAACAAATCGGATTAGCCGGTTTGCAGCCGTAAACTATGATGCTATTTTAAAATAAAGTATTGTATATCAGCGGGGCATGAAGGCAGCAGCTTTGTTTTTTTTAACCCTATTGAAAAAAAGCGCCTGTTTTTTTTAAACAGACGCTTTAGTGGTTTGGGCATAAAAAAAGCCGTTGGGTAGTTTTTTACCTTTTTATAACGAGTTTTTTGCTTACAATGCTCTTGTTACCAACATATAAGGTGTAGAAATATATTCCTTCCCTGAGTTCGTTAAGGGGGATGCTCAAACGCCTTGTGCCTTGCTCAATAGGCTGCTCGAATAGGGGTTGGCCAAGCAGATTTTGAATGACAAGGCGGGCGTCGGTGCCGAGGTTGATGTCGAAATAAACCATGCTGCTTGCAGGGTTGGGATAAGCATTGCTCATGCTGATTGTTTCTTTTTTGTCGGCCAGCCCAACAGCTTCTACCTTAAAATTAACAACGAACGTAACGCTGTCATTTTCGTCGCCTTCAATAAAAAAGGTGTATCCGATAATGGTGGTTCCGGGTTTCACATTGGGGATATAATGGCCCGAAAAAACGCCTTCAGACGTCATTTCGTTTTCCGGTATAGCAAGGGCGGTTGGAGAAACATCAATAAATGGGGCATAGCATTCGCTCCAGCAGAACTGGTTTTCAGTGCCTTCTATAGCCTGATAGGTAATCCGTTTTACTTTTGCAAAAACCGCTCTGTCCGTATTGTTTTTAACCTGAGCATGTGCAATCATTTCGTGAAATGGATCTTCGTTTAACTCATCCGAAATTGTAACTTCCTGACCATTTGTCAGTAGCTCGCCTTGGTAATAAATGGAAAGGGTTTGAGCGTAAGAAAAAGTAACGCCAAACAGCGCGAATAGAATAAAAAGTAATCCTTTTTTCATAATTTTTATTTTAGTGAATATTATACAATAATCGTGCTAAATTTTAACCTTATTTTGATTGACAACTTCAAAGATACAAAAGTTGCATTATTTTTCATTTATTTATTAAAATAATTTCTCAATAAGCTCATTATCAACGATGTTAGGCAGTGTTACTATAAGCCGGGGTTCGGCTTCCATGGCGCGTTTAATGGCAAAGATAGCCTCGCTGTTTCGTGCCCAGCTTCGGCGTGCAATGCCGTTATTTACATCCCAATGGAGCATGTTTTTCAGTTTGCGGTCGGCATTGTCGGTGCCATCCAGCACAAGGCCAAAGCCGCCGTTGATGACTTCGCCCCAGCCCACGCCACCACCATTGTGGATAGAAACCCAGCTGGCTCCCCTAAACGAATCGCCGATTACATTTTGAATAGCCATATCGGCCGTAAAGGAAGATCCGTCGTAAATGTTCGATGTTTCTCTAAAGGGCGAGTCGGTGCCGCTTACATCGTGATGATCGCGGCCGAGCACAATAGGCGCAGATATTTTGCCATTGCGTATGGCCTGATTAAAAGCTAAGGCAATTTTTATCCTGCCTTTGGCATCGGCATACAGGATACGGGCTTGCGAGCCCACCACCAAATTGTTTTGCCCTGCCTGAGTAATCCAGTGAATATTGTCGGTTAATTGCTGCTTGATTTCGTTGGGAGCAGTGGCGGCAATTTCCTGGAGAATGTGGGCAGCTATTTCATCGCTTGTTTGCAGATCGGCCGGATCGGACGAGGTGCAAACCCAGCGAAAAGGTCCAAAACCGAAGTCGAAACACATTGGCCCCATGATGTCTTGCACATAGGAGGGGTATTTAAAGCTGCCGTCGTTTTTCAGGATGTCGGCTCCGGCGCGGCTGCTTTCGAGTAAAAAGGCATTTCCGTAATCGAAAAAATACATCCCATCGCCACAAAGTTGGTTGATGGCTGCAACCTGCCTGCGAAGCGAGGCTTGCACCTTTTCTTTGAATAAAGCCGGATTTTCGGCCATCAGACTTACCGATTCGTCATACGACATTTCGACGGGATAATAGCCGCCGGCCCAGGGGTTGTGCAGCGAGGTTTGGTCGGATCCAATATCAACAACAACCTTGCGTTGAACAAGGCGTTCCCATAAATCTACAATATTTCCCAGATAGGCTATGGAGTGTGCTTTGTTTTGCTGTTGCCAGGCTAAGGCAGCGTCAATGGCAGCATCTAAATCGTGGATTACCTCGTCAACCCATCCTTGTTCGTGACGTTTGTAGGCTGCTTTTGGGTTGATTTCGGCTGTAATGCTTACCACACCAGCAATGTTGCCGGCTTTTGGCTGCGCGCCGCTCATGCCTCCCAAACCGGATGTTATAAATAATTTGATGCCCGATGGGTGCTTTGGGTGATGCTTTATGCGCGAAGCATTCAGCAGCGTGATGGTTGTTCCGTGAACGATGCCTTGTGGGCCAATATACATGAAGGAGCCCGCAGTCATTTGCCCATATTGGCTTACGCCTAAAGCGTTCATCCGCTCCCAATCATCGGGTTTTGAGTAGTTAGGTATAACCATTCCGTTGGTTACAACAACGCGTGGGGCTTCGGCTGAAGAAGGAAAAAGCCCCATGGGATGGCCTGAATAAAGCACAAGTGTCTGTTCGTCAGTCATTTGTGCCAAATATTTCATGCTGATAAGATAT
>CAYYDS010000006.1:0-27586 GCA_964470665.1 uncultured Lentimicrobiaceae bacterium
GCTTGGGCAGCCAATCTTTTTTACCTGTCCGCAGGTAATCGGGCTCAAACTCACCGGCAAAATACCCGGGCAATGCACAGCTACCGATCTGGTGCTCAACATTACCCGCCTGCTGCGCAACACCAATGTTGTTGGAAAATTTGTTGAGGTTTTTGGCAGTGGACTCGACCACCTGACGGTAACCGACAGGGCAACAATTTCGAATATGTCGCCCGAATTTGGCTGCACCATCACCTATTTCCCGGTTGACGAGCACACCTTAGACTATATGCGGGCCACCAGTCGCTCGGCCAAACAAATAAAGATAGTTGAAACCTATTGCAAAGAAAACTTGCTTTGGCGTACCAACAACGAAAATATCGCCTATTCAGAAATTGTTGAACTCGATCTTGGCAGCCTGAAACCCACTGTTTCGGGGCCAAAACGCCCACAGGATAAGATTTTGGTTGAAGATTTGGGCCATCAGTTTGGCAAGATTCTAAAAAATGAATTCAGCCGCAACTACCAGTCGAAAAACGAAAGAGCCGAATATGCCATGCTCATTGAAGGAGGTTCGGGAACCGAGTTTACCTTTGGCAAAGTGCCGATGAGTGGCCAGCTTCATTCGGATGTAATTGTTGACAACCAGCTGCGCTCGGTGCGAATAAAACAAGCCAACAAGGAGTTTGTGCTTAGCGATGGCAGCATTGTGATAGCCGCCATAACCAGTTGCACAAATACTTCGAATCCGGCGGTGATGGTAGGTGCCGGACTTTTGGCGCGCAATGCCGTGAAAAAAGGCTTACGAACCAAATCGTGGGTAAAAACCTCTTTAGCTCCGGGTTCAAAGGTGGTTACAAAATACTTAGAGCGTTCGGGATTAAATACCGATTTGGAGGCGCTGCGTTTTCACACGGTTGGCTATGGCTGTACCTCTTGCATTGGCAATTCGGGCCCGCTGCCTCCGGCCATTGCCTCTGCTGTTGAAAAAGGCGAACTGGTTGTTGCGTCGGTGCTTTCGGGCAACCGCAATTTTGAAGCGCGCGTCCATCCGCAAGTGAAGATGAATTTTTTGATGTCGCCCATGCTGGTAGTAGCCTATGCCCTTGCCGGAAGAGTTGACATTGACCTGATAAACGAACCCATTGACTTTGACCCAAACGGAGTGGCGGTTTATTTGCACGACATCTGGCCTTCGCGCGACGAGATAAGCCAAACCATAGCCAAATGCATGAAGCAGGACGACTTTAAGGAAGTTTACGACCTGATTTTCGATGGCTCTGCCGACTGGCAGGAACTCAAGGTGAACCTTGAGCAAAATTTTGAATGGAATGCGGTTTCCACCTATATTAAAGAAGCTCCGTTTTTCGAAAATTTAAAGGCCGAGCCCGACCCCGTTTCAAACATCCAAAACGCAAGGGTTCTGCTTTATCTGGGCGACTCGGTTACCACTGACCACATCTCGCCCGCCGGATCGTTTGGCGAAAAAACAGATGCCGGCATCTACCTCTTGAAAAACGGAGTGAAAAAGCCCGATTTTAATTCCTACGGATCGCGCCGAGGCAACCACGAAGTGATGATGAGAGGCACCTTTGCAAATGTGCGCATCAAAAACAAAATTGCCGACAAAGAAGGAGGCTTTAGTCGCTACTATCCTACAAACGAAGTGATGAGCGTGTTTGACACTGCCATGGCATACAAAAACGACAAAACCCCGCTAATTATTCTTGCCGGAAAGGAATACGGCTCGGGTTCATCGCGCGATTGGGCTGCCAAAGGAACCTATCTATTAGGAGTAAAGGCCGTTATAGCCGAAAGCTACGAACGCATACACCGCAGCAACCTTGTGGGCATGGGTGTAGCCCCGCTTGTGTTTGTTGACGGGCAAAACGCTACTTCTTTAGGCCTCGATGGCAGTGAAAATTACAGCATTAGCGGCCTTTCAGACAAACTGAAACCACATAAAATATTAGACGTAACAGCCACAAAACCCTCGGGAGAGGAGATCTGTTTCAAGGCAGAAGCACGTTTGGATTCTGAAATTGAAATCGAATACTTTAAAAATCAAGGAATACTGCAATATGTTTTCAGGCAATACCTGAAAAGCTGAAACAAAGGATATACGTTTTCGATTTTTCCGCCAATCAGCGGCTTTTAGATAAAACCGGAATTCTTGTCGGGATAGCCCTATCTTTTGAGGAAGTTTTTACCTTTGTTCCTTTAATTCTGATTTTATGGAACTTCGTATTCTTGCGCTGGTGTTGTTTTATGTAATCACCCCCATTATCATCCTCCATCTTTGTCACAAAATACCCTACCTAAACAAGTTGGGTTCGGTTATCATCGCTTACATTATCGGGCTTGTGCTTGGCAACATTGGCATTCTTCCTTCATTAGGGCCAGTATTAAATGAAATCATCGTGCTTAATCCAAAATTCGGTGTTGGCGAAGCCAGGGAACTGCTCGAAGCAGGCCGCATCAGTTCGAATGAGCTGCTTGCCTTGCAAATTTACAAGCTGCGCGATCTGATGATGAGCATTACCATTCTGTTAGCCATTCCGTTGATTCTGTTTTCGGCCAATATGCGGCAGTGGGGGCAGATTGCCGGCAAATTATTAGCCGCGCTCTTAACCGGCATTGTTTCGGTTGTGGTGATGGTGATTGCAGGATACTTTTTGTTTCGTGGTTTTGGAATGAAAGACCTTTGGAAGGTTTCGGGCATGCTGATTGGGGTTTACACCGGCGGAACCCCCAATTTGGCATCGCTAAAGATGATGCTCAACGTTGATGCAAACATTTATATTCTTACTCACACCTACGATTTGATTATTGGTGCGGCTTACCTCTCGTTTTTAATGAGTTTTGCGCAGCGCCTGTTTAATAAGGTGCTGCCGGCCTATCCACACAAATTGGACGAGGTGCGTATTCGCGATTTAGATGGAAAAGACCCGTTTTGGGGCATCTTCCGTCGTCCGGTTTTCGTTCCGCTTCTCAAAGCTTACGGCGTAGCAATAGTGATATTTGGAGTTTCGGCAGGCCTTAGCAGCTTTGTGCCTGAAAGCCTAACGATGGTTGTTGTTATATTGACTATCACCACTTTAGGTTTACTGGTTTCGCTATGGCCGGCCATCAATAAGATTGAAAAGACCTTTGAATCGGGCATGTACCTCATTCTTATTTTTAGCCTTGTGGTGGCTTCAATGGCCGATTTGCGCAGCTTTGCAAACATCACCCCGGGTTTGTTTGGCTATGTGGCTTGGGCTGTTTTTGGGTCGTTGGCCATGCAGGTGATCCTTGCGCGCTATTTTAAAATTGATTCCGACACCGTAATCATCACCTCAGCGGCTTTGGTTTGTAGCCCGCCCTTTGTGCCTGTTGTAGCCGGCGCACTCAAAAACAAGGAAATCATTGTGCCGGGCATCACGATCGGCATCATTGGCTATGTGGTTGGAAATTACCTGGGCTATGTTGTAGCCAACCTCCTGAAGTTTTTCTGAGTTGTGCGGCTTGGCACAACAAAAAATGCCTGGCATCTGTAGCCTTCAGGGCAAGTCGGGCAAATATAGATAGCCGCGCTTCTCGGCATATCTGCTGAGACCTATAACCGATTTGGCTCTTGTTTTGCTGAAAATATTTTTCCGATGAGTTTCAACCGTTCGCTCGCTGATAAATAGTTTCTCGGCTATCTGCTGTGTGGTCATTTCTTTTGCAATCAAAACCAATATTTCTATTTCGCGGCGTGTTAGCACGGCACTATCCTCGTTTTCTTTTGCCTGCACAGTTTGAAAAATATCTGCAGTTGATTTTTCAACCCGATTGAACAGGACGTTTTGTATGTCGCTTCCCAGATACTTTGAGCCCATGGAGATCGTTTTTATAGCATGTGTAAGCTCCTGGATACTGGCTGATTTTAAAATATAACCCGATGCCCCCGCCACAATCATTCTTTCAACGTATTCATATTCATCGTACATGGTCAAAGCTAATATTTTAGCATCGGGAAAGCGCTTTTTTATGCGGGTTGTTAGTTCTACCCCCGTCATTTGTGGCATATTGATATCTATCAGATATACCGAAGCCACAAGTTCTTTCAGATTATTAAGAAAATCAACAGGGTTTAGCGAAAAACCTGCTATTCGGAAACCCTCCACTTCGGTTAATAGCGAACACAGCCCTTCTACAAAAAGCTTGTGATCGTCAATAATATATACGGGAATCTGATTTGTATTTTGCATGGTTTTCTCTGGTTTTATATGGTACGATAAACGTAACAATTGTTCCTTTACCTATTTTACTATCAACAAACATACTTCCTTTGAGGCTTTCGATGCGGTTACGCATGCTTTTTAATCCAAGTCCTTTTTTCTGTTCTATTTCCGAAGGTTCAAAGCCTTGCCCGTTGTCTTCTATCATCACCGTTATATCGTCGTCGCTACCGATAATCTGGATATTTATTTCGGTTCCGTTTGCATGGTGAAGGATATTGTTCACGCTTTCGAGTACAGAACGATAAAGTACATGCTCGACATATGAATCCATATTGCTGCTAATTTGGTATGTATCGAGTACGACGTGGTAGTTCATCGTTTCGTTCAGTCGGCTGACAAGGTTTTTTATTGCTGCTTCTAAACCATTTTCGATGAGCACAACCGGTGCCATGTTTTGTGAAATCTGTTTTATCTCTTTCAACACCTCATTCACGGTTTCGAGGGTGTTATTCAAAATTTTCTTGCTTGATCCATTCTGGTTTTCAGCCCTATCTGTTATTGCAGTAAGGTTTAGCTTGGCTAATGAAAGTAGCGGGCCTACCCGATCATGCAGTTCGAGGCCCAACTGCTTACGCTCCTGGATTTCGGCTTCAAGAGCTACTTTTGCACGTTCCTCTGCAGAACGCAAGTTTGCTTCGTTGATCTTTTTTTGTTGCTCAGTTTTCACTTTGTTGGCATAATAATAATAAACTAAAATTACTGTGACCACCACAAACAAAGCAACAAGTACAACAATATAAATAGTTGTGTTTCGTTTATTGATCAGATACTGCTGTCTTTCAATTTCATGGCGCTGAATTTCTTTGTCTTTGCTCAAATGTTGGATTTCCATGTTATAAATACCGTGCAACTTTGATTCGTCAATAATCTTATTACTCAGCTCTGTTGCTGCCTGATACTTTAATAATGCTTGCTGATAATTCTCCTTTTTTTCCATTATACGACTCTGAAGCAAATAACAGTCAACAATCGTCTGTCTATCGTTAACAATAGTAGCCATTTCGAGAGCTTTATTCGAATACTGAATAGCCTCTACCAAGCTTCCAAGGGCAAAAAACGATCTTGCCATGGATTCATAAACTCCTGATAAAATGCTCTTATTTTCGATATTCAACGCTTTTTCTTCGCTCTGACGGTATAAAAAGATGGCTTTTTCATAATCTGATTGTTCTAAATAAACATCGGCTTTTGTTTTTAAGGCACTCGACAAGCTATATATATCTTCAATTGATTCCGATTGAGTAATTGTTGAATCAATCAGAGCCAAGGCAGAGTCATACTGCTTGGCGGCAATAAAAGTCTGGCTCATTCCAAGCATAGAAATAGTTTGTCCGGGTATTATTTTCAACTTCTTGAATCCAATCAGTGCTTCAGCAAAATGATTTTTTGACTTCTCGTAATTCTTAAGTGCAAGATACAGGTAACCAATATTACAGTGTACGCCAGCGATTTTATCATACACTTCATCTTTCTCATAATAATTAAGAGCCTCAAGATAGTTGGCCAATGCCTCTGGGTAATTTCGCGCATAGTACTGTATAGCACCCAAATTATTATAGGTGTCGGCAAGGCGGGTCATGGTTTTTACTTCGAGTGCCAGCTCAAGTGCCTTATGATAAAAAACTAATGCCTGATCGTATTCTGACTTAATGGCATGAGCAGAGCCAACAAGGTTGTAAAGACGTATTTCCCAATCATATTGTTTAAGATCGTGGGCTTTGTTGATCGCTTCAATTGTTTGACGGCGAGCCTCATCGGGATGATTATAAACAATTGACTGCATTTGTTTAAACAGACTATCAATTGGTTGGCCATTTACATAAAAATCTACCTTACTCTTAACCTGACTGCCGGCAAAGAGCCAGCTTTCGGCTGACAACTGTTGTGAAATAATTAACAACACCAAAAACATTAAGGTTGTTTTGTGCGGCAGCGCTAAATGGCTCATCTTTGATTTTGTAATCACCTGAAGAAATTATTGCTTTCTGAATTTGAAGCAAAAATAAGGCTATTTGAACGTAGAAACTTACTCCTCTTTGCTCGAAGCTATCAAAATACCCTCAACTACGGATAGCCTTTACCTATTAGTACGGATATAATAACTAATTCATTGACAATACCTTTGTTTCGTAATTTTTATTGAATGATTTTCAAGAGAAACAATTATAGCTAAAGATTTGCCCAAAAAAATTTCGAACCATATCTTTTAATACCAAAACTAGTGTTATGAAAAAAATTTTACTAATCACAATGTTAGCGCTACTCTATGGAGCAACAGTTAACAGCTTCGCAGCAACGCACAATTTCAGGCAAAAGACGGAATCTGGCTGCATAAAAAATGCCGACGTGGATAATGACAGAGGTCATGCTTTTCAGACATACAACCTCCCTTTTGTTGAGAACTGGAACACAGGTTCTTTTGATACTCAGGAATGGACTTTTGACAATTACATGGCAAACTGGCAAATGAACGAGTATGGAGGCACCACCGCACCATATGTCAGGTTTAATTATAGCCCACGCGCATATGACTACAGCAGCTCGCTCGTCAGCCCGCCAATAAACATCCAAAATGCCGAAAACCTTACCCTTTCGCTTGACTTCAGTTTCTCCGATTACATGAGCACGTCTACGGAATTCTTCAAAATATTTGTGCTCAATGGTAATAACAACTGGATCGAACTGGCAAGCTATACCAATAACACTGGAGAAATAGAATGGCAAAACCTTACTTTCGAGCTGGGAAACCTTCAAGCAAACACTACCCGTATCCGCTTTGAAGCTTCTGGTCAGGACACCGACAGATACAATAACTGGAACATTGATAACATTGCACTCTCTGCTGCTGCAGGCAGCGCAAACTTTGTACTCGAACCCCTCGCATATAATTTTGGAGAAGTGGCCGTTGGCTCAACTTCCGGTGCGGCTCAGTTCACCCTATTAAATAACGGAAGTGCAGGCGGAAACGTAACCTCAATCTCTATTACGGGAGCTAACCTTGACGATTTCAACATCCTTAACCCCCCAACTCTGCCTTTGGTACTCAATGCCAACGAAAGCATTAATCTTCAGCTCGCCTTCAGCCCTACACAAGCCGGTGCACGCAACGCAAATATGACAATCCTCACAAGCAACAGCAACCTCAATGCAGAACTGAGCGGTACCGGAAAAACAGAAACTGTTTACAACCTCCCTTTTGTTGAAGACTGGAGCTCGGCATCCTACGAAACACAAAACTGGACGATAGATAATAACCCGGCAAACTGGCAAATGACCGAGTATGGAGGTGGTGCCACCACACCACCATATGTCAGATTTCACTATGGCCCTCGTATATATAACTATAACAGCTCGCTAATCAGTCCGCCAATAAACATCCAAAATGCTGGAAACCTCACGCTTTCGCTTGACTTCAGCTTCGTCGATTACATGAACACAGCCACGGAATTCTTCAAAATATTTGTGCGAAACAACAACAATTGGATCGAACTGGCAAGCTATACCAACGAGGGGGAAATAGAATGGCAAACCCTTACTTTTGAACTTGGAAACCTGCAGGGCAATACCACTCAAATACGATTTGAAGCCTCAGGACAAGATAACGACAGGATTAATGACTGGAACATTGATAACATTGTACTTTCTGCTGCTGCAGGCAGCGCAAACTTTGTACTCGAACCCCTCGCATATAATTTTGGAGAAGTGGCCGTTGGCTCAACTTCCGGTGCGGCTCAGTTCACCCTATTAAATAACGGAAGTGCAGGCGGAAACGTAACCTCAATCTCTATTACGGGAGCTAACCTTGACGATTTCAACATCCTTAACCCCCCAACTCTGCCTTTGGTACTCAATGCCAACGAAAGCATTAATCTTCAGCTCGCCTTCAGCCCTACACAAGCCGGTGCACGCAACGCAAATATGACAATCCTCACAAGCAACAGCAACCTCAATGCAGAACTGAGCGGTACCGGAAAAACAGAAACTGTTTACAACCTCCCTTTTGTTGAAGACTGGAGCTCGGCATCCTACGAAACACAAAACTGGACGATAGATAATAACCCGGCAAACTGGCAAATGACCGAGTATGGAGGTGGTGCCACCACACCACCATATGTCAGATTTCACTATGGCCCTCGTATATATAACTATAACAGCTCGCTAATCAGTCCGCCAATAAACATCCAAAATGCTGGAAACCTCACGCTTTCGCTTGACTTCAGCTTCGTCGATTACATGAACACAGCCACGGAATTCTTCAAAATATTTGTGCGAAACAACAACAATTGGATCGAACTGGCAAGCTATACCAACGAGGGGGAAATAGAATGGCAAACCCTTACTTTTGAACTTGGAAACCTGCAGGGCAATACCACTCAAATACGATTTGAAGCCTCAGGACAAGATAACGACAGGATTAATGACTGGAACATTGATAACATTGTGCTTGATGGAACGCCAATGCAGTCTTTTGAACTAAGTCCCACTTCGGCAGATTTTGGCCAACAAATGACTGGAACCATTTCACAACCACAAATATTTGTTTATTCAAATACAGGAATTCAGCCCGTTATTGTATCCGGAACATCTATTAGCGGAAGTCATTCTGGAGCTTTTATATTAGAAGATACCCAGCAATACCCACTCACTTTAGATCCAGGACAGAACAAACAGCTAAGTATTAAGTTTGCACCTCAAGAAGCAGCTTTGGCAAGTGCCGAACTGATTGTTTCAACATCAGCAGGCAACTACAGCGCCAGTTTAAGCGGTATAGGTTTTGACGAATTTGTTGGCACTGTTCCTTTTGCTGAAGACTGGTCTTCGAGTTCATTTGAAACGCAACAATGGACTTTCAACCAAAACCAAACCAACTGGCGTATTCAAACAAACAGTGGCAACCCAGCACCATCTGCAAGGTTTAACTTTTCGCCGATTGTTACAAACTACAGCATCTCGCTTATTAGCCCACGCATTCAAGTGCCATCGAGCAGTCAGAGCCTTGCTTTGTCATACGATCTGAAACTTAGTGATTTTCAGTCGGGCGGAACAGAATTATTCAAAGTTTATGTGTGGAATGGCCAGACGTGGCATCAAATTTCAGTTGTATCGAACAGCGGAAATACCACATGGCAAACACATATATACGATATCAGCACCTTTATAGGGCAGGAAATACGACTCAAGTTTGAAGCTTCGGGCGAAAACTCCGGCTATATCTCGAACTGGGAGGTGGACAACATTAGCTTGCAATTTATTGATTGGCCAAAAATTACAGTTTCGCCTACCGAGCTTGTACAAAACCTTTTGATGGGCAGCACTGCTACGGAGCAAGTTGTAATAGGAAATGAAGGGACAGGAATTTTAACATTCTCAACAAGTGTCGTTTACGATGCAGCATCAGGCAGCAACAATTGGCTTCAGATAACACCTTCCCAAGGCTCAGTAGCTTCGGGCGGACAGCTTCCACTCGATGTTACATTTAACACCCAGGGCTTACAGGGTTTAGGCGCCAACTTCACTGCAAGCATCAATATTTCCTCAAACGATCCTGACCTCCCGGAAATAACCGTACAGGCCAACTTAAGCATACTGTTATCGCTTGACGGAATCAGCATTACGAAGATAAATGTTTATCCTGTTCCTGCCAATGAGATGTTGTATTGCAGCGGAGTGGACGAAATAAGAAAAATTCAGTTTTTTAGCAGTTCAGGACAACTTATTTTCGAACAAATGCCACGTGGCCACAGCACCATTCAGATAAACACAACACCCTTCACTAACGGAACTTACCTCCTTAAACTTTTCCCTGTTTCAGGCAAACCCATTCAACATCAGATCATTATAACCCATTAAATCTTTTAAATAAACTCATCATGAAAAGAATTCTCACAGCTTCGTTAACCCTGCTTTTCTTTCTTTGCTTTACTAACCAGTCAAAAGCCCAAACCTGGGGAAATACTGATAGTCGGCTTGTTCCAATCTCTCACAATCTAGAAAACGGCTATATCACCGAATCACCACCAACTACTACGGTTATTGATGGAAACTACCTGTATTTTACGGATTATTACGGATTTCATGTTTACAACATTAGCAATCCCGAAGCTCCGGTTAAAATTTCCACACTTCCAATCCCAGGAAAAGCCTTGCATTTTGTCATCTCAGATAACTTTGCATATGTCTGCAACGAGATGGGAGTTTGCTTCGTTAATATTTCAAACCCCGTTCAGCCGATTCTCGAAACGTTTCGTCCTGTTGATTTTCAGCCCTATCGAGTATTCGTTGAGCAGGACATGCTGTATCTGGCCGCAGCAGATGGTGTTTATGCATATTCATTAGGCGAGGCGCACAACATGAATTTCATTGGTAGTATCGAGATTCCAACAGCTACTACAATCATGGCAGGTTTCACAAAACAAGATAACTATATTTACTTCGTTAATCAAGGTTATTTATATGTTATTGATGCAAGTAATCCACAGATGATGTTTACGGTATATACAACCGAGTTTACGGGCGGGGGAAGTTGTTGGGGGAATCTTCAAATTCAAAACAATATTCTTTATATTGCTACAACTTTAAGATTACATGTTTACTACATTGCCAACCCAAAAAATCCTATTTTGCTTTATGCCGACCTTCCAACCACACACACCATATATCAAATTCTTGTTGAAGGCAATCGCATGGTACTCAACCACATAAATAATAGGTATTTTACAATTCTTGATATTAGCAACCCATCAAACCCCATTGCACTTTTTAAACATGATGGCTCATGGTATCATGGATTTAGCAAATTGGGGACACTCAAAAACAACATTCTTTATGCTATGGATGCCGGCCAGGAAGGCTACAACGGTTATACCATTCACTTGATTGATATCTCTGTGCCGACTAATCCAATTCACAAAAGCAGTTTTGCGTCTTTCCCTGGCTACACGCGTTCGGTTTCACTCTTAAAAAAGAATAATCAAACCTATGCTATTGTAGGTCAGAGCAATGGTAACACAGATGCCGGATCTGGATTAATACGAATTCTCAACGTAACGCATCCCGATGAACCCTATCAGGAAAGTGTTATAGAAATCGGCTCAGATATAGTATCCGTAACAACACTAAACGAAAATTGGATTGCGGTTACTTCTGGCAACTACTCACTGCCTTATCATTCAATTCTATTATCTTTAGTTAATTTGGAAAACATTTCAAATCCATACGTTTCGGATAATTTTCAGATTGGCAACCAGGTTGGTATATATAACAACAGCAATGCAACAAGCATTGGTAATATGGGTATTGTCGTTTCCACCTATAAAATGATTTTATTTAAAGAGTCACAAGGGAGTGTTTCTGTTTTAAGTAATTCAGCAATCTATGGTGGGCATGCATTAGGCGTTTTCGCAAACAATCAAAATTATGCTTTTGTGGCTGGCGGCAGTTATGGTTTTCAGATGTATAATATCAGTAACCCTACGAGTCCTTTTATGATAAACTACCACCAAACAATTGGCGTCTGTTGGGATGTTTATGTTGACAATGGCATTGCTTGTGTTGCTGCGCAGGAAGGGGGATTGGCTGTTTATGATGTGAGTCAAAACATGATTATTCCACTCGCACAGGTAAATACCATCGGGAAAGCCACATCAGTGGTTATGTTAAACAATACAGCCTATGTTGGTATGATGGATGGTCGTATTCAAATGTTTGACATCACCAACCCTGCTCAGCCCGTAAGCAAAGGCTGGTATCTGACCAATGGCACAGCAATCAGCGACATGATTATTGATCTAGCACCTGGCAAGTCGCATTTGTATGTAGCAAACGAGCTTTCGATGCCAATTTATCAAATGGACTATTTTGTAGGAATTCCTGAAGCACAAGATTCCTCTTTCGAAGTTAATGTTTATCCCAACCCAGTTAAAGACAAAGCCTTTATTTGGCTGATGCTTGATGTTCAAAGCAAGGTTGAAGCACGATTATATAATCAAAACGGACAATTGGTCAGCTGCATCCCGGGTGCTGTTGTGCCTGCCGGAAGTTCACAATTAGAACTAAATGTTGCTGAATTGCCAAAAGGCATCTACATGCTCGAAATAATTACCGGAAATGCCCGAACAACAAAAAAAGTGATGATAAATAATTAAGAATACACGCTGCTTGTTTTCTATGTTTTTCCTCAATCGGCCTAAATAAATATTGCGAGTGCCGCAACAATGCGGCCTCGCCATATTGGCCATCATTCTTCAATTCTTATGTTGATTAAACTCAAAAAGCATGAAAAAACACCTCTTATTGATCTTCTTTTTTGGTATATTTCCAAAGCTTTTTAGCCAAACCTTTACCGATATAACTAATCAAGCAGGTATTCAGGTTCAGCTTCCAGCAATGGGTGATCTGGTTGTATGGCTCGACTATGACAACGATGGGTGGCTCGATTTTTTTGGTGGGACAGAGTACGAGACCTTCTTGTATAGAAATAATGGAGATGGTACGTTTAGTAATACCATTTCAGGGTCAGGGCTCGAGACTATTTTCCCTAGGGCTGTAGCAATAGGTGATTGTGATAATGATGGGTTCGACGACCTACTTATTAGTTCGTTCAATAATACTATTCCCGCTAAAGTTTACAAAAACATGAATGGTGCAGGCTTTTCAGAAATCTTTAGTGCTCTAGAGGGAAACAACTCACATAGAGCCATTTGGCTTGATTTCAATGCCGATGGGTTAATTGATTTTATATCGAGTTCAATAGGGGGCATCAGCACTTTTTATGTGAATAAGGGGAACTGCCAGTTCGAGGCATCCAGTGAAATTACCGGATTTAATGTTGGCAATTCGCCTGTCGCCGGTGATTATAACAATGATGGTTTGCAAGACATTTTCATTGGAATAATGAGCACAACCAAAACAAACAGGCTTTTTAAAAACATTGCCGGTTCAGCTATTCAAGACATTACCTACAGCGCTGGTTTGTCTGATTTTAGAAATTGTGTTGCTGCCGCTTGGGGCGACATGGATAACGACGGTTTTTTGGATCTTTATATAGGCAATATTGGTTCAAACCGAAATGTGTTTTTTTACAACAAAGGAAATTCAACCTTTGAAGACCGCACAATTGCTGCAGGAATATCGGATGCAGGAGATGCGCGAACTTGCACGTGGCAAGACATCAACAATGACGGTTGGATTGATCTTTTTACAACAAATCATACAGCAAACAACAAACTCTTCATCAACAATCAAAATGGCACTTTTACAAACATGGCTGCCCTAGCAGGCATTGACGGCCCTAGTGATGGATTCGGCCTAAGTTGGGGCGATTTTGATAAAGATGGAGACCTCGATGCGTTAATATGTGGCCATTCGTACGGCGTTGTGTTACTCCGCAATGAGCTAAACAATAGTAATTCGTTTTTAAATTTAAAGCTGATTGGTGTGCACGATAACAAAAGTGCTATTGGCTCAAGAATTACGCTATATAGTAATGGAACAAAGCAAATTAGAGAGGTGTTTGGAGGTAGTGGGGCCACAGGGCAAGATGCATTTGAGCAGCATTTTGGATTAGGGCAACAAACCGTTTTGGACAGTGTCCTGATAAGATGGCCAAGCGGAGCTATCCAAAAACTATTTAATATTTCAGCAAATCAACATCTTATTATCACTCAGGAAGGAAACATTCCACCAACAAGATTCCGATTAATCTCGCCTTCGCCCGACACTGTCTATCAATCGCAGGCTATCAAATTTTCATGGCAGGCATCGTCAGACCCTGATTCGCCAGATCCAGTGTATTATCATTTGCATATAGCCACACCCCAACACGATACGCTGATTGGCCCTGTTACAGAAAATTTTATCTTGATTCAGATGCAGCCTTGGATGAGTAATGATTCCTGTTACTGGAAAGTATCTGCAACTGACGGAATAGACATTACCCAAAGCTGGGACAGGTTTCAATTACACTACGATTATCAAACATCGCTATTCCCTGATGGTCACGATATATTCAATGATTTTTCCGTTGCAACATCCTCTCTTGATCCGACAGGGGGCATACTTCGACTAGAGTTTAACTCAGCAATTGATCAATCTGTTGTTTGCAAAATATACGACCTCACTGGGCGCCTTTTTAGCAGCCAGATACTGGAAGTATCAAGTGGAGGGAGCGTTCATCTTTTACCATTGAACTGTGAAACTGTAGCGGCAATATTGAGTTTAGAAACACGCAGTAAAAAAATACGATTAAAAGTAGTACGTCAAAATTATTAGTTGTTATCATAATTTGTTTTGGTTAATCGAGTAACCGGGGCTCATATGCCCCGGGTTACTTTCTCACAAATAACTACAGATTAAGTTTCAATATTTTTGAAATATTTATCCCTCGTCATCTCCTTTAAATTATATTTTGATAATTAAAAAATATGAAAATCAAGAGTCTCGTTTTGCTGATTGCTATTACACAAATTTTCAATTTGTTGATAAATTCAGACGCAGTAGCACAAGTTCAGGCACAGATGCCACCGCGCATCAATAGGGCTGATCAAGTTGTTGTATATCCATTGCCGTCAAATTTTACTGTTGTGGATGCGGGAATGTCGGCTCAGCTTAGCTGGTCAATGCCTCAACAAACAGTTTCACATCTAGCTACACCAACCGCAAGCAAGAAATATTACTCTAAAACGGAGAATCATCAGGCTCATTACGATCTCAATCAGGAAATACATGGGGCCATAATTAACCACGCTATTGGAAGTAAATCACTGGATTACCGTCAGTTGCTATATGATAACGGGTCATTCATCAACAGTCCGGGCACAGGACCTAACGCTACCGATCAAAGCATTCTTCAAAATACAAGCCTAGGAATGGTGACTCATGGGGCTGGCGTGCAGTTCTATGAGGGAAATCGTGTAGCAGACGAATTTGTAGTGGATGAAGATTGGGTTGTTGAAAGCTTCACTTTCTATACTTATCAAACAGGCTCAGGTAGGGTAAGCACAATAAAAGAGGCTTATATTCAGATTTGGGATGGCAATCCCACAACAAATGGCCAAATAATTTGGGGAAATTTAAATGAAAATCGGATAGCTACAACAGCATGGACTAACTCATATCGAATGAGCGAAACCAGTTCGAATACTACCCGACCTATAATGAGCGTAACCTGTGCAACGCCAAATTTAATGTTATCACCCGGAACTTATTGGATAGATTTTTCGTTTGATGGCTTATTAGAAAGTGGCCCTTGGGCTGTACCAATAACCATTAATGGCCAAACAACTACAGGCAACGCACTTCAATATAGTTTAGCGTATGGATGGCAAAATTTTATTGATAACGGAACAAATACACCTCAGGGCGTTCCATATGTTATACAAGGCGTTAAAGGGAGTGGAAGCATCGTAAATGGCCCGGTAATCGGATATCGGATTTTAAGGGATGGAGCAGAAATTGCTACCGTGAGCTCTGAAGTGTTTAATTACAAAGACGAACCACTCAACCCCGGTAGTTATACTTACTCACTTTGTGCAATCTATGGTGATCCTTATTCGGGCGAATCAAGCCCTCTTGTAACAAACATTGAAATTGTACAACCTTCAACATTTCCTTTCGAGGAAGACTGGAAAACACAAGATTTCGAAACAAACCAATGGTCGTTTTTACCGTTTCAGGCTAATTGGTTTGTTACGCCAGACTATGGAAAACCTGCACCTGCAGCTCATTTTTGGTGGTTTCCTGGTTTAGGCAATTACAGTGTTTCGATGATTAGCAACTTTATTGATGCAACTACGGCAGAGCAAAATGTTACCCTACAATTTGATGTATTGTTAAATAGTTTTACTCCAACCGGTTTAGAGAAACTCAAAGTAAGTATCTGGAATGGATATTCGTGGGTTTTACTGGCAACTTTATCAAACAACTCTTCGTTCTATTGGGAAACTCAAAGCTACGATGTTACTCCTTATGCATTAGGTAAATTAACAAGGTTAAAATTTGAAGCCAAAGGCGTCAACTCAACGAATATCCACAATTGGGTCATTGACAATATTAAACTTTTCGAAGGCCTTTCGTCGTTACATCCTGAGATAAGTATCAATCCGAACAATCTTGAATTTTGGCTACCTATGGGAGGTGCTCAAACTCAAGATATAATCATTGCCAATTCGGGTCAAGACCCACTTTTTTGGGACGCTGCGATTCAATACATCGAGCCTGCAACGAGCCAACAGTACCCTAATCCTACGGACAAATCAGTAAAAAGACCGTTAACTCCAAATATGACATTAAACGGTTCACTAAAAGATACAACCGCTACTTCTACTGTACTACACTATGATAACGGGTTTATCAATGCTGTTGGTTTAAACAATGGTGGTTATTATTATGCTTCGGTTCGATTTCCCTCATCAATCACAACTCTATATTCGGGTTATACAATGGAAAGTGTAGAGGTATATATTAATGATGTTCCTCTAAACAGCAAATTATACATTTGGGGAAAAGGCAGTAGTAGCGCGCCCGGTTATGTGCTGCACGAGCAGCCTTTTACTCCTTTAGCGAACAGTTGGAATACTATAACGCTAACTAGACCAATAGTTCTTAGCACTCAGGACATATGGGTGGGCTATTCAACTACTCATGTCTATAACAAACCCCCGTCAGGTTGCGATGATGGCCCCCAAGTTCCTGATGGCTGTTGGTTTTCTACCAATGGCACACAGTGGATGCATCTGTATGATCTAGGCTTATCTTACAATTGGAATATCCGTGCTCTTGTAAAAGGGAGTGATTTTAACTGGCTCAGCATCAGCAATGCGGGTGGTGTGATCGCCTCGGGAGGCAGCCAAAGCATTACGGTTTCTACTCAAACATCAGGTTTAGGAGCCGGAAGCTATCATGCGAATATTGTCATCCCCAGTAACGACCCTAATTCCCCATTATCATTTGTGCCAATTTCTTTAAACGTAGGTGTTGGAGTTCCCGAAAACATCAATCAACAATACGGAATTAATGTATTTCCTGTTCCGGCAGGAGATGAATTCACGGTTGAACTGTCTGATATGAATGGTGTTCTGAGAATTATCAATTCATACGGGCAGATTGTGTTTTGTGAGAACATTAAGAATTCGAATCGCATTCGGATAAATACCCGAAGCCTAAAATCAGGAATCTATTCACTTTTATTCCAAAACAACAGCATGGATAAAAATTATTCAAGAACCATCATCATAAGCCATTAAAGAGCCTTGCTCTTTAAAGCTTGATCCCCCGCTTTCTTCTGCAAAACAATGCATTAACAACACCACACAAAAACTGACGCTCATCGCATCTACGGTTTCGTTGCACGGTTTTTGGCGCTTTCTACCAATTCGTCGGCTTCGGTGCGGGCTTTTTGCATGATGTTGTCCGATTGTTTGCGGGCTTCGGCAATGAGTTTATTTGCCTGATCTTCGGCTTCTTTGCGCATTCGATCTGCCGTTTTTTTTGCAGCCAGTTCGGCAATCGGGCCGTTCTTTTTGCCTTCGGCAATCAGTTGCAGGGCTTGTTTGTCGGTCTCGGCTTTCAGGCGGTCAGCAGTTTCTGTGGCCGTTGTTACCAATGCGTCGGCGCGTTTTTGGGCTTCGGCCAGCAACTTTTGGGCTTTTTCGTTGGCTTGGGCAATTGCTTTGAGGGCTTCTTCGCGAAGTTTGGCTTCGGCTTCGTCTTTCTTTTGTTGCAGGGTTTCCGAAACCTGCTGTTTAATCTGATCGGCCATAGCGTTTGCCGTTGTTTTTAAGCTGGTACTCACTTTCGGGTTGCTTAGCGTTCCGCCGATGAGCACCGTAACAGGCACAACGTCGCCCGGAGTGAAGTGAACTCCCACCTTATTGGCCGAAGCCACCATGTTTTCCAAAACCGCATTGGCAGTTCCTCCAAATTCGACACGCGGAATGCTGAGTTGAAGCACATATTCCATGGTTTGGTCAAAAGAGTTCCATCCCGAAAATTCGGCTTTGGTTTTGCCGAAGCCTGTTTCAACTGGTTTGACAAACACTTTGCCATCGAGTATATCAAACGAAAGATTGATTTGTTCGATGACCAACTTACGGTATTTTTCTATTTTAAGCAGGTCGGCAAGCTGGTTAAGGCTGTTCACATTGCTCAACTCAAGGGCGGGCGACAGGAGTTTTCCGCTTCCGTTGAAGCTGGAAAAAACAGGCATCATAGCTCCATCGAGATCGGTTTTCATCCGAAGTTGGGTTGAAATTTTCCCCGAAGTAAGGGCAGCCACCGGCGCCAGTTTTTTCACGGTGTTGAAGGTTAAAAAAGCTTTTTGCACATCCACGTCGCGTATTTGCAGGTCAATGTCGAGTGCCGGTTTTTCATTAACTTGGGTAGAATAAGTGCCATTAAGCAAGAGCGAGCCCTCTAAGGCATTCATGCTTAGCCGGTCAAATTTTAAGGTTTTGTCCTTCACGCTGATGTGCCCATTCACATTATCCAGCTCCATATTGTCATAAATCAGTTTTTTAAAGTCGCCCGTCAACGTAAAATCTATGCCTTCGGGCACTTCGATCGCGGCTATAGCTGAAGAATCGCTATTTTGGGTGTTTTCTGCCTGAGTTGGCATGAAGTCGTTGATGTTCAAATAGTTCGAACTCAGGTCGAGTTTTCCTTTCAGCTCAGCTTTTCCAAAGGCATAAGGCAAAATATTTTCTAGTTTTCCTTGGGCGCTGATGTCGTTTTTGCCTATTGCAGCCTTTAAGATTGGCAGCTCGGCAAGGGCCGGCGAAAGGTTTAGCCGCGCCTCATTTATTCGAAGATTTTCGGATAGCGCGGGGTTTTGAATAGCGATGTTGGAAGCCAGAAAAGTTCCCGACGCTTCGAAATCGGAAAAACGCTGATTTTCGATGGCCGAAATGTTTCCTTTTGCTTTGAGTGCGGCTTCTATTCTTCCAGAAAAGTTGTTATCGGCCGGAAGAGGGTAAAAACGGCCAATATCTTCCAAATTGAGCTTCCCCGAAATGGAAGCGTCCACATAGGGATCGCTAAGTGGCGTTTTGGCTAAAAGGCGAATGTCTATCGGATTGTTAGCCAGCTCCATATGAAACTTATCCACATCAATCACCGTGGCATCCATATCGTTTCCGGCATTGCTTATGCGAGCCGATAGTGCAATTTGTTTCACCGCTTCGGGCAGCGAGGCATAACGAAACATGGCGTTGTCCACAACGATATTCAAATTGAAATCGGGCAGGGTGTTTTCGCTGTATAACCCTTTTAATAAACCGTTTAGCTCTAATTTGCCTTCGGCCTGAAGGTCGCTGAAATTGTTGGAATAGAGGGCTGGTATTAACGACAGAAAGCTTCTGAAATCATTTTTTTCGGTTTCGAAAACAACATCCATATCATAGCCTTCATCGGGCATGGCAAAAAACCCGTTGGCTTTCATCATAAGCTCGTTAATCCGCAGCATGGCTTCTTCAAAAGAAAATTTCCAGACGTCGAGATCGGCTCCAATCTTAGCCGAAAGTTGTCCTTTTGCATGATTTAGGTAGCGCAATCCGCTGTAATCCAAGTTGATATTGGTAGCTGTAGCCTCCGCAAGCAGTTCGGATTTTGCCGCCGAAAGGTCGCCGCTTGCCCTCAGACTTAGTCCGCGCAGGTCGGCCAACATCGGAAAAGTGGCATCGTCGTACACCAAACGGCCGTTTACTATTTCCATCACCCGCAAAACGGCTTTGAAGGGGGCCGAACTTTCTTCTTGTGTGGCAAGCTCTTCGTCGGGTTTTGTAATATCCCAGTTTACCTTGGTTTCGTCTAACGCCTTGAGGTTGAGGAAGGGGTCGTTAAATTTAACCGCTTTTAGCTCAAAAGGCCCGGCGCCAAAAACACTCTTTAGGCCAATGCCCAATTTCAATTTTTTTGTATAAAGCAAGGTGTCGCCCTCAAAATCATCGAGGCCGCTAATAGTTAAATCATTGATTTCCAGCCAAAAATCAGGAAAGTTTTTTATGAGCGAAAGGCTTACGTCATTGAAATCGAGATGGGCACGCAGGTTTCGGTTTGCTTCTGTTTTTATGGCTTCCATTATTTTACCTTTGAAAGCAAAAGGGATGATCAGCAACAGGGCAAGCAGCAGCACAACGGCTATGGCAATAATTTTTATGGCTTTTTTCACAACAAAATGATTTGCAGACATTAAACAAGTATTCTTTTTTCCCATTGCCCAACAAAGGCGGAGGCAGGCCGCATCCAAATTTGCTGATTCGGGAATCTTGCAAAGGTAAAAATATAATCACTCTTGGCTCATCGCTTGCTTTGTTGATTGGTTTTGTCATCAACAAGGCAAAAAAAGAGCCGCCTGTTTGACAAGCGGCTCTTTGCATTTAATTTGATGTTCGTTTTTAATTGACGATCAACTTCTTAACCGATACTTTTGAATCTATTTTTACCCTTACAAAATAAATGCCGCTTTTATAGTCTGAAAGGCCGAGTGTCCGCTTATGTAGTCCGGGGTATCCTAGCATGGTGCTGGTGGAATATACTTCCTGTCCAACTAAATTAACCACACTGATTTCGGCTTTAGCAGCCCTGCGCACATTGATCACAAGTTGTGTTTCGTTGTTGGCCGGGTTGGGCATCAGTTGATCAAGCGAGAGGAGTTCTTCTTGCTTTTCATTTAAGCCCACAATAAGATCAATTGGCAGGTAAACAATGTTATTATCGTTAATCGGATGCTCCTCAAACCGGGTGGCATTACCGGCCAGGTTGTCTGATTGGTAGATCAAATGCACCTTATTAGTAACTGTTGGCGAGGCCGATGGCCAAACGCATTCGTTAAACAGGTGAAAGATATCCGAAGTCAGGTCAACTTGCGGGCTCCAGCTTTGGCCATAATCCTCGGAAAAACGCATCCAGATATGGCGATAGTTGAAATCTTCTGCCGAAACAAAGCCTAAAGTGAGTGCAGAATAGAAAGCATACAGCACTTTGCTGTTGTGGTCAAAAACAAGCTGCGGCATAGAGGTTAGCGAAGCCTGGTATTTTGCCACTCCCACAATATCGTCCACACCGTTGTCATAAACTTCGGCAAGCAGATACATCGGGTTCACACTCACCAAGTCAAGAATGCTGTCGGTAAGTGCGGTGCTATCCATTGCGGGCATGGTTTCGTTCCAGTAGAGCAGCCCATTGGAATAGGGATAATAATTGGTTGCCCCGCCTGAGCCATCAGCCGAATGGATCATACGGCCCACAGAAACGTGCACACGTCCCTGATCGTCAATTACAGCATGTTGGTAGCCGTCAATTCCGCCGTGTTTTGGCAGTGGTTCCTGATTGGCAAAAGCCGTAATTGGCGCTTCATAATATTTCATGCTTTCCCAATTGTCGCCATTATCGGTTGATTTCAGCACAATGCCATCGGCCAGAAAATCGCCTACAATAAATGCAATGGTTTCGCCAACAGGTTGTGCCCAAGCATACACATCGCCGCCTACTCCATTGATTTCGCCGGCTGTGAGGCCCGGCAGAATCTCATTATGCGGGCTCCAGCTTTGTCCGCCATCCATCGAGCGGCTATAGAGCAATGCGCCGTCTAAGCCCTGATAATCTGCATCGAGAGCGGCAATCACGTGAATGATGTTGTGATCTTCGCCACTTGTAACCATTCTGGGCCAAAGCAAATCCTGATAGCCTGTTGGGCCTTGAAGGTTAAAGCTGTTCCAGGTTCCGGTGCCTTTAGTTTCGCGCCAGCTGAAGAGTATTCCTGCAGTGCCTCCGGTGTGGGCGCAAACAATTTCGCCATTTGCTCCATAAGGCTGATAGTTTGACCAGCCCGTACGGCTGGCCTCTATCCTTGCTGTTGGCACAGGGCCCCACGTACTGCCATTGTAATAATTGTAGCCGCTACCGCGATCAGCAAAGCCGGGATCATCCATTCCGTATGTCCAGGCAGCGCCCACAGTGCCATCGGCAAAGGCATAAATGCGTCCGGGAGTAGAAGCATTCGACACCAAATCATAACGCGTATTGCCTACCACAATATCGGCAGCCTTAATATTCGAAACATAGGGATTGACTTCGCCGCTATACTCGCCTACAAAGTCGTTAACGGCTTTGGATTTTTTCAATGCAACTTTCGAAAGTTCAGCGCCTTGCTTCAGCAGTGGTGTTTGGGCAATAAGCCCTCCTGATAGCGCCATTGCTACAAAAAGAAGTAAAAGTTTTTTCATGATTTTTTATTTTGGTTAAACTTAAATGGATTGAAAAACTGTTTATTACACATTTAATTCGTTGCTAAAATTATTCATTTTTATTTAACCCGCAAAATTGAGTGCTTCTTTTCTCTCTTTCTTAAAACAAAAATGCCGAAAAAGCGCCGGCATTTGTTTGCCATAAAAGCACAATTGCAAAAAAACACGATATGCCAAACAGAGATATCTAACATTTAACTTATTAATATTGAGTATTTTGACTAAATTATGAAGTCGAAAAAAGAATAATGACTATTTTTGCAACTTAAATCTTATAAAGCATGCAAACACTTTATCCGTTTAAATTTTCGCCCTTGTTTAAAGAAAAAATTTGGGGTGGGAGCAAGATCAAAACACATTTAGGAATTGATTTTGGCACACTGCCCAACTGCGGCGAGGCTTGGCTTCTTTCGGGTGTTGACGGAAATCCAACCATGGTGAGCAACGGCTATTTAGCCGGAAACGAGCTCAACGAACTGGTTGAAGTGTTTATGGGCGACTTGGTGGGCGAAAGCGTATATGAGCGTTTTGGCGATCAGTTTCCGATTCTTATCAAGGTGATTGATTCGAACGATTGGCTTTCGCTTCAGGTTCATCCCAACGACGAGCTGGCTCAAAAACGCGGCACGGGTTTTGGTAAAACAGAGATGTGGTATGTTATGCAGGCCGACGAGGGGTCGCAGCTCATCAGCGGATTCAATTGTCAGCTCGACCGGCAAAAATACCTTCACCATCTGGAAAATAAAAGTTTGATGCAAATCATGAATTTTGAACAACTGCAAAAAGGCGATGTCTTTTTTATTCCGGCCGGACGCGTTCATGCACTCGGGCCGGGCACCCTCATTGCCGAGATACAGCAAACCAGCGATACCACATACCGCATCTACGACTGGGATCGCACCGATGAAAACGGCAAAAGCCGCGAGCTTCATACCGACGAAGCTCTGGATGCCATTGACTATCAATTGCCTGCACAGTATAAAACGGCTTATAGCCCTGTTTTAAATCAAAGTAAAAACATTGTTCAAAGCTCTTTTTTTACCACAAACATCCTCAAGCTAAGCGAAAAAGTTGAAAAAGACTATTCGGAAATAGATTCGTTTGTGATTCTTTTTTGCACCGAAGGCCGGTGCACCGTGCTGTTTGAGGGCAAAAAAACCAGCCTCGGAGCCGGGCAAATTGTACTTATCCCCAATTTGATCGAAAACATCGAAATCGAGCCCGAAGAAAACTGCACCCTGCTCGAAGTATATATTGAATAAAATGTGCAACCATTCGCCACTATGGGTTGTCTGCACTTTTAAGTATTAAAACAAAACTCATTCCTATAACACAAATCAAAATCTCATTATGAAAAGACTGTTGTTTATTCTTCTGTTGCTCATCCCTTTGAGCCATCTTTTTTCGCAGGAAAGCCAACTTCCTAAGGTAAACATTAAAACCCTTAACGGTCAAAGTTTTAGCACCTCCGACATTAAAAACGATGGCAAGCCGATCATTTTAAGTTTTTGGGCCTTATGGTGCAAACCCTGCCAGAAAGAGCTCGACGCCTTTAATGATCTTTACGAGGAATGGCAAGAAGAAACCGGCGTAAAAGTTGTTGCCGTATCTATTGACGATTCGCGCTCAACAGCCAAAGTAGCGCCTCACGTAAAAGGAAAAGGCTGGGAATTTGAAGTATTGCTCGATCCAAACGGCGATTTCAAAAGGGCCATGAATGTGAATATGATACCCCACACCTTTTTGCTCGATGGCAACGGAAAAATCGTTTCGCAGCATACCGCCTATTTTGATGGTGCAGAGTACGAGTTATACCAAAAAGTGAAGAAACTTGCAGGCAAAAAATAAAGCCGGTTTCGTACCTTTTCCAACACATTATCCCTTATGAAAAAACTATTGTTCACCGCATCCTGGCTATTTTTGGTTTTAACTCTAAGTGCACAAGATATTTTTGACAAAGCTACACTGCATGGCAGTTTTCAAACCGACGTTCAGTTTTATCGCCCGGATGCCGTTATCGGAATTACCGACTCTACCATTGCCGGGCGCAAAATCGGCATTAACGGCTTTACAAACCTCACCTATACCCTCGGAAAGTTTAAGGCCGGAATGCGTTATGAGGCAATGCTAACTCCCCTGGCCGGCTTCGACCCCCGCCAAGAAGGCAACGGATTTCCGTATGTATGGGCAAACTACAGCACCGACTTCATGGAAATTACAGCCGGTAATTTTTACGATCAGTTTGGCAACGGATTGGTTTTTCGCACCTATGAAGAATGGACTTTGGGCTACGACAACTCGATGAACGGCCTAAGGGTTGTGCTTTATCCCTCTAAAGGTCTGACACTTAAAGGTGTATATGGCAGCCAGCGCTTTTTCTGGCAAAAATACGAGCGCAACAGCCGTGGACTTGTGCGCGGAGCCGATGCCGAATACAACCTTAGCGAAGCCTTCAGCAGCCTCGAAAATTCCGGTTTTCGCCTTAGCCTGGGCGCCAGCGCCGTAAGCCGCTACCAACGCGATGCCGACCCCATCTACAAACTCCCCGAAAATACGGGCGCATTTGCCGGACGAATCAATATGGGCGCCGGAAATTTCAACTTCATGACCGAATATGCCTATAAAATTAACGACCCTTCGGCCATCAATCAGTTTATCTACAGCAACGGCCGGGCCTTGCTAAGTTCGTTTTCCTTCTCGCAAAAAGGCCTTGGGCTCATGCTTCAACTCAAACGGACCGACAATTTCAGCTTTAAAAGCGATCGCGCCGAAACAGCCAACGCCTTGGATATCAACTTCATTCCACCTATCAACAGAATGCACGCTTACAGCCTGACGGCAAAATACCCTTATGCCACACAGCCTAACGGCGAAATGGGAATGCAGTTTCAGGCAAACTATAAAATTCCGAAAGGAACTCCCCTTGGCGGAAAATACGGCACAAGCATTGCACTGAATTTCAGCCAGGTAAATGACATTGTTCGCGATACCATTGACAAAGCTTATAGTGGAACTTTGGGCTATACCAGTGATTTTTTCAAAGTTTCGGATCACATCTTTTTTCGCGATTTCAACATCGAAGTTGACAAACGTTTTAACAAAAAACTCAAAGGTTTGATTCAGTATATGAATCTGCTTTATGATATCGCCACGATTGAAGGCCACACCGGCGAAGAAGCCGTAAAAGCGCATCTGGCTGTTGCCGATTTCACCTACAAATTTAACAACAACAACGCCTTGCGCCTTGAGGCTCAGGGTTTGTGGAGCGAACAAGACGAGGGCGACTGGGCTTCGCTAATGGCCGAATACACCATTGCACCCAAGTGGTTTATGGCCGTGGCCGACCAATACAACTACGGCCATCCCGATGCCGACAAGCGCAACCATTATTACACCGTTTCGGCCGGCTATACGCGCGAGTCAACCCGCATTGCCCTCACTTACGGCCGCCAGAACGAGGGGGTTGTATGCGTTGGCGGAGTTTGCCGCCAGGTGCCTGCGTCAAGCGGCTTAACAATTACCCTTTCTACCAATTTTTAACCTATAGCACACCATGAAAAAATACACTTTCCTGCCTGTTGTCCTACTCCTGCTCGGTATCATCGTTGCAGGATGCGATAAAATAGAACCTCCATATAAGGAGGGCGGCGGAGGTCAGGTAACGGATGATACGCGCAAAATCCTGCTCGAAGACTATACCGGGCACACCTGTGTAAACTGCCCCGCAGGAGCCCGTTTAGGCCACGAATTGGTGCATCTTTACAACGGAAAGGTCATCATGATCGGTATCCACGCGGGCTATTTTGCTGAGCCAAAATCGGCTCCTTTCAATACCGATTACCGCACCGAAGCCGGCACGGCATGGGATAATTACTTTGGCATTTCGGCTGCCGGAAACCCAATGGGTATGGTTAACCGCGTGAGCAAACAGGGCGCCTATAATGTAACTTCGGCCAACTGGGCCACAGCCGTAGGCCAGGCAGCCGAAAACAAAGCCGATATTAGCCTTGAGATTAAAACCACCTACAACAGCAGCAGCCGCAGCCTAAAGGTTGACCTCGAAGCCAAGGCGCTCAAAGCGCTCGATTCGCGGCTGATGATTGTGGCTTGCATTATCGAAGACAGCATTGTGAGCGCACAGCGCAACAACGACCCCAATATCGGCTCGCCCACCATTCCCGACTATACGCACCGCCATGTGCTGCGAGGCAGCATCAATACGCCCTGGGGCGAAGAATTGGCTGCAGCCGGCCAGGCTGCCGCAAACGCCAGCTTTACCAAAAGCTATACCCACAGCCTGAATAGCGATTTCAACGAAAAACATGTGTCTGTTGTAGCTTTTATTTATGACGACACCTCTAAAGAGGTTATCCAGGTTGAAGAAAAAGCCATTCAGTAAACCTGGGCAACCTACAACCTGATTGATTTGTTTTAATGTAATACGATTGTTTTTTGAAAAAAGCTGGACAATACACTTTCCGGCTTTTTTTAATTAAGCAGTAAATGCGGTATCGTACGTTGGGAGGAAAAGTTCTCCGAATTCATTGAGAAAATTCTTGTCAATAAAAGATTAAAAATTTCTTTCGGAAAAATGTGGCAGCATTATAACGAAAAAGCCGAACTTGCCCCGGCTTTTTGTCAGATTTTTATTGTGTAAATTGACTCTAGCCTTTTATCCTGTATTAACGCGGGGTTAAAACGTACTGTTTTTGGGGAGCTTACAAAAACATGTCGTACAGTTTTTTTTCGAGTCTGTCTTTTTACCAATAAACGCTAACGGTTTTGCGCTTGGCGTAGTGGCGGATTTCAGGGTACAAAACTGTCAATCCAGCACTAAAGTTAAATTGAAAAACTGCACTTGAAATTAAGTATTTCACCCCGCATGACGCCAAACACATGTTGGCAGCTGGTGTTCTTGTCCATAGTGTCTGTAAACCATTGTCAGTGTTGAGTTTCCGTGTCATTGTTTGTGTCGTGTTGGTCTGTGCGGTTGCGTGTTTTAAGTTTTTTAAAAGTAGGGGAGAAAAAATCTTGAAATTCTTCTTTGGGTATAGGCTTCCCATTTTTAGTACAATTCAAAAGTAGACAATTTTCATTTTG
>CAYYDS010000007.1:0-22613 GCA_964470665.1 uncultured Lentimicrobiaceae bacterium
CGTTCGAGCTACAACGTTGGGGGCATGAGCTTTACCCCAAAAGATGTGGTTGCCGCCATCCGCAAACATCAGACCGATTTTAGCATTATTTACGAACCCGATTTCAGGCAGGCCATAGCCGACAGCTGGCCGGCCAGCATTGACGACAGCTGCGCTCGCACCGACTGGGGGCTAAACGACAGTTATACACTTGAAAGCATGACCCGGGTGATGCTGACCGAAATAGCAAAAAAGTTGAAGAAATAGCCCATTATCTGCATTTGGGTTAAAACCAAAAGAGGACGCTGTTTTTGTTGCAGCGTCCTCTTTTGCTTATGTTCAATCTGTTTCTTAGTTTAACAATCCGGCAATTTTTTCGCGTAGCTCGGTGCCACGCAGGTTTTTAGCCAAAATCACCCCATTGGCATCCAAGAGCACACTGTGCGGAATGGATTGAACGCCATAGAGTTTTCCTGCGGCATTGCCCCAGCCTTTGAGGTCGGAAACATGTGTCCAGCTAAGCTTATCATCGTCAATTGCCTGCATCCATTTGTCGCGGTCGGTATCAAAAGAAACCCCAAAAATATCGAATCCTTTATCGTGATAATCGTTGTAAATGGCCACAATATTTGGGTTTTCGGCCCGGCAAGGCGAGCACCACGAAGCCCAAAAATCAATCAGCAGCACCTTGGCACCCACATGATCCGAAAGCTTGATCAGGCTATCGGTGCTGTCAGTTTGTTCAAAATCAACAAAAGGCATCCCTATAGCCACACTTTTTAGCACGTGCAGGCGGTTGAAAAGCTCATCCAGATAAACCGACTTTACTTTTTCGTCGAAATTGATCACAAGCGACTCAAGTTCGTCTAAATCAAACTGATAGCTATTTCGGTAAAGGATATATTGGGCAACAATGTCCTTATTGTTTGTGCGAATAAAATCAACTAAAAACTGCTTTTTTTCCTTTTCGGCCAGTTCGAAAGCTTCTTCGGCAGTTTGGCGCAACTCCTCGTTGCCAGCTTCTTCGGCAGCCCTGATTGCTTGATAATGTTGATACAACTGCTCGTCGTATTCTTCATTTTTATCGTTAAATGCGAGGTAGCGCGCGTGAATGGCCGAACCGTTGATTTCGGCTTGTCTCAAATCGTTCAAATCGGCTTTTATGGTTATTTCGGAAGCTTCCGCAAAAAATGGAATACTCCCGCGTATGCCTTCGAACGACACATAAAGCATTTCGGGGTTTTCGATTGTACCTTTTAGATGAGCTACGCCATTTTCAACCTTGGCAGAGTCAATCCCCAGCCAGCTGTCTTGCGTGCGCTTTTGCACTGTTATTTGCTTGCCATCAAAATTGCTCAGGCTCACATTAAGTGTAAAAGTAAGTAATTGTTTATCGGAGCTCTTGCACGATGCAAAACCCAAGGCGGCCAAAATGGCAAATAGAAAAAGTCGCTTCATCGCTTTTTATTTAGATTAATGAGCAAAGCTATTTAATTTTTACACTAACCGTTTTCGGTTTCTGTGTTTTTAAGAAATTTTTAAGACTTCATTGCCGGCTTTCTGCTCGGCCTTTGGGAAGTTTAACTTTCATTCTACCACTGTTTTAGGTTCGTTTTATGGATCTTAATGTAAAAAAATAGCTCAATAAAAAGATTAAAATTTCGGTGGCTGCCACACTTAGCACAATACGAAGCAGTGTGTATCCCAACTGATTGAAACTAAACGATTCGAGTAAAAAAAGAAAGGTATGGTGCAGTGCCACAAGGCTTACCGTATAGCTAAACCACCAACGCGCCCCCATTTGCATCAGGCCGGGGTGCATCACAGTTTCGGGTTCTTTTGTGCCCGTGGCAAGCCTTAGCACATAGGGTCGCAAAAAGGCCACCAATACGGTTGCGGCGGCATGCAATCCGGCGCCGGTCATAAAAAGATCAACCACATAGCCCGTCAAAAAGCCCAACACAAGCAAGAGCCATCCGGGCACTGCAAGCGGCAGCATCAGGATAAAAAGGACGTAAATAAAGGGATTTACTAACCCAAAAAGCATGAAATGATTGAGTATCAACACCTGAAAGAGCATCAATCCAACAAAACGAAGAATGTTGTTAAATAAATCACTCATTGGTTTTGGTGTTTAATAAATGATCAATTTCGTTGCGATAATTGTTTTTTATCACATAAACATAGCGTAATTTCCCAAAATCGGTTGAAAAGCGCAGCTGAGCCGTATTAAGATTCCCTTTTTCCGAGCCAACAAGTTCTTCCACCGTGCCCACCATTATCCCTTCGGGAAACACAAAGGAATGGCCGCTTGTTACAAGGCTGTCGCCCTTATCGGGTATTACGTGCGAAGGAATATCAACCACTTCGGCAAAGTGATAATCGCCACCACGCCAATGCAGATTGGCTATCTGGTCATTTTTAAGAAAACGCACACTCAGCACGCTGTGCCGATGAAGCAACGACATGGCTGTTGCATAATGCTCGCTCACTCCGATAATAATGCCTGCCACGCCATCAGCCGAGATAATACCCATGTCGCGCGTTAGGCCGTCGCGGTAGCCCTTGTTGATGATGATGTAGTTGTTGCGCAGGTCAACCGTATTATTGATTACCCTTGCCGGTATGTAGTCATGAACGCGTTCGCGCAAAGCGCTGTCGGGCTGCGGAATGTATTCGTTTGCCGAGGCCAGTTTCTGCAGCAAATCGGCATTTTGTTTTTGCAAGATGGTGTTTTGGTAGCGAAGCGAAAAATAATCCGAGACATCACTTCGCAGGTGATATATTTTGGCTGTCAGATCGTTGGTGCGATGATTTACGGCTGCCCGTTGATAGTGGTGGCTGCGGCTAAGCATTGATATAGCCAGCACTTCCAGAAACATAAAAAGAATAAAAATATGATGTTTCTGTAAAAAACGAACAAGGTTATACATCTCAGCCTAAGTTGTGATAAACCAACCGTTTACTTAATAAGGAACGGAAACTTATCAAAATTTTTCAGCGCAATGCCGGTGCCACGGGCTACGGCTCTCAGGGGGTCTTCGGCCACATGCACGGGCAGCTTGGTTTTCTGATGCAAACGTTTGTCTAGGCCACGCAGCAACGAGCCTCCTCCGGCCAGGTAAATACCTGTGCGAAAAATATCGGCCGAAAGCTCGGGGGGCGTCATTTCCAAGGCGTTGAGCACTGCAACTTCGATTTTCGAGATGCTTTTGTCCAAACAATGCGCTATTTCGGCATAATTTACTTTTATTTCTTTCGGAATACCTGTAAGCATATCGCGTCCGTGAACCGGGAAATCATCCGGCGGATTGTCAATTGACGGCAGCGCTGCTCCCACTTCAATTTTAATCCTTTCAGCAGTGCGCTCGCCAATTGTCATATTGTGCTGTTTGCGCATATATTGCTCAATATCGCTGTTAAAATCATCGCCTCCGATACGGATTGACATATTGTTTACGATACCGCCCAAAGCAATAACGGCGATTTCGCTGGTGCCGCCTCCGATATCAATGATCATATTGCCGGTAGGTTCGAGCACGTCAATGCCGATACCGATTGCAGCTGCCATTGGCTCGTGAATGAGCCTTACTTCTTTGGCTCCGGCCTGTTCGGCCGAATCTTTTACTGCTCTTTCTTCAACCTCGGTAATCCCCGACGGGATACATATTACCATTTTCAATGCCGGCGGAAAAAGTTTCCCTTTCAGGCCAATGATTTTAATCATTTCGCGCATCATGTACTCGGCCGCCTGAAAATCAGCAATTACACCATCGCGCAATGGCCTGATGGTTTTGATGTTTTCGTGTGTTTTGCCGTGCATCATCAATGCCTTTTTACCTACGGCAATAATTTTGCCGGTATTTCGCTCAAGTGCCACAATGCTTGGCTCGTCAACAACCACTTTGTCGTCGTATATTATAATGGTGTTTGCCGTGCCCAGGTCAATGGCAATTTCTTTATTCAAAAATGAAAACAATCCCATATGCAGTATTCGTTTATTGTCGCATCAATGTTTAAAATGTCTTACCCCCGTAAATACCATACTCATGTTGGCTTTGTTGCAAAACTCAAGGGTTTCGTTATCGCGTACCGAGCCGCCAGGTTGCACAACAGCCTTAATGCCCTCGCGTGAAGCAATCTCAACCGAATCGGCAAAAGGGAAAAAAGCGTCCGAAGCCATAACTGCTCCGTTAAGGTTAAAACCAAACTCTTTTGCCTTGGCAATAGCCTGCTTCAGGGCATCAACACGCGAAGTTTGCCCTATTCCGCTACCGATTAGCTGCTTGTTTTTTGCAAGCACAATGGCATTCGATCGGGTATGTTTCACAATTTTATTGGCAAAAACAAGGTCATCCAGTTCGGCAGCTGTTGGCGCTTTTATAGTAACTGTTTCAAGATCAATCCTTTGTTCGGTACGCAGGTCGCGGTCTTGCGACAGTATGCCGTTGAGTATCGTCTTGTACTGCCTTTTGGGAAACACTCCCGATCGTAAGTGCAAAACTATTCTATTTTTACGAGAAATGAGTATTTTTAAGGCACTTTCTTCGTAATCGGGTGCAATGATGGCTTCGAAAAAAAGCTCGTTTATGCCTAAGGCCGTTGCTTGATCGAGTTGGCGATTGCAGATTAAAATGCCGCCAAAGGCCGAAATCGGGTCGCCGGCCAAAGCAGCCTCCCAAGCTTCGCTTAGGGTGTTGCGCGAGGCAAGGCCGCAAGCGTTGTTGTGTTTTAAAATGGCAAAAGTGAGCTCGTCGAATTCCGAAATGAGATTGAGGCCAGCATCCAAATCAAGCAAGTTGTTGTATGACAATTCTTTGCCATGAAGTTTTTCGAAAACTTCGTTTATTTGCCCAAAAAACACCCCCTGTTGGTGCGGGTTTTCGCCATAGCGCAAAGGCGTTTGCCCGTTATAGGCTAAGCGAAGATAGCCGCTTTCGTTGTTAAACCAATTGCTGATGGCTGCATCGTATTGCGAGCTTACGGCAAAGGCATGGCCTGCAAAGCGGCGGCGGTCGTCGAGGGTGGTATGTGCTCCCTGCCGAAGGATCCCAATAAGCTCGTCGTAATGCGCAACCGAAGGCACAATGCACACTTCAGCATAATTTTTAGCTCCGGCTCTGATCAACGAAATGCCTCCAATGTCTATCTTTTCGATGATGGCGCTTTCTTCGCTCGTTTGCTGCAGGGTTTGCTCAAAAGGATAAAGATCAACAATTACCAGATCGAAAGCCGGAATTTTGTATTCCTGCATTTCGGCACGGTCGGCCTCATTTTGAAGGCGCCCCAAAATACCGCCAAAAATTTTTGGATGCAGCGTTTTTACTCTCCCTCCCAATATGGATGGATAGCCGGTAAGATTTTCTGCCTTTTCAACTGCAACATCCATTGCTTTTATAAAATCGTAAGTGCCGCCCGTTGAGTAGATTTTCACACCCTCTTTGGCTAAAAGAGCCGCAATTTCATCAAGCCGATCTTTGTAATAAACAGAAATTAAGGCTGTTTGTATTTTTTTTAACATCTTGATTTTTAGCTTAAAGCAATTGCAAAAGTAGTGAAAAACACGTTTGCTCTAACTGCATAATAAAATTAAGGTGTCAAGTTGAAAGAAATTTTTTCTTATTAAGCCGAAACAACAAAGGGCATTAGGTTATTTTTTTTAAAATTTTTAACGCTGCCAAAGGGGTTGCCTTTTCGGCTTTGCTAACATTTTTTAACATTTTGGAGTAATTCGGTATCTGTTTCCCTAATTGCGTATTTCTTTTATTTCCCACTGATTTTCTGTAACTTACATTTACTTACATATTCAGTAATTGATATATATCAATTTATTTTTTACGAAATATCGGCACTTTGGCAAAAAAATATCATTAAAACCGTGTTGTTGGGTTTTGGGCTATGGGGTAAACTTGCATCAAAATTGAAAGGGCACAATTGTGAAAAGCCCGAAGAGCAAAAAAATAGAAGAACCTAAAACTAAATAAATAATGAAAACCCAGAACAAATTCGGTTTATTTTTCAGCCTGATCATGTTGCTTTCGCTTTCGTTTGTTGCGTGCACAAAAGAAGGCCCCGCAGGTATTGCAGGTAAAGACGGCAAAGACGGAGAAGATGGTATTGACGGGCAAGATGGTACGGCCAGCTGTATCACCTGCCACAACAATACGCAAGATCTTTCGGTACGAACGATGCAGTGGGAAAACTCGGTTCATGCTACCGGAGGCCACATCAGTCACAATACCGGCGAGTGTGCTGTTTGCCACACCAGCCAGGGCTACAGAGGTTTTCTCAATGGCACCTACAATCCGCTGGCATCGGGCGCTCTTATTTCGAGCCCCAATCCGCCAAACTGCTACACCTGTCACCACATTCACGACACCTATACCCCTGCCGACCTAGCTTTAACGATGAGTGGATCGGTTTCGCTTTTCAACACCAACGAAACGGTTGATTTTGGCAAAGGCAGCCTATGTGCTTCGTGCCATCAGGGCCGCAAGATCAATCCATTCCCGGTAGCCGGCGGACCAGATGTTACCATTACGAGCCCTTATTATACCCTGCATCACGGCACTCAGGCCAATTTGGTAACTGGTCTAGGTCTTATAAATATTGGCGAAGGGTTAGCTCTAAACAATCCTCACGGCAATATTACCGACCAGTGCGTAAGCTGCCACATGGCACCCGGCACAGGCGCCGAATCGGGCGGACACACCATGAAAATGCGTAATGCTGCAAACGGTCTGAATACGGCAAGTTGTGTGGGTTGCCACAGCAATGCTGCTTCGCTCAACACAAATGTAAACAACCTGCAGGCACAAGTTTCGTCGTTGCTCGATGAATTAAAAGGCAAACTCGAAGCAAAAGGCATTCTGTCTCCAACCGGAAATCCCAAGCCAGGCACATATAGCGCCGAAGTTACAGGCGCATTTCTAAACTATAAGGCAATTAGCGAAGATGGTAGCCGCGGCATTCACAACCCCGGATTTACAGTAAGATTACTTCAAAATTGCATTGCAGCAGTAAATTAACCTAAACGGAACAAAACATGGGGCTGTTTGCACGCCAAAAGCTAGCTCCATGTTTTGCTCTGATCCCAATAGAAGTCTGGATTTTTAGCAGTTAAAAAAAACCTAACAAATCATTCAAACCAAAAAATACTCAAAATGACTCAAAAAATACGGCGTTTAATTCTGCCCCTTGCCTTTGCATTTGCCGGAATGCTGCCATCATGCGGTTATGATTTCGTTGTGCCTGAAAAGCCACCGGTAATTGACCCGGAAGAGCCAATCAGTTTTGTAAGCCAAATTGAACCTATCTTTTCGAAGAATAACAACTGCACTGCCTGCCACAAAACAGGCGCCACATCGCCCAACCTCAGTGCCGGCAATGCTTTTTCGGCTATTGTGCCAGTGCTCATCAACACCACTGATGCAGAAGCAAGCAAAATCTATCAATATCCGCACCCCTCAACTACAACGCATAGCTGGAAAAAATACGATCTGGCCGATGCCGCACTCCTTCTCGAATGGATAAAGCAGGGAGCTAAGAATAACTAACCCATTAACTTGCTTAAGAAATGAAAAATATTGCGCTATCCTTTATTCTGCTCGTCTGCATTGGAAGCCTTTCGATGGCCCAGGAAACGGAAGCTCCGGTAAAAAAAGCGAAAAGCAAGCCGGTAAGAGCTCCTTTTCAAAGTGGTTATCTTATTGATAATCAAACTACTTTTATTCCTTCGCCAAAAACGCTTGAACTTGCTATTCAACATAAATTTGGAAGTTTAGACAACGGCTTTTCCGACCTTTTCGGTATTTATGCTCCGGCTGCCAACATTCGCTTGGGGCTCAATTATGTAGTGTATAAAAATGTTCAGCTTGGTTATGGCGTTACCCGGCTGAATATGTACAACGATTTTAATATTAAATGGACGATTTTAGAACAAACCCGCGACAACAGCATTCCGGTTGCAGTAGGATTTTACGGAACGATGGCCATTGACGGTCGCAACGACAAGGTTTTTGGAACAGAATACCGGTTTATGAACCGTTTTTCTTATTTCAGCCAACTTATTGTAGGCCGCAAGTTTAACGACTGGCTTAGCCTTCAGCTGAACAGCAGTTTTACCCACTTCAACAGTACCGACTCGCTGATTGACCACGACAAAATTTCGGTGGGCTTCAATGGCAGGGCACAGTTTTCGCCCCAGTCATCCATACTGTTTCAATGCGACATACCGCTGAAAATTCAGGGTATAGCAGAGCATCGAAATTTTACCAATCCTTCGAAACCCAATTTGGGTATTGCCTGGGAAATCAGTACCAGCACACATACTTTTCACATCTATGTGTCGTCGGCCGATGCCATTGTTCCACAACACAATGCCCTGTTTAACCAAAACGATTGGAAAAAAGGCGGCCTGATGTTTGGTTTCAACATTACACGACTTTGGAGTTTTTAATTAAAATAAACGTTTCACCTTATTACTCATTATCATGAAAACGAACTTCTTTTTACTTAGCCTGCTGGCAGTTGCATTTATCGGTTTTGCATTTACCAACAGCCCCGACCAAAAAAAGGGCGGAAACTGGAAAATTCCAACCGAATATAAAAGCAAAACCAATGCTTTAAAAGGCGATGCCGACGCACTTAAATTAGGCAAAGCAGCTTATGCCAAGCACTGCAGATCGTGCCACGGCAACTTGGGCGGCGGCGACGGGCCGAAAGCAAAAAACCTCGAAACTTTTCCGGGCGACTTTTCCGACGCCAAATGGCAGGGCACCGTTACAGACGGTGAGCTTTATTTTATGTCAATCATCGGAAGGGATGAAATGCCCAACTTCGAATCGAAAATTACCGATGACGAAGAACGCTGGGGCATCATCAACTACATTCGTAGCCTGAAAAAATAAATGATTGCCTGAGCAAATCATCAAAAAGGTTTTCTGATAAAGGCTGTTGACAATCAGTGCTTTTCGGGAAACCTTTTTTGTTTTCGAGTATTGTTTTTAAATCAGCATATTCATTAAAAATGAAGAAAACGATCCTATTTGCTTCTGTTATGCTATGGCTTGGCGCGTGGGCACAACTCCCCGAACGCCTGAAAGTGGACATGACAAGCGAGCCCGAAAAGGCAGCCGACAACCAACAGTGTTTCGACTGTCACGGGAAAAAAGTGTACGAGTACTTCAACGAAACATCGGGCTTTACCGAACGCAAGGTGATGAACCCAAACTTTGTCTTCAATCCCGAAGTTTTTTATCAAGGTGTTCACCGGCATTTTGCCTGCACCGACTGCCACTCGCCGGAATATGAAAGTTTTCCGCATAAATCGGAGCTGATTTTCGAACCCATGTACACTTGCATTGATTGCCATGGTGGCGATGAGCAGTTTGCAGCCTATCATTTCGAAACCATTGAAGAAGAGTTTGAAAAAAGCGTTCATACCAGCCGGCACAGCGAGCGTTTCAACTGCTGGATGTGCCACAACCCGCACTCCTACAAAGCCATGACGCGCTCGGATTATAGAATTTCGGAAATCGTTGGGGCACACAACCAGGTTTGCACAAATTGCCACGACAATGTTGTTAACTTTCAGCGCATTAGCGACAGTACAAAAAAACCATTGAGCGAAATTCATGGCTTTTTGCCTAATTACAAACTGCACTTTTCGGCCGTCCGCTGCATCGAGTGCCACACCTCAACGCAAGATACCATGTGGGTTTCGCATCAGATTCTCGAAAAAGATCAGGCAGTAAAAAAATGTGCCGAATGCCACTCGGCCAACACCATGCTGTTGGCATCGCTCTATAAATATCAAAACATCGAGGCCCGAAAAACCGGAACGCTGAATGCCGTTTTCCTAAACGAGGCCTATGTGATAGGAGCCAACCGAAACATTTACCTCAACATAATCAGCGTGGCTCTTTTTGGGCTGACTATTTTGGGTATTATCATCCATGTTATTTTCAGACTCAAAAAGTAAGAACCATGTCGTCGCGCTTATATCTTTATCCTATCTGGCTGCGCTTGTGGCATATTGTGAATGCCCTGCTCTTTTTAGTGCTGATTGCTACCGGCATCAGCATGCAATATTCCAACCCCGACGCGCCTTTTATTGGCTTCGAAAATGCAGTGAAGTGGCACAATCTGAGCGGAATCATTCTGTCGCTCAACTACCTTATCTTTTTGGCCGGAACATTTTTTACGCCAAACGGCAAGTTTTATGCCGTTCAATGCAAAGGTTTGTTTGATCAGTTGAAAAAACAAATCGTTTATTATGTTTATGGCACGTTTAAAGGTCAGGCCGCTCCTTTTCCGGTAAACGAAAACCGCAAATTCAACCCATTGCAGAAAGTAACCTATTTAGCCACAATGTTTGGGTTGGTTCCGCTGATTATCTTAACCGGATTGGCATTGCTTTTTCCCGAAATGATCGTTGAAAAGCTTTTTGGCTTCAGCGGCATTTACCTTACTGCTTTGCTGCATGGCTCGGTTGGATTTCTGCTTTCGATGTTTCTAATCATTCATCTTTATTTTGCAACCATGGGCAATACGGCCATTAGCAATTTTAAAAGCATGATCACCGGTTGGCACGAACCCCATTAAAAAAAACACAAAATAAAAGCCTGATTTAATGTGAATTTGACGCATCTTTGTGTCGAATAAACCACTGTTTTGCTATGAAACAACTGTTCTATACCATTCTCATTGTGTTTGCATTGGCATCGTGCAGGCAAGCGGCTACCAAAGCCAGTTATGATGTTGATCCCAACAATCGCGAAATCGTTGCCGAAGAGGTTCTGCAAGCCAGCTCCTACACCTATATTCTGGCCAATGAAAAAGGGCAAAAATACTGGGTTGCCATTACGACAACTGCTGTCGAAACAGGCAAAACTTATTTTTACAGTCAATGGATGGAAATGACAAATTTTCACAGCAAAGACTTAGATCGCGATTTCGACCACATCCTTTTTGTTGGCGATTTGGCTGATTTTCCAATCCCGGCAAAGTCGGCCACGGGCGATCACATGCCGCAGCAAGTGCCGCAAAAGGCTGCAACACCCAATGTGAAACAAAACATACAGATTGATCCTGTTGAAGGGGGCGTTCTTCTTCAGCAACTTTTCGATCAGGCGGCAGATTATTCGGGCAAAACCGTAAAAGTTGCCGGCGAGGTTACGCGCTTCAACAGCGGAATTATGGGTAAGAATTGGGCGCATATTCAAGATGGAACCTCCTCGGGCGAGATGTTCGATCTTACGCTTACCACCGATGAGATGCTTTCGGTTGGCGACATTGCCGTTTTTGAGGGTACAATTACACTGAATAAGGATCTTGGTTCGGGTTATTTTTTCTCTGTTTTGATGGAAAATGCCCGCGTTTCAAAGCTTCAGGTTTATTAAGGGGCGCTTCCCGATCCTTAGGTTGGCGGATGAAGCCGCTGCGCAAACCATTTACGGATGTTTTGCATTCGTAAGGTTTGGTGTTGGGGTGCTCTTCGCTTGCACAAAGCTTTTTCAACGCTATTTTCAGCCGCTCCCCAGCGTGTTTCAACACAATCGTTTGGGTTGTATGCCATTTCAAAAGCTTCTTTTCGGCCAATGATTTCTTTCAAACTGAGCGTTGTCGGAATACCGCCACTATTGATATAGGTAATGTTTTGCGAAGATGTTTCGCGGTCTAAAAATTCATTTAGCATTTCAATAATTTCGGAAGCTGCAAGGGTGTCGGGAAGCAAGTAGCGCCGTGGATCGGCCGCAGCTTTTTGAGGGAATTGCTCAACAGACTCTATGGCAATGAGCAACCGGAGATCGCGGTTGGGTGTGGAGTAGGCTTCCCATAAGCCGCCGGTTTGAAAAACGGCATTGGCACTGCCGGGCATTGGGATGATCATGCCGGGCTTTGCTTTGAGGGCTTCTTCGCACAGGGCAACCGATTTTACTCTAACCAATACTTGCTCGTGCAGCGCACCAACGAGATTTTGCAACACCCAAAAAACATTCATAGATTGAGGATTAATAAGCCTGTCAATGCGATCGTAAAAACTATCGCGCTCCATTTTGCTTTGAACCAATGAAAACGGAATATATGCCGACGAATCTGTCAGTTGCTCATTTGCAAGCAGTTGCAACTTCTCATCGGCTTGAATTATCGGCCTGAAAGCCTTAAAACCAGGATCTCCGACAACATTGTGGGTGTTGAACAAAAAATTACCTTCCCAAAAACGTTTCACGGCAACGGTGCCATCGGGCTGGGCGTCAACAGCCAGCAAAAGCCCGGATTGGTCAGGGGTTTGGGGCTTCCAGGCCGTTATTACAAAGGTGTGCCCATAGGGGTCGGCAAAAATGGTTCCCGGCCTGATGGCTTGCCGGCTAAGTTGTATCGGGTAGTAATCTGTACCGTTCTGATTAAGCGCTGTTCGGGCTGTTGACGAATGTACACCGTCCATTACCAAGCGCAAAAATGAATTAAACTTTGCCACCCGATTCTGCCGCAAGGAGGAAGTTTCGTTGGTGATCCACCGATCGGTTTTTGGCGCTTTTCCCTGATAGCCCCTGTCGCAAAGATGGAAACCAAAAGGGAGGCCCATTTTCCAGGCAAAATAGGCTCTTAAGAAAAACGGGTTATCGGCGCAATCGGGCTGCATTACCACATGCACTGGCGAAAGGCTGTCGTCTTCATTTAAACCTAAGCTGTTGTATAAAATGTTTCTTTCGTGGTTTTGTGTAAGCTCGTGAAGCGAGGGCCACGAACTGCCTTCAGCCAATTGCCCCAAAAGCATATTTATCCATCCGCTGTACAGCTCCTCATAATGCGCATCCCAACTTTTTTCGGTTTGCCAAATTTTCGAAGCCGAAACGGGATTTGCGGCTGCCACAATGAATTGGCGTTTTCGAAGCAGGCTATCGCCCAACAACAGATTTGCGGTATAAGTGCCTCGCGGAAGGCTGTCGTATTTTTCGGCACGCCAATAGGGAAAATCATTGCCAAAACGGGCCTCTTTTGAATGCACCGAATCGTTTTTGCCAAAAATTTGTGAGTTTAGGTTGTCTAAAGTGCTTTGTCCGATAGCAACCACCCAAAAAGTTTGCCCGGGGCTTGGCTGCTCAGGTATTACAAACAAGGCCGTAACTGTTGGGATTGCTTTTGCTTTTTCCACATCGCTGTGGTTCAGGCTGTTTTGTTGCTCCGGCAAAGGATTCTGACAGCCATAAATCAATAGAAAAAACGCAGTTGCAAGGCCTTTCCATAAAAATGACAGGGCAGAATATGCGTTCGTTTTCATCTTTCAAATTTCCGCACAATTTCCGGGCTTAACACTTCATTGCTGATATTCAAGGCTCTATCAATAAGTTTTACCCTAAACTGAATAGTGTCGAACAATGAGTTGGGGTCAAGCACATCAATTTCATATTCGATGATGCCTTTAATGCTCTTTTTTTGGTTTTTGGGCAAAAGGGGGGGAATTCGCCCATTAAATGACCCCTGTTTTTCAACAAATTGGCCGTTTTGGTTTTCAAAAAAAGCAACAATAAAATTATAGTAATATGCGCCGGCATAGTCATAAGGCGGCAAGGTGTCTGACTGGGCAAGGCCAATATCGCCATCGCCGTCGCGGTAGCGAATGCTTAGCAATCCTTTTTCCACTTTTCCGGTTTCGGAATTGATTAAAAACGCGAAATCACCGTATTCGATGAAGGGTTCGGGAGGATACTCTTCAAATTTGCGACACGAAACCGCTGCAAAAACAAGGCTGATGGTTAAAAAAACCGAAAAGATTTTTATTTTTGTCATATCCCAAAACGCATTGTCAGGCACGCACTTTTTGATGTGTAAAAGTAGTATTTTTCCCATGATCACCGCACTATGACCAAGCCCGAAGCAAATTCCGTTTTTTCGATCCGTACTCCGGAAGGTTTTGAAAAAGCGGCATTGGATATTTTTCGCTATCAGGCAGCTTCGAATGAAGTTTACCGTCAGTACTGCCAATTGTTGGGATGCAAAACCGATCGGGTGAGCAAATTGGCTGAGATTCCCTTTTTGCCGGTTGAGTTTTTCAAAACACAACGTGTTGTTTCGGGCAATGAAGAGCCTGAAATTGTATTCAGTTCGTCGGGCACAACAGGCACGCAAACCAGCTTTCATTATGTTAGCGATCCGGAGCTTTACATCCGTTCGTTTACCGAAGGATTTCGCCATTTTTATGGGCAAGCCGAAAAATATTGTTTTCTGGCCTTATTGCCATCTTATCTTGAGCGCGAAGGGTCGAGCCTAGTTTTCATGGCCGATCGCCTCATTAAGCAGGGCGGAAACACTGACAGCGGTTTTTATTTAAACAATATGCACATGCTGGCCGAAAAACTGCAAGGCCTGAAAAGCCGCGGTCAATCGGTCATCCTTTTAGGCGTTACGTATGCGCTGCTCGATTTGGCCGAAAACTTTCCCACTCATTTTCCGGAGCTTATCATCATGGAAACGGGCGGCATGAAAGGCCGCCGTCGCGAAATGATACGTCAGGAGGTGCATCAAAAGCTCAAACAGGCCTTTGGAGTCCCCTTTATCCACTCGGAGTATGGCATGACCGAACTTTTGTCGCAGGCCTATTCAAAAGGAGAAGGCCGTTTTTATTGTCCGCCCTGGATGAAAATTTTCATCCGTGACACCAATGACCCTCTTTCGGTTGTCAAACATGGAAAGACGGGCGGAATCAATATTGTTGATTTGGCTAATCTGAACAGTTGCAGCTTTATTGCCGTGCAAGACCTGGGCAAAACCTTTGAAGACGGAAGTTTCGAAGTGCTCGGCCGCTTTGATCACAGCCAAGTGCGAGGCTGCAATTTGCTCGCAGAATAGAATAAAACATGCTAAACCCTTAAAAAAACCGAATTTTATGAAAAGAAGTGCTTTTTTAAAAATGACAGCCCTTGCAGGCACAGCTCTCACCGTTTTGCCATCGTCGGCAGTGTTTGGCCAACCAAATGCGAAGCTTCGCATCGGGTTTATCGGAACAGGTCTGCGCGGCCAGGAGCTTTTGCGCCTAAGCCTAATGCGCGACGACACCGACATCTGCTGCATTTGCGACATACAAGAAGTGATGCTGAACTCGGCAAAAAGTCTTTTTGAAAAAGCAGCCAAACCACAACCAAAAATTTATACCGGCAGCCTTTATGCCTATCGCGAAATGCTCGAAAATGAAGATTTGGATGCCGTAATCATTGCCACACCCTGGGAGTGGCACTACCCTATGGCAATGGAAGCCATGGATGCCGGCAAACACGTGGGTTGTGAGGTGATGATGGGCACTACTGTTGATGAACACTGGAACATTGTGAACAAAAGCCTCGAAACCGGCAAACAATACATGATGCTCGAAAACGTATGCTACCGCCGCGATGTGATGGCCGTATTACAAATGGTAAGGCAAGGGCTTTTCGGCGAGCTCATCCATATGCAGGGCGGCTATCAGCACGATTTGCGCGAAGTGAAATTCAACAACGGAAAACAGCCTTATGGTGGAGGTGTTGAGTTTGGCCAAAAAGGCTTTTCCGAAGCACAATGGCGCACACAACATTCGGTAACACGCAATGGCGACCTCTACCCTACACACGGCATCGGGCCCCTTTCCAAAATGCTCGATATTCATTCCGGGAATCGCTTTACCACCTTGGTTTCGATGGCATCGAAAGCTCGCGGACTGCATGAATATATCCTTGAAAAAGGCAGCGAAAACCACCCCAACGCAAAAATTGATTTCAAACTTGGCGATATCGTAACCACAATGATCAAAACAGAAAAAGGCGAAACCGTACTTTTGCAGCACGACACCAGCCTGCCTCGCCCCTACTCTTTAGGCTTTAGGGTGCAGGGAACCAAAGGATTGTGGATGGACATCAACGACTCGCTTCATATTGAAGAACTTACAAAACCACACCGTTGGGAAGAAGCCGATGCCTGGCTCGAAAAATTTGACCACCCCCTATGGCAACGCTATGGCAACGACGCCAAAGGCGCCGGACATGGCGGCATGGACTTCTTTGTGATACATGCATTTATCGAAGCCATCAAACGCAGCCAACCCACGCCTATCAGCGTATTTGATTCGGCAGCATGGAGTGTTATCACACCTCTTTCGGAATGGTCGGTAGCCAACAACAGCACAAGTATTGACTTTCCTGATTTTACAAAAGGCGGATGGAAAACAAGGCGGCAAATTTTTGCCAATAGCGATGAATATTAAAAGCCGGCGATAATGCAAAATCAATTTGCCGAAGTGCTTGGCGCATATGGCCCGGGCTTGGATCAATATACGATTGAGCCGCTCGGAAACGGGCATATTAATCATACTTTTTTGGTAAAAACTACGGCAAAACAGCCTTATGTTCTCCAAAAAATAAATACGGCGGTTTTTAAAAATCCTGCGCAAATAGCCCACAACTGGAAATTGGCCAAAGAACACATCGAAAAGCATGACCCTGATTATGCGATGCTTAGCTATATTCCAACAAGCATGGGCAAATTGCTTTATGTGGATTCGGCAAACCAATGGTGGCGGCTAACCGCCTATTTCGATCATTCAGTTTGCTACGAAACGCTCGATAGTATCGAGAAAGCATCAAAAACAGCCCGTGCCTTTGGAAAATTTGCTTCGTTGCTTGCCAAAGCCGATGTTTCGAACTTTTACGAAATCCTTCCGCGCTTTCACGACCTTAGCTATAGACAAATGCAGTTTGACGAGGCGCTGGCAAAAGCTTCCAGCCATCGTTTGTTGGAGGCTAAAAGCCTGATCTCCTTTTTGAACGAAAAGCGTTGGATTACTCATTTCTACGAAAAAGTTATCCGCCTGCTGCCACGCCGTATTGTGCATATGGATGCCAAAATTAGCAATGTACTGTTCGATTCCCAAAGCAATAACGTGCTGAGTTTAATTGATTTGGACACGCTGATGCCTGCAACTTTGCTTTCCGATGCGGGAGATATGATACGCAGCATGAGCTGTGCGGCAGCCGAAGACGAGCAAAATCGGGAGCTCATTAAAGTAAGGCCGGGTTTTGTAGAAGCCATTGTTGAAAATTATGCCGGCGAGATAGCAGACATTCTCCCCGTTGAAAAACAATTGTTGCCTTTTGGCGGAATAATGCTCGTTTATATGCAAGCCTTGCGCTTTCTAACCGATTATCTCGAAAACGATCACTATTACCACATACGCTATCCGGACCATAATTTGGTGCGCGCAACCAACCAGGCCACTCTGCTTGACGAGCTGCTTCGCGAACCGCTAATCCATCAAAAATTTCCTTGGTAAAATGCTATCCCCGAATCGAAATATCTTTAAGGATATCTAATTTTAAAATTTCGACCGACTTATTATCTAACGCAATAATGCCCTCACTCTCAAATTCTTTCAAGATGCGAGTAACGCTTTCTTTGGTCATATTCGACATTTCGCCCAACTCGAGGCGCGAAATAGGCAGCGTAAATTTTGGCGATTTAAACACCTCGTTCACCATATAAAGAAGCGTATCGGCCAATCTTCCGGGCATTTGTTTCTGTGTAAGGCTGATCAGTCTATCAAAATTAGCAGCCCCATTGCGATTGCAATGTTTTAAAATAGACTCGGCAAAATCGGGGTTCAAACGTATTACCTTACGCACATTTTCTGCCGACACAAAGCAAACAAATGTTTTTTCTAATGCAGTAACCGTATAATGATAACGCATATCGGTAAACAGACCCGGCCCTCCAAACAATTTCCAAGGCAAAATCAAGTCGAGAATGAGGTTGCGTTGATCTACACCTTGCAAAAAAAGTTTGGCCATACCCTTGGTAATCACCATCATGTGCGAGGCCGAAGTGCCCTGCTTGACAATGGTTTCGCCCGCATCAAACTGAACCTCAAAACGGCCGGAATTCATGATTGCCAGCTCTTCGCGGCTGAGTAGGCTAAAGAGCGGCGAGCGCTCGTTGCACGTTTCGCAACTAATGCAATTATCTGATTTTATGTTGAGCATCCGTTAAAAATTGACGCAAAAATTGATACATCACACAAAATTAAGTGATTTATCGCACTTTTCTGCTTTCAAAAGCCCGTTAAAGCTTATGCAAAATAATTATTTATATAATTTGCTGATTATCTGTTATTTATATTTTCATAAATAACTGTTAAAAATAATTTTGCTCATCGTGAAGGGAGAAAATCACTCAACTCAACCGGGCCAAATGACGCTTAGCCGCCTCAATAAAACCATCAATATCATTCGGGGTGGTATCGAAAGAGCACATCAGCCTGACTTCATTTTTTGGATCGTTCCAAATGTGGAAGAAGTAATTGTTTTGCAACAACGGGATCAGCTTTTTTGGCAAGATTGCAAAAACGGCATTGGCTTCAACCGGCCTGCTAAGCCGAAGCCCATCGGTTTCGCTAAGTTTTTGTGCAAGTAATCTTGCCATTTTGTTGGCATTTTGTGCATTGCGCAGCCATAAATCATCGTGAAGATAAGCCAGAAACTGAGCGCTGATAAAACGTTGTTTGCTGGCTAATTGCATCCCTTGTTTGCGGTTATATTCAAACCCTACGGCCAGTTCGGGCTTTAAAAACACCACGGCTTCGCCAAACATCAGCCCGTTTTTTGTTCCGCCAAACGAAAGAACATCCACCTGCGTTTGGGTAATCATCTCGGCAAAACTGCATCCAATTGCGGCAGCGGCATTGGCTATGCGAGCTCCGTCAATATGCAGAAACAAGCCATTTTGGTGCACAAAATCAGCCATGTTTTTTATTTCTTCGAGGCTGTAGAGAGTTCCCATTTCGGTGGCCTGCGAAATGGAAACCAGTTTCGGTTGCACATGATGCTGAAAGCCAAAACTGTTGAAGAACGGTTTTAGCTGTTCCGGTTTAAGTTTGCCATCAGGGCACTCTACCGTTAAGATTTTTCCGCCTCCGAAACGTTCCGGGGCGCCACCTTCGTCTTCGTTCAGGTGAGCCGAATGAGGGGCAACAATGGCCTGCCAAGGTTGAAGCAAATGGCTGGTAGAAAGCACATTGGCACCGGTTCCGTTATACACGAAAAACACTTCGCAAGGGGTTTCAAAAACTTCCTGAAAGCGAAGGATGGCCTGTTGCATCAAGGGATCGTTTTCGCCATAGGCCGGATGATGTGCCTGGTTGGCCATCATCAGGGCTTCCATCACCTCGGGCGAAACACCCGACCAGTTGTCGCTCGCAAAACTGCGTGTATGGGCTAATTCTAACTTCATGGTATAAAATGCTTAGGAAATAAAGTTCAAAATTAGTCAATCTGCCGAAAACCCTGTTTTTTATATTTGACTTTTCAGGCCATGATGAGGATGGAAATGCCGATGAGCGCAATGAGGGCAAAAAGTGCAAAAAACCAGAAGCGGTGAGCCAAATGAAGTTCCATAAAAAGGCCGGCTACCAGCATTATTTTTACAACGGCAATCAAAATCAACAGGCTGTGCTTCAAGCTTATTTCGAGCTGAAATGAGGCAACAAAAGCGGTGATTAAGCTCAACAGCAACAGAACGATCAGGCTTATCAGGTTTTGATGAAAAGAAGATTTGGTCATGGTATGAGTGGTCAATGATGAACTGAATGTAAAATTTAAAAAAGGTATAAAACAGGAAACAGCATCAGCCAAATGAGGTCGCACATATGCCAGAAAGCAGCGCCGGCTTCCAAATCTTCGAGTTTAACTTTCTGTGGTTTTGATTTAATATTCCGGCCAATAACAAAAAGAATAACCAGGCCAACCGCCACATGAACTAAATGAAAACCCGTAAGCAGCCAATAAAACGTAAAAAACGTATTTGACGAAAGGGTGTATCCGGCCTCCATTTTGGCAGAATATTCCACAAATTTGATGACAATAAAAATTAAACCTCCGGCCATGGCCCATAGAATTGAACGCCATGATTTTTCGAACAATCTGTTTTTAAAATGCACCACCGTCATTGCCATAAAATAGCCGCTTGTGAGCAATAGCAGCGTGTTGGCCGTGGCCATGCCGGCGCTTAGCTGAGCACGCGAACGGGCAAAAGATTCGGCCTCAGCCGAATTGAAATAGGCAAAGGCAATAAAACCCAGCCCAAACGAAAGCAATTCGATAAAGATGATGATCCACATAAGGATACCACCCGGAGGGTAAAAGAATTTTTTGTAATCAATTGTTTCTGTGTGCATAACAATTAGAGCGATTTAATTTTTGTGTATAGTTTAACCAAAGCGCGGAGTAGTTCGTTGGGGCTGGTTAGGATTTGGTAGTGGTTTTGCCCAAACATTTGCGGCAAATAATAGCGCGCCTGTGCTTCGATGGCCAAGGCAAATGTATGAATGTTGGCTGCCGATAGCTCGCGCAGCGACTGTTTCACATCCTGAATGCCATATTGACCTTCGTATCTGTCATAGTCGTTTGGTTTGCTGTCGGAAATCAAAATAAGCCATTTATTTTTTGTTGGGCGCATTTTCAATAGCGATCCGGCATGGCGTATCGAGGCGCCGATACGGGTATAGCCCTCAGGCTCAAGGGCACCTATCTTATTGTGGCCGCGCAACCACGATTCGTCGAAAGCTTTTAGCGTGAGAAAACGGCTGTGGTTGCGTGTATGCGACGAAAAGCTGGCAATTGAAAAATCAATCCCGTATTCGTTCAATATTTCTCCAAAAAGAATGGAAACCTGCTTCTCTACATCAATTACGCGATTGCCGGAGGCATAGCTGTCGGTTGACAACGAGCTGTCTAAAAGCAGTAAGATCGAAATGTCTTTTTCAACCTTTTTGTTTAAAAGGTATATTTTTTCGTTCGGCGTATGTTTGTTAAACAGGTCGATAAACATATCCGTAACTAAGTCGGTATCAAAATCTTCGCCCTGGGTTTGAAAACGGCTTTGCTTTCGTTTGTTGTTTACATTGGCCAACATTTTTCGCAGGGCAACCAATGCCTGGCGGTTTTCCGAAATCACCTTGCGGTAATAATCTGTGCTGCTTTGTGCGGGAGATTCGGGATAAACCTTGCAAAAATCTTTTTTATAGGCCGATTTTTTATAGTTCCACTCATCGTAGGCAATGAAATACTGATTTGCTATATGATCGGCGCTCTCGGCCACACTGGTGTTTTCCGAAAAATCGGATTGATACACGGAATGGCTTGGGTCGTCGGCCCTCACAATGTATTTCATCTGAAGTTCGTCAATCGCATCCTGGTGTTCTTCCATTTGATCCGATCCGTCAAAATCGCGCCATACTCCATCGTATTCCTCAGCCGTTTCAACTTTTTCGAAGTTGTGAGTCATCACATAATCTTCCTGGCTTTTTTTATCCACCTTCAGGAGCTCTATTTCTTCAACGGCTTTTGCTTTTCGGATGGTATCGGCTAAGTTTTGTGCATTTTTCTTTGCCGGATTGGCCGCATCGCTCATGTTTTCGGTTTGTTCGGGCAGGTTTTCGTCCACCATCCATTTTCCATAAAGCCAATGCGAAAGGCTTGCCGACATGGCCAATGAGATGCGTTCGAACTGGTTTTTGAGCGACTGAAACAATTCGTCAACCAATGGAAATTCGGTTTGTATCAGTTGAATTACTGCCGGGGCAGTTTCGAGGGCTTTCTGTCGCGAGAGTGCAAGCGGATAATCGCCTTTTTCGTGCCAGTTGAGCATTAATTTACGCTGATGAACCATAAAAAACACCCGAAAGAGATACCATTGCCTATTGTCTTCTTTGTTGGGCAGCAGATCGAATTCGGCAGGCAGAAAAAAATACAGTCCTTTGCAGCCGCCTTCTTCCGTAGCGGGGACAATCTCTATGGCTTCGCCCGTAAGTGCGCGAGCCATAAGGGTTAAACCCGGCTGTATGTCGGCAAGCGTCACACGCCGTGCAAGGGTGTCTTGATTGGGTTTATTTTTTTTTAAAAGCCGGATTGCTTTCCCAAAAAGATATTCATCTAAAGCCATGGAAGAGACGTTTTGAATGCTTTTGCCTGTTTTTTTTACAAAATCAGGCTGCTCAAGTCGGCCAAAGCCTCCAGCAGTTGTTCATCGTCGGTAAGGGGTTCGATAATGGCCGAGCGCACAGCTATTCGTTTCGGCAAGCCGGAATAAATCAGCTTGGCCGCATCCACCAAGAGGCGCGTTGAAACGGTTTCGGTAAGCCCTACCTCTTCAAGGTTGCGGATTTTTTGCCCAATTTTTACCAGCTTTTCAGCTATTGAAATTTCTATGCCGCTTTCGGCCACTAAGATTTCTATTTCGGCTTCTTTTTTCGGGAAACTAAAGGGCAATGCCACAAAGCGCTGTCGCGTAGAGGGTTTCAACTCCTTAAAACCGCGCTGATAGCCGGGGTTGTACGAAGCCACAAGCATAAAATCGGGATGAGCGGTGATGCTTTCGTTCAGCTTATCAATAAAAAGAATCCGGCGATAGTCGGTAAGCGAGTGAATGACCACAATAACATCGGGTCTGGCTTCGGCCACTTCGTCGAGGTAGAGGATTGCGCCTGTTCTAACGGCTGTTGTCAAAGGCCCGTCGAGCCAAACCGTTTCGGCGCCTTTGATGATAAACCGGCCGATGAGGTCGGTGGCCGAAGTTTCTTCGTGGCAATTTACGGTAATGCCTGGTTTTTTGAG
>CAYYDS010000007.1:22623-27481 GCA_964470665.1 uncultured Lentimicrobiaceae bacterium
GTATGGGCCATAAACTCGACAAAGCGGGTTTTACCCGTTCCTGTGGGGCCTTTGAGCAAAATGGGGAGGTGGTTTTCGAATGCATGCCGAAACACCTCTAATTCGTGCCCCGAAGGAAGGTAAAATGGGGTTTTTTCTTGTGTCATATGTTTTGCATCCAATGCGTTTGGATAGGAAAAAAAGGAAGTGCAGTAAATTGTACTGCACTTCCTTTAGGGGTTATTGTTTAGGCTTTTTTTAGATTCTCTTCAAACCCGATAGCCTCGTCGTTTGGTTTGCCAAAGCGGAAAAATTCGACGATAAAAAGGGTTATTCCGGCCGAGAACATGGTGGCCATGAGAATGAGTACGAAAAAATGCACTTCGATTTCCTGCTGAACGGCGCCAAATTCGAGGCCGGTTTTCCGTTCGAGGTAAACCTGTGCCACACCGGCCACGCCAAAAGCAAGTGTCATGCCGGCCATGCCAATATTGGAAAGCCAGTAGGCCAGCTGTCCGTTTACGGTATCGTAGAGTTTGCGTCCGGTAAGGTTAGGCAGGGCAAAGGTGATAAAGGAGAACACAATCATGCCGTAGGCGCCCCAAAATGCCAGGTGGCCGTGCATAGCCGTTACCAAAGTGCCATGTGTGTATAGGTTTACTTGCGGAAGGGTGTGGGCCATGCCAAGCAATCCGGCGCCCACAAACGAAATGATGGCTGTGCCAAGTGTCCAATAGAGGGCCATTTTGTTTGGGTGCTTTTTCTCGCCCTTGCGATACATCCCTACAGCAAACAAAGCCATTGCCAGGAAAGCAAGGGGTTCGAGCATCGAGAAAATACCTCCCACAATCAGCCATATTTTGCCTACTCCAATATAATAGTAGTGGTGCCCCGTGCCTAAAATACCCGATAGGAAGGTAAGGCCAACGATCACATAAAGCCATTTTTCAATTACTTCGCGGTCAACACCCGTAAGTTTGATGAGCAGGAAGGCCAGAATGCCTCCCATGATGAGTTCCCAAACGCCTTCTACCCAAAGATGAACAACCCACCAGCGAAAGAAAGAGTCGAGGGTTTGGTTGTCGAACCAAATCATGCCCGGAAGATAAAGCAAAGCTGCAAAAAGCAGTCCCATAGACAAAACCAGCGATGTGGTTGTTCTCTTTTTGCCTTTATAGAGGGTGGTTAAAATCAGTCCTAAAAAAAGCAGCACGTTTGCGACCACTAACCAGTCGAGCGGGCGGGGTATTTCGAGAAATTTTCTTCCTTCCCAGTAATTCAGGTGATAGCCGATAATGGCAGCCACACCCACCGCCAAAAACGAAATAAGCTGCACATAGGCTAATTTTACACTCACCAATTCCTGCTGGGCTTCTTCGGGAATAATATAATAGGCGGCGCCCATAAAGCCGAGCAACAGCCATACAACGAGCAGGTTGGTATGAACTGCGCGGGCCGTATTAAACGGAATAACGCTGTGCAGCCCATCGTATCCCATATGGGCAAAGCCCATGATAAAACCATAAACGATCTGGAGGCTTAGCAACAAAATGGCTGAAGCAAAAAACCAGTAGGCAACTTTTTGTGATTTATATTTCATTGTAATGTGTTTTAAAGGTTAATAACTCAGCGTTTAATGTCGGGTTTTGGTGGAAATCCATTGAGGTCAACCTCGTTGGTCCATTTAAAAAACTCGACCATATCGCTTGCATCCTTATCCGAGAATCCATAAGCCACCATTTTGCGGCCTCTTGGCATCCAGGACGTTTTGGCCATTAATACAGCTTTGATGTAGGCCTCGCCGCGACGCTCAAAAACCTTGGTAAGTTCAGGCGCATAGTAGGCCCCCTCGCCAAATACAGAATGACAACCCATGCAGTTGTTTTCTTCCCATAGCTCTTTCCCATGCACAACCTCTTTTGTGAGGTTTTGCGGGTTTGTTTGTTTTGGAACCTCGTTGGTCAACGAGTTCCACGACATCACCAGAAAGATGGCAAACGTTACAAACGTGCCACCCAGGAAAAATGTTCGCGCTTGTGATTTTGATAGCATAATGAATTGATTTTAGGTTCGATATTGTATTTGTTGGTGAATTGATTTTTTTTTAAAAAAAATCTGTAATTGTTAGTGTTTCTTCAGTTAAAAAATCACGGTTCTGTTTCTCTTTTTAAATGCTTTATGGTTTTTTGCAATCCAAAAATGCGAAACGTGCTGTTGCCAGAAAAAACATTAAAAAGCAAGCTCCATCGTATTTAGGATTTAAGCACCTTAATACTGCAAATATAAAAAAGATTTAATCCGAGCAGTGCGCTTGATTATTTTTTCGTTTTATTCTGGCGAAAAAAACGGGCTTAGAAGTCGGGGTTTTGAAGTTTTACCAATTCTTTGGTTGAGAGCAGCCCGCAAGCGGCAAAGATATCCTGTCCGCGCGATGCCCTAAGTGTTGTTCGGAATCCTTTTTTAACCAATGCGTCTTTAAACCCGCGGATGGTTTCTTCGTCGGAACTTTCTAAAGGGGTTTCGGGGATGGGATGAAAGCGGATGAGGTTTATTCTCACGCGCATTCCGTTGAGCAAACGCGCAATTTCTTTCACGTGGCGCGGGGTGTCGTTCACGCCTTTAAACATGATGTATTCAAACGATATGCGCCGCTGCTTACCCATGTTGAAAGTCCTTAATTGTTCTATCACCTTGGCGATGGGATATACGTTTTCGATTGGCATTAATTTTTGTCTTTCTTCATGAAAGGGCGAGTGCATGCTCACGGCTAAATGGCAATCCGAATGTTCGAGAAAATGTTTCATGGCCGGTATAATGCCGATGGTTGACACGGTAATGCGGCGCGGGCTCATGGCAAAACCCCAACCGGCGGTCAGTATTTCGAGGCTTTTCATAAGCTGGTCGAGGTTGTCGAAAGGCTCGCCCATGCCCATATACACAATGTTGCTTAGTTTTTCTCTTTCGGGCAAACTGCTTATTTGGTTCAAAATATCGCCTGCAGAGAGCTGCGATTGGAAACCCTGCTTTCCTGTCATGCAAAACAGGCATCCCATTTTGCAACCCACCTGCGATGAAACGCAAAGTGTGGCGCGGTCATCATCGGGTATATAGGCCGATTCGATAAATCGGTGATTTGAAGTGGGAAAGAGGTATTTTTTTGTTCCGTCGGCCGAGGCCTGAACGTTGGAAAAGGCGCTTAAACCCATGCTAAACTTTTCTTCGAGCAGGCTCCGATTGGCCAGCGAAAGGTTGGTCATATCGGCAAAAGAATGGGCGTTTTTTTGATAGAGCCATTCGGTAATTTGTTTCGCCACAAAAGGTTTCAATCCGAGTTCGGCAACGATGGTCTGAATTTCGGAATAGTTTTTGCCAAATAATGCAGGTTTTTCCATGAGGCTTGTTTTTAGGTTGGGTTTTTGCGCTTCCGAGCAGGGGTTTTAAAAATATATTTCGGATATAATTTTCTCAATACCAACACCTTTTGCTATTAGGATATCGCGGGTTTCGACAACCATTTCGGCGCTTCCGCACAGAAAACAGGTGAGTTGTGGCGGTAATTCCTGCTCTTTGAGCCATGAGGTAAGTCGTCCGTGAAACAATCCTTCTCCCGTTTCCTGCGAGCAACAGCGGATGTAATCGCTTCCAAACTGTTTTATAAATTCTTCTTGAAAATAAAACTGGTTTGCAAAACGCCCGCCATGTACCAGGCGTTTGTTTTGCGCCAGGCCGCTGCGCATCATCGAGCGGAAGGGCGCAATGCCTGTGCCGGCAGCAATCCACCAAGCCTTGTGCTCGTTTCCTAAAAAGGCTCCAAAAGGCGCCGAAGCCCAAATTGTGTTGCCGGCTTTAAGTTGTGCAAGCAAGGGGGTGAGTTCTCCGTCGGGTTTTAGGCTAAACAGAATCTGCATCGTTTTTTCGTGAGGGGCGCTGCAAATGCTGTAGAGCCGAGGTGCAATGCGCGTATTAGTAGTTAGGGCTATCACCTGTCCGGGCAAAAAATTGCCCGTGGGCTCAATGCTCAACACAAAGACTTCCGGGCTAATTTGTTGCAGATCAACAGCTTTTGAGTTTAGCCATTGATGATCGCCAATGATTGCTGGTGAGCCTGTTTCCATGTTTTAAAGGAAAGTTGTTTTTTTTTATTTACTGACGGGCAGAATCTTACGTTTTTCACAGCTTTATTTCGAATTATCCCTGTTGATCGTATTGCTGGATTTCGTCGTTTATGAATTCCAATTTAATGCCCGCTTCGCTAAACATCATTTCCGACTCGGTGCCGGCATGGTATTTTCGCTCGCAAACTACCCTTTCGATGTCGCAATTAATAATGAGCATGGCGCAGGTGCGGCAAGGTGTCATGCGGCAATAGAGGGTGCTCCCCTCTAACGCAATGCCTCTGCGTGCTGCCTGGGTTATGGCGTTTTGTTCGGCATGAACGGTGCGCATGCAATGTTGGGTAACCGATCCGTCTTCGTGTATCACTTTTTTCATCAAATGCCCTACATCGTCGCAATGAGGCAGGCCACGCGGCGATCCCACGTATCCTGTAACTAAAATTTGCCGATCTTTCACAATTACACAGCCACTTCGGCCGCGATCGCAGGTGGCACGGCTGGCCACCGTATCGGCCAATCGAATGAAATATTCGTCCCAGCTTGGGCGATTATATTCTTGAATATCAGATGTTTTCATCTTCAATTAATTTTTGAAGGATGTGTTCTATTTGGGTTTCTAATTGTTGGATTGTGCCGTTGTTTTGCAATACAAAATCGGCTTGCGAAATGCAAACAGCCAAGTTTTGGTGATTGGGGTCGGTGGCGTGCATTTCGCGTTCTTCGTTTTCCACAAAGGTTTCATAATCAATAAAGTCGGTTTCCGA
>CAYYDS010000008.1:0-27097 GCA_964470665.1 uncultured Lentimicrobiaceae bacterium
GATCGTCGCTAAAGCTCTCGATTTTAAACCCTGTTTGGGTCTTTTTAGGTTGAACAGAAAGAAAAACGACTGAAAAATTCATTCTTTCTTTTGTGCATCGAGCCAGGCATACCATTCATCAAAACCTTGGCCGGTTTTTGCGCTTATTGGTATAAAATCAAGGCGGGGATTTACTTTTTTGGCAGTTGCCAAAAATTCTTCCATGTCGAAATCGAGATAGGGGAGCAGGTCGGTTTTGTTGATCAGGCAAAGCTGTGAGGTTTCAAACATAACAGGGTATTTGGCCGGTTTGTCTTCACCTTCCGTAACGCTCACTATCACAATGCGTTTTGTTTCGCCCAGATCGAATAAGGCCGGACAAACCAGATTGCCAACGTTTTCGATAAAAAGGGTGCAATGTTGAGGCAGAGCCAACTGTTTAGCAGCTTTGCCCACCATAACGGCATCCAAATGGCAGCCGCTGCCGGTATTTATTTGAATGGCCGGAGCGCCGGCTTTTTCGATACGGAGGGCATCGTTCATTGTTTGCTGGTCGCCTTCGATCACAAAGCAGTTCAGCGCTTTGCCTCTTTCGCGAATTGTGCGTTCCAAAACACTCGTTTTGCCCGAACCGGGCGAGCTTACCAAATTGAAACTCAGCACATTTAACGCATCGAAAAAGCCACGGTTCCGACTGGCCTCCAAATCGTTTTTAGATAAAATATTGCGTTGAATATCAATGGTTTTGATTTCGGCTTCATGGTAGCTTTCTTGAGGTTTATGATAAAGATGCAATGAAATGTCATCTGTTGCCCTTACTGAAGCTTTAGCATCTGCTGCAACCGAAAAAGGGAATCCTTTTTCGATTTCCGAGGGTTTCTTAAACGTAATATGATCGTCGTGGCCACAACCGCAGGTTCCACACATAATACAAGGTGTTTTTAAGGTTTAACAATATCAAACGATTTGATGTTCAGCTCTTTGCCCTTTAGAAAAAAAGTTTGGGTACTGCTGCAAAAGGGGCAAATTGAAAAATACATGCCGGGGTCAAACTGTTTACAACAGGTTTCGCACATGGCCAATGCCGGAATATATTGATAAAAAATTTCTGCATTCTCGATCAGGGTGCCCTTAAAAGCTTCGGGCACAGCAAGTTCGAGCGCCATAGGTTCGATTCCCGACATGCTTCCAATTTCAAGTACAACTTTTGTAACCCTTTCGGCTTGAGCCTTAATGGCTTCATCCTGAATGATTTCGGCAATGTTGAGGGCAATGGACAGCTCGTGCATTTTTCTTTAAGCTTTGGACAAAAGTAAGAAAATTTACATTTTTTTTAACCCTTTTAGATTTGGTTGCCCTCAACGGATTATGGTGATGCTGCCCTGAAGCCGTTGTTCGCGTATGCCATCAAGCGATTGTACAAATATTTTACAGACGTAGAAATAAGTGCCTTCGGAACAATCCATACCGCTGTGCGCGTCTTTTCCGTTCCAGTTTATCAGCGGGTCGCTGGTTTTAAAGACGATGTTTCCCCATCTGTTAAACACATGAAAATCAACACGATCAACGGTTGATTTTGGGTTTGATTGTGGGTAACCAAATGGGATAAAAGTATCGTTGATGTGGTCGCCGTTTGGCGTAAAAACATTGGGAAGCTCGTAAGCAGGGCAGGTATCCCAGTCAATGCACCAGCTTTCGGAAGCTTCCGAAACGTTGCCTTCGTCGTCCACCGCCTTAATATAATAGCATCCCAAAACGTTTTCGATGCCTTGATGCAGGTATTGGGTTTCGCTTGCCGGAAAGCTCGTGAGCAAACTGTAATTGTTTCGGCTTGCCGGACTGTAATACAATTGCAATGTAACGGCGTCGGCAAAGCAAGTATCGCCGGGGGGAGTAAACAGAATCAGGTTGCTTATGTCGTCGCAATTGGTTTCGATAGTGATTTGGGGTGGGCAGGGGGCAACATTGTCAACAGGCACCACCATTGCAATTGGCGAAAAATTATGGATAGGTTTCACAAAATTTTCACTGTCAAACTGGCCAATCGTCTTAATATAATAGCTGTATTGCTGTCCGTTTGCCAAGCCGGTATCGGTAAAGCTGTTTGTTGTGCTGCTGCCAATTAATTGAAAGTTTTCGTCTGTTTTCCTGTAGATCAGGCTGTTGAAATTTTGCCAGGGGACATCTGCTTCCCACTGCAGCACTGCCGCCCGATCAGAAGGCGTTGCGCGCAGTTTTATGGACGATGCTTGCCTACTGGCGCCGATTTCGCCCGTGGTATTGCTAAACAGTTTTACGTGATAAACAGCTTGGCTTTCAAGCTCGTTAAGATTTATTGATTCGTCGCGGCAAATGGTATCGTTCAGGCTGTTTCCGGTATAAATCAGGCTTTGCTGGCCGGGCCAGCTGCGGTAAACTTCGTAGCGGTAGGGGCCTGGATGCTGTGTAGCGTCGAGCTCGGTGGGAGGCGCCCAAGCCAACAAAACCTTGCCGCTTTGCAGGTTTAAGCTGTCGTTGCTCACATGTGTCATCACCGGAAGGTCGCGCCGCAGGCTGGCACAGGCTGTTTGGCAGGCCATGCTTTCGGATTCGTCGGCAAAAACAGCGATGATGTTATAACAATAGGTGATGCCCGGGCTAAGTCCCGCTCCGCCGTTATCATCCCTAAAACTCATCAGCAGGGCGCTGTTGGTGCTGCCAATTAGCTCAAATCCGCTCGAAGCCGGCAATCCGGTTTCACATTCACCCGGAACAAATGTGGAGCTTCCTGTTTTTCGATAAATCTTAAATTGGCTAAAGTTTTGGCAAGTAGGATAGGCCCAATTCAGGTTGATGCCGTTGCCTGTGGCTTGTGCCGTTAAAGATTCTACCGGAGGAGCAACCACTTTGATGCTTGCAACTGCAAAAGCGCTCAGACTAACCTCCGGATGATTGTCTTTGGCTTTGAAAAGGACAGAGTAAGGCCCTTTTTGAATATGCCTGCAATCGGTATTCCAGTTGAAATAAGCACTTGCTGTAGGAGTTCCGGTAGCGGGATTGGGGTTTAAGGTGGCCGCTCCCTGCACTTCTAAGGGGGCGCCGCTAGCCGTAAGCGTAACCTTATTCTGGTCGGGATCGGTAGCCGAAACTTCGAAACCAAGCGTTTGGCCGGCAATCAGGCAATGGTTGTTTTCGAGGCTAATGACCGGCGGATTGTTGTTGCAGGCTCCGATTAAGATTTGCATATCGCGGGTAACCGAGCCCATAAAAATACCGTTACGCCATTCTTCAATCTTGAAGGCCACATTGTATTCGCCTTGCAAAACCGGCGTATCCCATATCAGATCGCCGTTAATCGGATCTATCGAAAAATCGTTTGACGCCAAAGGCAGGCTGTATCCCGGAATTTCGAGCCCCTGTGAGCCGCGGCAGTTGACGAGCTTGAAGCTTAAGCTGTCGCCATCGGGATCAAAAGCCGATGGATTGTGAATAAAAAGCCGGTTAACACATCCTTGGTCGATAGGCGCATTGAGCAATTGCACTGAATTGTTTGCTCCCAGAAATGAATTGATAACCAACTGACTTTCAATATACATGGGCACGTTAACCGAATTCGGGATGTTTACTACGCCAAAATTCCGGTTCGGGTCTTCAACCGAAATGGTATAGGTTCCGGAACCCGGATAGGTGTGCTGCATGCGGTAAATGTTTAGCGTATAGTTGTCGGGCAAGGCTTGAAAAACAACACGCGGAATGTCGCTATAGCTATTGTCGCCCCATACGATTGGTAAGGTGGTGCGGGCGTCATCGGCCGGGCTGGGCGTATAGGTGTACATCGTTACCGTTATCTCGTAGGCGAGGCCCTGTATCCATTTGTAGGTGATTTCGGCTGCTCGCTGGTGGGTGGCCATAAGCCGGGTAAAAGGCAGCAAGGCCAGCAGCAAAAAAAGCAAACGTTTTGGTGAGATGAACACTTTTAAAAGTCCTGTTAGTTCTTGCAAAGATAGGCTGTCTGTTTTAAATCGTGCTTCGAGCTTGCGAAAAACTTTCAAAGCTGATTTTGGAGCTTGCGTTTCATTAAATGGAATGCTTCAAAATAACGAATAAATTCTATAAAAACCTTATCGGCTCAATGTCTTAATGTGAATAAAATAACAATAGAACAATAATATAAAATGCAGATACACAATAAGATAAACGATGAAAAAACCTTTAGAATTTCACCATTTACTTATTTAGAAAGGTTATAATTTACTTATATAAAGAAAAAATACTTTAATAAAAGCAAATTTGAATTATCTTTGCACAAAAAAGAAGAGAAAATGGAAAACCTTCAACAGATCGAACGGCAAAAGAGCCAGGCAGTGCCCGAGCCTACGGTCAGGCGGATGCCACAGTATCTTCATATGGTTAGGGCCATGTATGAGCAGGGCGAGCATTTTGTGTCGTCCACCACAATAGCCCGCATGCTTCGTCTCGACTCTACGCAAGTAGTAAAAGATTTGTCATATACCGGCATTACCGGCCGAACAAGGGTTGGATTCTCAACCGAAGAATTGCTTCATGCCATCGAAAACTTTTTAGGATACAACCGTAAACACGAGGCATTTTTAGTGGGCGCCGGCTTTTTGGGGAGCGCGCTTATACAGTATAACGGATTTCGCGAGTCGGGATTTAAGATTGTAGCTGCTTTTGATACTGACAAAAAGAAAGTTGGCACCGATATACAAGGGGTTCCGGTTTTTGGTTTAGAAAAATTCCGCGACCTTGCTTCGCGCCTCCATATCAATATCGGCATCATCACCACACCGGCCGGAGCGGCACAGTCCATAGCCGACCTTATGGTGGTGTGGGGCATCAAAGCTATCTGGAATTTTGCGCCGGTGGCCATTTCCGTTCCCGAAAACATCATCCTGCAAGACACCCATATTTATTCAAATCTTGCTGTGATAATCAATAAGTTAGGACAAGTTAAAAATAGTTGAACTGTTTAAATCCAATTCATAATACCGTGAAAACAGAACCGAATAAAAATCTAAGACAGTTTCATCAGGTGATCGAAATCATCGAAAGAAACAACCACAGTAAAGAACGGCTTATCCCTATCCTGCAGCAGGTTCAGGACGCCTATCGTTATTTGCCGCCGCAGGTGCTTACCTATATTGCCACTGCACTGGATATGCCGGTAGCCGAAGTTTACGGAGTTGCCACCTTTTATGCGCACTTCTCGCTCGAGGCCAAGGGCAAGTATATTCTGAAAGTTTGCGACGGAACAGCCTGTCACGTAAAAGGCAGCTCAAAACTTTTAGATGCTTTGTATAAAAAGTTAAAACTCAGTCAGGAAAAACACACCACTGACGATATGATGTTTACCATTGAGGCTGTGAGCTGCCTTGGCGCATGCGGGCTTGCTCCGGTTTTGGTTGTAAACGAGAAAGTTTATGGTGAAGTAAACACCAAACGTTGCGACGAAATTATTGATGGAATTATTGAGCAGGAAACACAGCTTGTTGCATCAAATTAAAAAAAAAGAAGGAAAATGGATACCATGATTATTACTGACCTGTCAGAAGTAAAAGAAGCCTATAACAAAGCTGCTTCGCATATTAAGAAACGCATCATCGTTTGTGCCGGCACGGGCTGCGTTGCCAACGGCGCACTTGCGGTTTACGATGCCCTTAAAGAAGCCATTGCCGAGGCCGGCCTCGAATTGTTTACCGAGCTCGAACTCGATCGTCACGAATGTGGTACCACCATACAGGTTACCGGTAGCGGCTGCCAGGGATTTTGTGCGCAAGGCCCTTTGGTAAATATATTGCCCGACGAAACCATGTATGTGAAGGTTAAACCCGAATCTGCAAAAGAAATCATTGAAAAATCGGTTTTGAGCGACGAAATAATCGAAGCAATGCTATACGTAAATCCGGCCAATGGCGAGCGCAACAAAGGCCAACTCGATATTCCTTTCTATAAACGTCAGAATCGTTTAGTATTGGGCGAATGTGGCCATGTGGACCCCGAAAATATTCGCGAATATATTGCACACAATGGCTATCAGGCTGCATACGACTGTTTTAGCAAACTCTCCGATGAGCAAATCTGCAATACGATACTCGAGTCGGGTTTGCGCGGACGTGGTGGCGGAGGTTTCCCCACGGGGCGCAAATGGAATTTGACCCGCGTTGAAAAAAGCGAAAAAAAATATGTGATCTGTAATGCCGACGAAGGCGACCCGGGTGCATTTATGGATCGAAGCCTGATGGAAGGCAACCCGCACCGTGTGCTCGAAGGCATGATGATAGCCGCGCGCGCCATTGGCGCCGACGAAGCTTATGTTTACGTTCGCCTTGAGTATCCTTTGGCCGTAAAACGAATGCGCAAAGCCATTGCCGATGCACACGACGCCGGCATCCTCGGAAATGATGTGTTCGGAACCGGTTTGCCAATGGATATCCACATTATGGAAGGCGCCGGCGCCTTTGTTTGCGGCGAAGAAACAGCCCTGATCGCTTCTATTGAAGGCAAACGAGGCATGCCAATGCCAAAACCACCATTCCCCGCACAAAAAGGCTTGTTTGGCAAACCTACGGTGATCAACAACGTTGAAACCCTTGCTGCCGTGCCGCTTATTATGCGCAACGGAGCCGAATGGTTCAACCAGTTTGGCACCAAAACCTCTAAAGGCACCAAAACCTTTGCCCTCACCGGCCATGTGGCCAACACCGGCCTCATTGAAGTTCCTTTTGGCACAACGCTCCGCGAGATTGTCTATAACATCGGCGGTGGGGTTACCAACGACGATGGAAAAGTAACCGGCGAAGGCTTTAAAGCCGTACAGATAGGCGGGCCTTCGGGCGGCTGCTTAACCGAAGAAGACCTCGATATGCCCCTCGACTACGACAACCTGCTTGCCAAGGGCGCAATGGTGGGCTCGGGCGGATTGGTTGTCATGAACAAACAATCGTGCATGGTGCAAATCGCCCGCTTCTTTATGAACTTTACCCAGAGCGAAAGCTGCGGAAAATGCGTGCCCTGCCGCGAAGGAACCAAACAGCTCTTAGCAATGCTCGACGATATTATCGAAGGCAATGCTACCCAAGAAACTTTCGAAATGCTCGAAGAAGTTGGAAAGGTTGTGAAATTAGCCTCGCTTTGCGGATTGGGAAAAACTGCTCCAAGCCCCGTGCTTTCAACCCTTGTTAAGTTTAAAGACGAATACCTCGAGCATATCCACGACAAACGTTGCAAAACCAATAACTGCAAAGCCCTCCGCACCATCACCATTGATGTTGAGAAATGTACAGGCTGCACGATTTGCGCCCGAAAATGCCCGGTACAGGCCATCAGCGGCGAACGCAAACAGGCTCACGTAATTGATCCCGAAATCTGCACCAAATGCGGCGTATGCTTCGAAGTGTGCAAGTTTGATGCTATACTCGGTTTTAACTAAATGAATATCAGATATAAAAAATCAAAGAGGATAACGAAAATGAAGTGAAAACTTCGCTGATTTTCAATCAAATACGAAATAACCCATGGAAACAAGAGAAATGGTAAATATAGACGGGATAATGATCCCGATAGAAGGTGAGAGAAACCTGCTGGAACTGATTCGTAAGGCCGATATCGAGCTGCCCACTTTTTGCTATCACTCGCACCTGAGCACTTATGGCGCCTGCCGCTTGTGCATCTGCGAAATCGAAGGAATGGGCATGCAAACCACCTGTTCCATCACTCCGAAAGCAGGCATGGTGGTGCGCACAAATACCGCCGAAGTAAGGCAGATCAGGAAAGTTAACCTGGAACTGTTGCTGGCCAACCACGACATCAGCTGCCCAAGCTGCGCCCGATCAAACAATTGCAAGCTTCAAGACCTTACCCGCCGCTTGGGCGTTACGAAAGTGAGGTTCAAAAAAACCGTAAAAGAAGCCCCCATAGATAACCTCTCATGGTCAATCATACACGACCCCAATAAATGTGTGCTTTGCGGCGACTGTGTACGCGTATGTAAAGAAATGCAAAGTGTAGGTGCGATTGATTTTGTAAACCGTGGCGCACGAACCATCGTAGGGCCGGCATTTAACAAGAGCCTTAAAGACGTAGAATGTGTGTATTGCGGCCAATGTGTTTCGGTTTGCCCTGTTGGCGCCCTCGTGCCAAAACCCGAAACCGAAGAGGTTTGGAAAGCCATTCACGACCCTAAGAAATATGTTGTGGCACAACTAGCCCCTGCCGTTCGCGTAGCCCTCGGAGAAGGCTTTGGAATGGAACCCGGCGCTATTAGCACCGGCCAGATTGTGGCAGCCCTCAAGCGGATGGGCTTCGATCAGGTGTATGATACGAGCTTTGCTGCCGACCTCACCGTATTTGAAGAAGCCACTGAGTTTATCCAGCGCAAACTCAACAACGAGCGACTGCCGCAGTTTACATCGTGCTGCCCGAGCTGGGTTAAGTTTGCCGAGCAATATTACCCCGAATTGTTGCCCAACCTCTCAACGTGCAAATCGCCCCAGCAAATGTTTGGCAGCGTAGCTCGCGAGATATTGCCCAAACTGTTGAATATCGAACAGGAAAATTTGGTTGTGGTATCTGTAATGCCTTGTACGGCCAAAAAGTTTGAAGCCAAACGCGATGAGTTTATCCACGAAGGAATGGCTGATGTGGATCATGTGCTTACCACCGAAGGCTTGGGAAGGATGATACATGAAACCGGTTTGAACTTTGCCAAGCTAAAACCCGAATCTTTTGATCAACCCCTCGGTTTTAAAACCGGCGCCGGTGTTATCTTTGGCGGCACAGGTGGCGTTAGCGAAGCCGTATTGCGTTTTGCCTATGAAAAAATTACCGGCGAAACACTTATTGATGCCGATATCAAAATGGCTCGCGGCTTAGAAGGCATCCGAACATTAGAAATGAAACTTGGATCGATCGACCTAAGGCTGGGAATTGCCCACACCCTTTCGAATGCACGAATGATTTGCGACCGGGTGCTTTCGGGCGAAGAAAATTACGACCTGATTGAAGTAATGGCCTGCCCGGGGGGGTGTATTGCCGGAGGCGGACAGCCGGTGAGCTTCGATCCCGATGTAAAACAAAAACGTATTCAGGGTATCTATAATGTGGATAAGCAACTGCAGCTGCGCAAATCGCAGGATAACCCCTACGTGAAAGAACTTTACGAAACAACGCTTGGCGAAATTGGAGGCCATAAAGCACACGAACTGCTTCATACACACTACGGCGGACGCAAACGCATCACTGATCAAGTGATCAACATACGCAATACCAACGAGCCGCAAATTGAAGTGTATGTGTGCGTAGGTACCAATTGCTATTTGCGTGGCGCTCAGGACCTCCTCAAAAGCCTGTCGAAATATGTTATCGAAAACAAATTGTCCGACATCGTGGGCTTCGAAGGTCATGAAGATATGGTAGATGTGAAAGCAACTTTCTGCTTCGAACGCTGCGAAAGAGGGCCGGTGATGCGTGTAAATGGAATTATTCTGGAACATGCCACATTTGAAAAAGCCAAAGCACTGTTAGACAGCGAAATCCAACGAATAGGAATGCAAATGAATAAAGTATCATACTGAGATTTTGGTTAGAATTGGTTAAATAAGAGAACCCTCACTGCCTGATTGGTCGGTTGGCCACACAGGTAGTGAGGTTCTTGCATTTTACAAAAATTATATTCTAATTCGCAAAAGCAAGCATATGAGCCAATACCATCGCCCAAAAGAAAAGCTGCCAGTGGTTTATACCACCAAAGCCAAGTGCCGCGACTGCTACCGTTGCGTTCGCGTTTGCCCGGTTCAGGCCATTAAAATGAAAAACGGTCAGGCCGAAGTCATCCCGGAACTTTGCATTGCCTGCGGAACCTGCATCAAAGCCTGCCCGCAAAATGCAAAAAACTATCGAACAGAAACCGGCAAAGTGCTTCAAATGTTCGAAGATGGCGCTTCGGTAGCCCTAAGTATTGCCCCTTCTTTTGTGGTTTATTTCGACGATTGGGAACAAAAACGGATCCCTTCGGCTGCGCGTATGCTCGGTTTTAGCTTTGTGGCCGAAACCGCTGTAGGAGCATGGCATGTGGCACAGGCCTCGGCCGATATCATCCGGAAAAACCCGGCAAAAACGCATATTTGCACAGCCTGCCCTGCGGCCGTAAGCTACACCTTGCGCAAAGCCCCTGCCCTGGCACCACTCCTCATCGGCATAGCCTCGCCAATGATAGTACATGCACGTATGATAAAGGCAAACAACCCAAAACAAAAAGTTGTATTTGCCGGGCCGTGTATCGCAAAAAAAGACGAAGCGCAATGGATTGAAAATGAGAATGATGTTGACGCGGTGATCACTTTCGAAGAGCTGGAAGAATTGCTCGAGTCGCAAGGCATTTCGATTAAACAATGCGAAGAAAGCAGCTTCGATCAGCCCGTAACGGGCGATGCACGCCTCTTCCCCTTAGAGGGCGGGCTTTTGCGCACAGCCAGCATCAACACCGACCTTCTCGACCCCTCAATCGTAGCCGTTAGCGGATATCGCGAGGTTAATTCGGCACTCGAAGCCTTGATGGCCGAACCAAAACAGAGCCTCGTTATCGAACCTATGTTTTGCAAAAATGGATGCATTGGAGGCCCCTTTGTGTCGAAATCGGGCAATATCCTCCTGGACAGGAAACGAATACTATCCTACAACCAACAAAATCCCGGGCAGAACGACTATGGACAAGAGCTTGCCAAAAAACTCGAAACGCTTTTCTCTACTTCACAGAACAAACGGAAGGCAAGCTTTACCGAAGAACAAATCAAACAGGTTTTAGCTTTGACAGGGAAACACAGCCCCGAAGACGAGCTCAACTGCACGGCATGCGGTTACCCGGGCTGCCGCGAAAAAGCCATCGCCGTACTCGAAGGAATGGCCGAGCCCGAAATGTGTGTGCCCTATATGCGCTCAATGGCCGAGAAAAAATTCGACACCATGATCGAATTCGACCCAAACGGACTCATTCTCTTGAGCAAAGAACTGAAAATTCTGCACATGAACCCCGCATTTCAAAGCATGTTTAACTGCTCCAATATGCTGTTGGGTAAAAACATCAGCTATTTGATTGACCCCGACCCGTTTGAGAAACTTGCTGCCGGCACCGAAACCGTCGTAAGGCAAATTATAAATTACAAAGCCTACAATCTAATTTGCCATTTAGTAGCCTATGCCTTGCCAAGCAAAGAACAGTATGCCGGTATTTTTATTGATGTAACCGCAAGCCAATCGAGCAAATATCAGCTCGACGAAATAAAAACCGAAACAGTGCTTAAAGCACAGGAACTCATTGAACATCAGATAAAAATGGCACAGGATATGGCAAAATTCCTTGGAGAACATACCGCCAAAGGCGAGGTGCTGATGAAAACGCTGATTGATTCGATACGCAAATAGCCATGTATATCCACACCGATCTATTTGCCGTTCAAACCTCCAAAAAACCCGGCACACCTTGTGGCGATAGCTATTCGGTAATTCGCGACGAGGCTGCCACCACTATTTTGCTTGCCGATGGCTTGGGTTCGGGCATCAAAGCACATATTTCGGCCAATATGTGTGTTTCGCGTTTGGAAGGACTGATTCGAATGGGAGTATCCATCCGCGATGCTTTTGCCTCGGTGTCAAAAACGATGAACGAGGTGTGGGGGCAAGGCCACCCGTTTGCTGTTTTTACGATTGCCAGAATTCTAAACAATGGCAATACTACCGTGCTTAGCTACGAAATGCCGCCGCCGCTTACAATCAACAAAACTTATTGCCAACCCTTGGTAAATCGGGTTTATAGCCTTCAGAAAGCCATTGTCCACGAGGTAGAAACTTCCATTGGACGAGGCGAGGGACTGATGTTGATGTCAGACGGGATTACGCAGGCCGGCATCGGAAAACATTTTCCGCTTGGCTGGGAAACAGATGGCGTGCGTGCGTTTATTCAATCGCAACTTCCGGTCGAACGGCTAGATGGGGCTTTGCTGGCTCAAAAAGTTCATGATCAGGCGCGCGACTATTGGCCAAAAGGTTCGGGCGACGACTGCTCGGTGCTGATGGCACTAAACCGGCGCGGAGTGATTGTAAACCTGCTTAGCGGACCTCCGGCGCAAAAATCGGATGATGAACAATGGGTAAACCGTTTTGTTGAAACCGAAGGAATACACCTGATTTCGGGCGGATCAACTGCCATGATGGCAGCCCGTGTGCTGAAAAAACGCATCGAAGTGATCGAAACCAGCGACCCAATCACCCCACCGGCATATCAACTCGGTGGCTTTGAGCTTGTTACCGAAGGATTAGTAACGCTCAACCAGGTGTATCACCTGCTCGATGAGGATCCGGCCGATTATCCGCCCGATTCGGTGGCGGCTTCAATGGCGGGTTTTCTGCGCATGGCCGACCGCATCAACGTTTGGCTCGGCCAGTCGCGAAACCTCAATAGCGGAGCAATCGAGTTTAGGCAACAAGGTTTGCTCAACCGCCGCAAAATTGCCGAAGGTATTGTGCAGCGCCTCGAAGCACAAGGTAAGCTTGTGGTTGTAGAAAGCTGCTAAAAAGGCAGATTCCATTGGAAAAGCCTTTTTCTTCCAGTTTTTCCCAACTTATAACAATTTTATGCTAAGGACTTCGAGATTGTTTTTTTTAAAAACCCGAAAAATACTGCGCGATTTTGTTGTAAACCCATGGTGCTGATCGGGGAGCTCGTTTGGAGATGCGCGCCGGCTGCAAAGATGGCGGTAAAACAATCGCTTGGAAAAATAAAAAAGCCTTTGTCTGCAATGGACAAAGGCTTTTTTGAAAATCGGTTATACCGGATTATTTTTCGACGATAAAATCAACTTTAGCTTTGTTTCCTTTGGTGTAAAGGTCAACGACTTTAGCATAACCGCGTTTTCCGGCTTCGGTTTTAAAAAATATAACCTGACCGGCTTCTAAGTGGTTTGCTTTGGTGTTAGCATTAGCTTCAACAAAATCGGGGAACTGATAAATTTCGCCAATAGCATCAAATTGTGCTGCAGTAAGGTCGCTGATGATGAAACGGGTTTTATTTTTCTTGGTCCAGTTTGCCAAATTGTAATCGCTAATGGTGTTTGCATCGGTATCGTCAGGAGCAGCTAAGGTGTTTTCGTTGGTTGAGCCTTTAAAGAAAACGATGTCAACCAAAGCTTGGTTATTGAAAGCCTGCGAAATTGTATAAACGGTTTCGGTTGTCGTACCATAGAAACTTCCGATTGCATCGTTGTACGAACCAAATTCAACACCGGTTTTTTTCTTTACTTCAACGCCGGCCTGTTTTACGGTAATTTTAAAGCTTACTTCGGCAAACTCGCCTGCTTCGTCAGTAATTCTGGCTTTAAGAATGCCTTCTCCAACGCTGTTGAGGGTGATTTCAAAATCTTTGGAATAGTTGGCTTCTTGAGCTTTTTCAATCTGTTCTTCAACTAAGTTGTAAGGGGTATTGTTGCTGGTGAAAATGATACTCAGGCTTTTGAGTTTAGATTTAGTATCCACATTTTGTGCAGCGTTAATGCCAATTATAAAGCTTTCGCCTTCGGTTACGGTTACATCATTGGAAACGTAGTTAGCGCCACCTTTGAAATTGATGGTTGGTTCGGGAAACAGGATGGGATCATCTTTTTCGCAGGATGACATGGTTACGGCTACTCCGAAAGCTAACATTAACAGAACGAGCAGGTTTTTTTTCATAGTGTAATAAAATTTAATGATTGTTGAAATGATTTAATCTGGTTCAAAAGAATAAGTTTTTAATAGCAAATTCTTAATCTCTCCGACCCATATAGATGGAAAGATAGTATAATAAGGTTGCAAGCGACGAAAGTGCAGCCACCACATAAGTATAAGCTGCCCAACGAAGGGCTTCCTGTGCCTTGGGTTGTGAGGCGGTGGTAGTTATGCCGCTGTTTCCCAGCCATGCAAGCGCGCGCCGGCTGGCATCAATCTCAACCGGAAGGGTTACAAAGCTAAACAGGGTTGTAACGGCAAACATGAGTATGCCTAATAAAAGCAGCTGCGGAAAGGTGTTGATCATCACGATGCCGGCCAAAAGAACCCATTGCACCCATTTGCTCGAAAAGCTTACCACAGGCACAAGCTGACTGCGCATTGTGAGCCAATGATAGGCTGTGGCATGCTGAACGGCATGACCGCATTCGTGAGCAGCTACTGCCGCCGCTGCAACACTGTTTCCATAAAATACGTCAGGGCTAAGATTGACAGTTTTAGTAGTCGGATTGTAATGGTCGGTGAGTTCGCCTTCAACAGATTGAATTTTTACATCAAAAATACCATTGTCGTTAAGCATTTTCTGCGCAACATCGCGGCCGCTCATGCCAAAATTGACAGGTATCTTACTAAACTCCCTGAATTTGCTTTTTAGCTGATTGCCCACAAGCCAACTCAGGAGCATGAAAACTCCAAAAATAATCCAAATCATAAAAATGAATTTAAGGAATAGGCACCGCAAATTTATTGCCAATTTTTACGCTATAAGAATAATTAACATTCATTAACAATTATAGGTTTGCCGGTTTTCCTTTTATTGTAGTGTCAGCCCGCTTATTTTTAGCAATCGCACAAAGGCTTGGTTCTAAAGCCGGAATTTGCGTAATTTTGCTGCTTACTTCCATAAAAATCATGAAAAAGAATAACGCGGTTTTAAAACTACTGAAAGAGTACTCCATTATTACATTTGGCTTATTTATGATGGCCTTGGGCTGGACTGCCTTTTTGATTCCCAATAAAATTTTGGGTGGGGGAGTGAGCGGTATTGCAACCGTAATATTCTGGGGAACAGGGCTTCCGGTGGGGGTTTCGGTGTTTGTGATTAATGCTGTGCTTATTTTATTTGCGCTAAAAATTTTAGGAAGGGGTTTTGGTATGAAAACCATTTATTCCATTTTTGTATTGTCAGGTTTTTTTGCGCTTTTGCAGTATTTTATCCGCGAACCCTTTGTTACCGACCGTTTTATGGCTTCGGTGGTGGGTGCCATTATGTCGGGTAGCAGCATGGGTTTGATTTTTACTCAGGGCGGCAGCACCGGAGGCACCGACATTATTGCCATGATTGTCAATAAATACCGAAATATCAGCCCGGGAAAAATAATCCTATTTTTAGACGTTTTCATTATTTCGAGTTCTTTCCTTTTGCCCGATATTCACATCGAAACGCTGGTTTACGGCTTCGTGGTTATGGCGGTAGTGAGTTATGTGATTGATTTGATTATTACGGGTAACAAACAGTCGGTACAGCTCTTTATTTTTTCGAAAAATGCCAATTCCATTGCCGATCGTATTGGTAATGAAACCGGCCGTGGCATTACCTTTATAAAAGGCACAGGCTGGTACACAAAGTCGGAAAACGATATCCTGATGATTATCGTAAAGCGGATGGAATACCAGGAAATTTTTCGGATAGTGAAGCAGGAAGACCCCGATGCATTTGTGTCGCTTTCATCGGTAATGGGAGTTTTCGGCAAAGGATTCGACACAATGCGCTGATACACTCAGGCTTGGAGGTTTTATTCTTTTTTTAGCGCGGGGCTCATTTGCGAAAGCATCACCCCGCCAAGCATTAAAGCTGCACCCCCAAGCTGCTTCATCGTCATGCTTTCGTGCAGGATAAGAAAACCGCCGGCAAGTGCAAACACGGCTTCGAGGCTAAGAATGAGTGCCGCATGGTTGGCAGGCAGGTGCCGCTGGCCGGCCACCTGAAAAGTAAAACCCAATCCGGCAGAAAATATTCCGGTATAAAGCAGGGGCATCCATGCAGCCGAAAGCTGCTGCATAGGAGGAAACTCGAGGATAAGGCCCGGAATCAGACTTAAAAAGCCTGCAACAAAGAATTGCAGAAAAGCAAGGTGACGGTAATCGTGCAAAGGCGCAACATAATCGAGCACAACAAGATGAAAAGCCCAAAATATAGCGCCTATAAGCACCAATAAATCACCGGCCTGAAGGTTTAGCCCATTGCTGCCCGAAAGCAGATAAAGCCCCGGAAGGGCTATTAAGGCACCCACCCAGGTTTTCCAGCCATAGACTAAACGACGAAACAGCCCAATAACAGGCACAATAAAAATATAAAGGCTGGTAATGAAACCGGCATTTCCGGCAGTAGTATATTTGATGCCGACTTGCTGAAAACTTGAAGCAAAAAATAAGGCTATGCCCGCCATAAGTCCGTGCATGAGCAAGGGCCTTGAAAGGTGTTGCCTGAGTGGCCTTCGGTTTTTTTCGAAAAGAATTAAGAGTAAAACAGTTGCAGCCCCCAGCACAAAACGTATCCCGTTGAAAACCATGGGGCCAAGATGGTTCATGCCGTCGCGTTGGGCAACAAAAGCAAAACCCCAGATGGCCGCTGCAGAAAGCAGCAGAATATTTCCTTTCGAACGTTCGGTCATTTCCGGGCTTAATCAGCTTGAATACTTCGTTTGCGCAGCCGGTTTACGGTGAGGGCAAAGGCCAAAACAATCAGATAACAGGGCACGGCCACCCAGTAGGCCGTTTGCGTAGAGCTTTTTTCCGCAATGTATCCATAAAGCAGCGGAATGGTGGCTCCGCCGGCAATTGCCATGATAAGCATGGCCGAAGCTGTTTTGGTAAATTTGCCGATCCCTTGAAGGGCTAGTGGCCAAATGGCCGGCCAAATCAGGCTGTTGGAAAGGCCGAGCAACGCCACAAAAAGTACGGTATAAGGGAGGCTTAGACTAATGACTCTGAAGGTTGTGAAATCGAGGAAAGGCAGCGTAAACTGATAAGCAGTAGGGGTGAAAATGGCCAAAAGTGCAAAACCAATGCCGGTTAGCGAACAGATGATCAGAGCCCCTTTTTGGCTCAGGTATTTTGGGATAAGTGCAACCCCGATGAAATAGCCGAATACCATTAAAACCAGCATCAAAGAGGTAAAGAATTTTGCCGAGGCCATGGGCACCCCCAGCGAATCGCCGTATCGGATAATGGTGTCGCCGGCTATAACTTCAACGCCAACATAAAAAAACAGCGCAATTACCCCGAAGATAAGGTGTGGAAAAGAAAAAACCGTCTTTTTGTCATGCGCAGTGCTGGCCACATTTTCTTCTTCGGCCTCAATTTCGGGTAGATGGGTAAAGCGGATGAAGATGGCCAAAGCGGCAAGGAAGCCGGCCATTAACAGATAAGGAAAAATAAGGCGGTGCGAAAGCTGGTCTAAAAGCTGGGCATGTATAGCCGGATCGGCTGCTGCAGCCAGTTTTTCGTTTAGCTCTTCGGCATTTTTCAATACAACGGATGCCAGAATAACCGGTGCCAAAACCCCGGCAAACTTATTGGCTATACCCATAATGCTGATGCGCCGTGCAGCGCTCTCTATCGGGCCAAGAATGGTAACATACGGATTGACAGCTGTTTGCAATAAGGCAAGACCCGTCCCTATCGTAAATAATCCCAAAAGAAAGATCACATACGAACGGTCGAGTGCTGCCGGAATAAAAATGAGCGCACCAGCCATCATTACCAACAAACCGATGACCATTCCGTTTCGAAAACCGGTTTTTTGAAGTATCCACGACGATGGAAGCGCCATCACAAAATAAGAAATATAAAAGGCAAACGTAACAAAGTACGACATGAAATCACTCAGCTGGCAAGTAGTTTTTAGGATGGGAATAAGGGCTCCGTTGATCCAGGTAACAAAGCCAAAAACAAAAAATAATACACCGATTACCAATAAGGGAATTAGATTGTTTTTCGGCGCTGAGAGGGAATTCGATTTCATGGTTCTGTGGGTTAAAGCAGCAAAGGTAATTCTTTTTTTGGCGAGCCGAAAAAGAAATAAATCAAATCTAAATTGTTGATAAACAATATAATACAGTGTTGGCGCCAGATAAACCTCTGTTTTGGCAGCCTTGCCACGATTCCCATTTAAGGCATAAAATGGCGCCAACAGGAAGCTTAAAATAAATCCGGTAATTCTTTAGGATCAATTACCTTTGCCGGTAAAAATTAAAAAACACTTTTTTGATATGTTGAAGATTAGCCGCTTTTTTACTCTAATACTATTCGTTATATTTCAGCCATATGTTTATTCTCAGGATATTAAACTTAAGTTTGTTGAAACCTCTGATGTGCATGGAGCGCTTTTGCCATTCAACTTTATTGCCGATAAGCCTGCAAACGCTTCGCTAGCCCAGGTGATGACCTATTTGAAACAGGAGCGTGCCGATAAGGATCAATATGTTGTGTATGTGGACAATGGCGATTTTTTGCAGGGGACGCCTCTGGTATATTACTACAATTACATTAAAACGGGGCCGGCCCATTTGTTTGCCGATGCTTATAATTATATGGGCTGCGATGTGGCCACGCCGGGCAATCATGATGTGGAAACCGGACATGCCGTTTACGACAAAATTAGAGACGAGTTAGATTTTCCGTGGCTTGCGGCCAACGCCATCAACCTAACCACCTCCGAACCTTATTTTAAGCCTTACCATATGCTTGAAAGAGGAGGGGCGAGCATAGCTGTTTTGGGTTTAATTACGCCCTTGATTCCCGAATGGCTTCCCGAAAAATTGTATGCGGGCATGGCCTTCGACGATATGATTGAAACAGCCGAGAAGTGGGTAAAAATCATTCGGGAAAAGGAAAATCCCGACCTGCTGATTGGCCTTTTTCACTCCGGTGTAGATTATACTTATGGCGGAACGAATGCCAACACCAAGCGAAATGAAAACGCGGCAAGCCTTGTTGCTAAAAAGGTTGCGGGCTTTGATGTGGTTTTTGTAGGACACGATCACAAAGGCTGGAATTATACGGTGAAGGATCCCGATGGCCGCGATGTGTTAATTCTTGGCACCACTTCCGGAGCTCGAAATATGGCCGTTGCCGATTTGACATTGGCTTTTGACGAAAATGAAAACCGCCTGGTAAAAAAAGATGCAAAAGGCGCTTTGATTGAAACGCGCAACTTTTTGCCCGACCCTGATTTTATGCTTCGCTATGAGGAGAATATGAAAGAAGTGCGCGATTATTTGAGCCGCCCCATTGCCCGGTTTTCTGAAACCATTTGCTCGAATGAGGCTCTTTTTGGCCCCTCAAAATTTGTCGATCTCCTGCATTCTTTTCAGCTGGAACAAACAGGCGCCGATGTTTCGTTTAGCGCCCCTTTGTCGTTCAATGCCTGCATCAACGAAGGCGTGATTCATATGCGCGATATGTTCGACCTCTATAGTTTTGAAAACCTGCTTTATACCATCCGTTTGTCGGGGAGCGAAATCAAAAATTATTTGGAATACTCAAGTGCAATTTGGTTTAACGAGATGAAGAGCGATAAGGATAACTTATTGAAATTCAGGCGAGATAATGAGGGAAACATTATGTATTCCGAACGCACGCGTTCGGCCGAGCTTGATGACCGCTTTTATAATTTTGAATCGGCGGCAGGTATAAATTATATTGTTGACGTAAGCAAACCTTCCGGTCAAAGGGTGGAGATTTCGAGTTTTTCGGATGGCCGGAATTTTGATCTGGCGGCTTCCTACACCGTGGCCATCAATTCGTATAGGGCAAACGGGGGTGGCGGCCATTTGATTGATGGCGCAAAAATACCTCAGGACGAACTGCCTTCACGCATCCTAACATCAACCGAATTCGATCTGCGTTTTTATTTGATGCAATGGCTTGAGAAAAAACAACAGATTAATCCTCAAATACTTAACAATTGGCAGATTATCCCCAAAGCTTTTTGGGAAGCCGGAAAGCAAAGGGATTTTGATATTCTGTTTAAGAAAAAATAGGGCAGAACCGGAGCCGGCATTTTGCGATAAATGCTTACAATCTAACGCTTAGGCTATGATTTCATTTCCGAGATGCGCTCTAAGCGTTTTACATTGCTTACGCCCTCCATTTTTTGAAGCTTTGAGATAACTTCTTGCAGGCTTTGCAGATTTTGCACATAAATGGTGATATAGGCCACCACCACGCCATTGCTGCTTTCGATTTGAAGGTTGCGGATGTTTATTTTGAGTTGAATGGAGATGATTTCGGTGAGGGTATGGATAAACCCGATCGAGTCGATAGCCGTAACCCTAAGCCCCGCCAGGAAAGTGATGTTTTCTTTTTGTTTCCATTTGGCTTTGATGATGTTGTTGCCATATTTCGACATCAGGTTGATGGCCGTTGGGCAGTTTACGCGGTGTATCTGCATGGGTTCGCCCGGAAAGGCTAATGCAACAACATCGTCGCCCGGAATTGGATTGCAACAACTTGATACGGTATAGCCCAGATCGGTGGTTTCTTCGCTAAACACATCTGCATTGATTTGGCCATTTTCGGCATTGCCCTGTTCCAGTTTGGCCACTTCTTCAATGGGTTTGTGCCGCATAAAGGGGCTGATGAGGTATTTGAAAAAGCTCGAAGAGCTAGAGGCTGTTTTGTCGCGGAAGGCCTCCTTCACTTTTGCTAAATTTATTTTGTCGGTGGCAATATAATAATACAAGTCAACGAGCCCCGAGATGCCTTCGGCATCAATCAGGCGGGTGATGTTGGGCTTGCCGGGGTCGAGGTTAAGCTGTTCAAAAAATTCGTCAAGTTTTTTCCGGCCTTCGTCTTTAAAGGTTTTCCGGTATTCGCGTATGGCATCCTGCAGCCTGGATTTGGCTTTGGCCGTTACAATAAAGTTAAACCATTCTTCCTTGGGAAACTGAACCTTGGATGTGATAATTTCGACTTGGTCGCCACTTTTTAGCTCGTGGTTCAGTTGAACTAATTTGTGGTTTACATTGGCGCCAATGCACTTGCTGCCCAAGCTGGTATGTATTTGAAAGGCAAAATCGAGCGCGGTTGAGCCTTTTGGCATCGAAATCATTTCGCCTTTGGGCGTGAAGACGAAAATTTCGTCGGAGAAAAGGTTGAGCCGGAAGCTGTCCACAAAATCGAGCGCTGATGCATCGTCGGAGGTAAGCAATTCACGCACTTTGTTTAGCCATTCGTCCAGGCCGCTTTCGCTTTTGTTTTCGCTTCCATGATCGCTTTTGTATTTCCAGTAGGCTGCATAGCCTTTTTCGGCAATGGCGTCCATGCGTTCGGAGCGGATTTGCACATTTACCCATTTTCCGGCCCGGCTCATTACGGTGCCGTGAAGCGACTCGTAGCCGTTTGCTTTTGGAAGCGAAATCCAGTCGCGCAATAACTGGTTATTGGGCCTGTAAATGCCGGTAATGGCGGCATAGACCTGCCAGCAACTTATTTTTTCGCTTTCCTGCGACGCATCGAGTATAAAACGTACGACAAAAGTATCGTGTAATTCGTTAAATGAGATATCTTTCTCTTTGGTTCTCAGCCAAATAGAGTTGATAGAGCTTTCAACAACGCGAACACGAAACTTAATCTGCATTTTGTTTAAAACTTCGCGTATTGGCACAAGAAACGACTCTACCATTTGATTGCGCTCGGCACGGCTTTCTTTCAGACTTTTCGATATGGATTCATATACTGCCGGCTCGGTATATTTAAGCGAAAGGTCTTCTAATTCGCTTTTTATGGCGTAAAGCCCCAGGCGATAGGCCAAAGGAGCAAAAAGGTAAAGGGTTTCCGAAGCTACTTTCAGCTGTTTATGCTGCGGCATGGCATCTAATGTGCGCATATTGTGCAGCCGGTCGGCAAGTTTAATGAGGATCACCCGCACGTCGTAAGATAGTGTGAGAAGTACTTTTTTAAAGTTTTCGGCTTGCAGGCTGGGCGCATCCGAACCTTCCACCAGGATGTCGAGTTTGGTTAGGCCGTCAATGATGCGGCCAATTTCTTCACCAAACATATTGGTAATATCGGCTAATTTAAACTCGGTGTCTTCCACCACATCGTGCAGGAGTGCGCTAATAATGGAAGTGCGCCCCAGGCCGATTTCGCCGGCTGCAATGGTTGCTACTGCAATGGGGTGGTAGATGTATGGCTCGCCCGATTTGCGCCGCATATCTTTATGGGCTTCAACGGCCAATGTAAATGCTTTTCGCACCATCCACCTGTCACTCACTTCTTTGCGTGTGTGCCACACTTCGATCAGGTTGCGGTAACGGCGCAAAATTTCGGAACGTTCTTCGGGGCTGTATGTGTCGAGGGCTGTCATGTGAGCAAGCGGTTACCTTGGTAAGGTAAGCGGCATATAACTTACAAAGATAAGCAAAGCCTCCTGAAAAAACATTGTTTTTTAAACTTTTGTTTAGAATAATTCGTAATGAAAAGCAACTTGCTGCTATTCAAATAGTTTATGCGTTGTGCGTGGCTTACCGAGATAAAAAATAGTGCTCATGCGTTTTTCCTACCTTGTTGTTTTATGGCTGAGTATCCTTTAATGTAATGGTGGTTTTGCCTGCTAATTCGTTCTTTTTAACGTTCGGGAAGAATTGGATGGATAACCGGCAATTCTGACCTTAAAGCCCGAATAAAAAAGACTAATCCTTTGTTTAATTATTTCTTTTAAACCTTCTTTTTTTGCGGATTTTTTTTTCGATGTAGTATAACTGAATAATGCCTGCTTAAATTTGAAAATGTAGTAGTAAAGAAAATATAATACACATAAAATCAATGAAAAAGAATAATAAATGTAGAGGTAATAAATAGATAGAATGATTATAAATAACATATTGTAAAGTTATTGTAGTAGATGGTTTTTTGAAGTTGTTTTTTTATTTAAGATACTTTCGCCTTGAAAATTTTTGAGATGAACACGATTACACGAAAATCAATTCAAAAGATGGTGCGCAAGGCAGTGGCTTTGCTTTACTTTTTGCTAATTGTGCTGGCGTTGGTTCTTTTTCTCAAATCAAAAATATAGGGCTACAAATGGACGCAATCGAAGAACGTAAACTGATTGATGCTTGCCTGCATAATAACCGTCAGGCACAATTCAGGCTTTATGAGCTGTTTGCTGCAAAGTTAATACCGGTATGCCGCAGGTATGCACGCAGTTCGTGGGATGCCGAAGATATTCTTCAGGAAGGATTTATTAAGGCGTTTCGCTATTTGGCTGATTTTAAAAATACCGGTTCTTTCGAGGGTTGGCTTCGCCGCATTATGGTAACCACTGCTTTTAACTTCTATAAAAAGAAAAAGGTAGCCTATACCGAAAGCGAATTAACGTATATGCCCGATGATGTGATCCCGGAAATTACGGTAACTGCCGGGTTATATTATAATGACCTGATGCGCGTTGTGAATACATTGCCAAAAGGCTACCATCAAGTTTTTAGTTTAAATGCCATTGAAGGCTATAGCCATAACGAAATCGGGCAGATGTTGTCTATTTCGGCCAATACGTCCAAATCGCAGCTTATGCGTGCCAAAGACCAGCTTGGACGTAAGTTAGGGCCTTTGATGATAAAAGCGGAAATTTTGCAAACAGCATAATTAATAACCAAACACAATCAATTTTTATGAAGCACGTATTTACTTTTTTAGCAGCAATGTTGCTCGCGCAATTTACTTTCGCTCAGGTATTCCTTACTGAAGATTTCAGTGGTACCGTTTTCCCGCCGGCCGGATGGACGCGCGACGGAGCCCCAAATCAGTGGGCTAAGAGTGCAACCTCGCAGGCAGGAGGCACGTCGCCCGAGTTGAAATTCACCTACGTCAATCAAAATACAACCACTCGCTTTATTTCGCCTGTTATTGATCTGGCGGGCGAAACGGATGTAACCCTCAGCTTTAATTACTTCTACGATTTTTATGCCAGCGGAGTTACTTTTGGTGTGGCAAAGCGCTTTGGTACCGGCGATTGGGAAGTTGCATGGTCGGTAAACCCTACTTCAAACCAGGGCCCTATGTTGAAAACTGTTGAGCTAAACAATGTTGGCCAGCCGGAGTTTCAGTTTTGTTTTTATCTAAGCGGCAACCTTTATAATATTGACTACCTTTTTATTGACAATGTAAAAGTTTTCAAACGCAAAAATCTTGATGGTGGTTTACAGAGCCTAAACCTTCCGACCTATTTTCAAGGGCAGAAAACGGTTACAGGAAAGGTTATCAATGAGGGTTTAACAGCCATCAACTCATTTGACGTCAACTGGTCGCTCGATGGTGGCGCAACAAACACCACCTCATATTCCGGTTTAAATTTGGCCACCGACAACACCTTTACTTATAATTGCATTCAACCGCTGAATCCCGAAGCCGGTAATCATGAAGTGAAAGTTTGGATTTCGAACGTAAACGGAGTTGTTCAAGATGATAACCCCGATAACGATATGCTCATTAAAAACATCGGTGTTCCCTCGCAAACTATGCAGCGCCGCCCCTTGTTTGAAGAATTTACAAGCTCTACCTGTGCTCCTTGCGCAAGCTTTAACAACTCGGTTTTCAATCCATTTATTGCTACCAATGGCGCCAATATCGGCCTCATCAAATATCAGATGAACTGGCCGGGCACTGGCGACCCGTATTATACGGCCGAAGGCGGGGTACGCCGTACCTATTATGGCGTAAACGCCGTGCCTATGCTTTACGCAGAGGGGCTCAACGTTTCTACGAGCGCTGCAGCCGTAAACAACGCCTACAATACGGCAATGGCCGACCCGGCTTTTGTGGCTCTGAGTGCAACACACCAGATTAATGGAACAAACTTCAGTGTTTCGGCACAGATTACTCCTTATGTAGCGTTGAGCGATGTTACCGTTCATGTAGTTATCATTGAGAAACTCACTACAGGCAACGTGGCCACCAACGGCGAAACCTCGTTCCACCATGTGATGATGAAAATGATGCCTGATGCCAATGGCACAACAATGAATATGCAGGAAGGTGTGCCGGCAACCTTAAACTTCACCTACGATATGGCCACCACACATATGGAAGAAATGGACGACCTTGTGGCCGTTGTTTTTGTGCAGGATAATGCAAGCAAATATATCTTTAACAGCGCTTACTCGCAAGAAGCCGGCTCTGTGGCAGCCACCGTAAGTTTCGACCCTGTGGCCGGAGCAACCGGTATTTCTACCGAAGTTGATTTGCATATCACCTTCGATATGCCGGTATTTATGAGCGGAGGAGCCGAAATAACCAATGCCAACGTGGCAAGCCTCGTTAGCCTGAAAAAGGTTGGCGGTGCCAATCACCCCTTTGCTGCTACCATTAGCGACGATAAAACGACGATTACCGTGAACCCCGACGACTTGTTGGCTTCCTATACGCTTTTCGAATTAGGCGTTGCCGACGTTCAGAATGCCAATGGCATTGTTACTCCGGCTTCTTCGGTAACCTTTGAAACGGGAATGCACGTTGGCCTTCAGGAAATGGAAGCCGGCTTTATTGGCATCAGCCCCAATCCGGCAAGTGGCGAACTCAAAATCAGCTTCCGTCAGGAAAAAGCCGGCAAGGTTGCGCTGAGCATCCACGATCTGAATGGACGTTTGATCAGTTTTATCTACAATGCTGAAATGACAAACGGAAACCATAGCATCCGGTATAATACAAGTGGCATACCTTCAGGTACATACGTCCTGATGCTGCAAACCGAAAACACTGTTAGAACATCACGATTGATAATAAATAATTAGTTTTCATAAGTTTTGGTTGTTTGAGAGCCGTCTTGAGAAAGACGGCTCTTTTTAAAACTTTCCTAAACAAGAAAATGCTTTTTTTACCCTTTAAACTGTTTTTCTGTGAAACAAAACATTTTTTTGAAGAGCCTGCTCATTTTGTTCCTGCTATTTTTTGCCTTGAATATGAGTTATTCGCAAACGTTTTTAAACGAAACTTTTAACGGAAATTTTCCTCCACAAGGCTGGACTATTGACACTTTGGCCCAGAAGTGGGTAAAAAGCGAATCAAATTTTGCCGGCGGCGATGTTCCGGAAGCACGCTTTAGGTTCATCAATGCAAATGTAACTTCGAGGCTCATTTCGCCGCCGCTTGATCTAAGCGGCTACTCGTCGGTTACGTTCTCGTTCAGGCATTTATATGAAGTTTTTATGGTAAGCCCCAAAATTGGCGCTGCCTATCGCATTGGCAACGGCAATTGGAATATCTTATGGGAAACTCAGCCCCAAACAGATATTGGCCCCGAATATAAATCGTTTGTGCTTACCGATGTGGGACACCCCGATGTGCAGTTTTGTTTGTATATTTCCGGAGAAACATTTTATGTTAAAGACTGGTTTATTGATAACGTCAAAGTGTCGGTTCCAAAAGAATTAGATGCTGCGCTTACCGAAATCAACATTGCACCATATATTGCCCTAAACACTGCTTTCGAACTGAAGGGGAAAATAGTGAATGAAGGCGAACAAGCCCTAAACTCATTTGATATTTCATATTCGGTAGATGGCGGAAACCCTGTTGTGTATTCCGTAAACGGCTTAAATATAGAAACAGACCAATCGTACTATTTTACTCATCCCGTGCCTATTAGCTTGGCAAGCATAGGCGCCCATCACATTGTTACAAGCATTAGCCAGGTGAATGGCGGAAACGATGTGATGCCCGATAATAACACAATGGAAAAAACAGTGCACGTAGTTCCGTTTGTGCCTGCCAAAAAAGTTTTGGTTGAGGAAGCCACCGGCACCTGGTGCGGATGGTGCACGCGCGGCATTTGCCTGATGGATTTAATGGCAGAAAAATACCCTGATACATGGATCGGCGTTGCTGTTCACAACAACGACCCCATGATGAATGTTACATACGATAATGCCATACCCTTCATTATACCGGGTTTTGTGGGCTACCCGATGCTCACTTCCGATCGCACGTCGGGCGATAGCGATCCCTTGTTTCTTGAGCAGGGCTACGAACGCCGGATCAATACCATTAGTGTGGCAACACTCGATATTGTGAATTTTGACTGGAATCCTGCAAGTCGCCAGCTGAGCTTCGACCTGCTATCCGAATTTGTGGCCGATGTGGCCGACCCCTTACGCTTTGGCGTGATCATTACCGAAGACAGCCTTTGGGGAACCAGCTCGCAGTGGAACCAGACCAACGCCTATGCCGGCGGTCAGTTTGGCGAAATGTGCGGTTTTGAAAACTTACCGAGCTCAGTGCCGGCTGCCCAGATGCACTACGACCATGTGGCCCGCACCATCCTCGATACGCCTTTTGGCACGCCGGAGAGCCTGCCGCA
>CAYYDS010000009.1:0-24374 GCA_964470665.1 uncultured Lentimicrobiaceae bacterium
CATACCAAATGATTCACCATAGAACCCGAAACACGCGCATCGCGGCCCACAACAACGCTCAGCCGTTCGGCTTGCGGATGGCGGTTCCACAGCCAAGCCGCATAAGCGCCGGTAAAACGCACAATATCAGGAGGCGTTAGGTTGTTGCCAGGCGTATTTCCAATGGTGCCTCTAATTCCTGAAATGGATTTGATAAGTGTCATAAAGCTGTATTTGCGCACAAAGTTACCATAAGTTTTGAGCACCAACGACAAAAAAATGTGCCGAAAACAGCAAATTTGCGCATGGCACTTATTAACAATAAACCTTGCTGTAATGGTTGATAAAAAAATCTGAAAAAGCGTCCTTTTCCGAAAAAGCATCGTTATTTTTATCACCGTAAAAAAGGCATTAACTTTGTTTCTGAAAGCAAAATGAAGCTGATAGGCAAAGGCTTTTTAATAAAGTCAATTAGATGATTATCAGTGTGTTTATCGGTTCAATCCGGATGGGCAGGTCTTTTTGCTTAGAATATCGTATTTTTGCCGCATTATTATACTGAGGTGTATGACAGATGACGAATCACAATGGGATGATGATTTTTCGTTAGAATATCTGGTCAGCCGTTTTGACGAGATGATACAAAACGGAGTGGAAAGTTATTTTGATTCGGAAGAATTTGAAGTGCTGATAGATCATTTTCAAAACAATCTGATGCACGAAAAAGCTCGTTTGGCTTTAGAAAAAGCCTTGATTCTGCATGGCGCGAATTATCGCATCAAAATGCTATTAGCCAGGCAATTTGCTTCTGACGGCCTAACCCGGGAATCGCTTCAGATACTCGAAGAAATCGAACTCGAAGAGCCCGACGACACCGATATCATCATGAGCAAGGGAGCCGTTTACAGCATGATGTTCGACTTCCAGAAAGCGATTAATGAATATGAGCGCGTGCTGCCAATGGCCGACGAAGACGATTTGGAAGAGCTTTTTTCAACCATTGCTTTTGAATACGAAAACCTTGCCGATTTTGATATGGCGCTTATTTACCTGAATAAAGCGCTTAATAAAAGCAATGCGCCGGAGCAGATATTGTTTGAAATTGGGATGTGTTACGATATGGCCGACCGGATTGAAGAATCGGTCGTATTTTTTCAGCATTATCTCGACGAAAACCCCACCAGCATTGCAGCATGGTTTAACCTGGGTTTGGCTTTTCACAACCTCGAACTGCACGAAAAAGCCATTGATGCGCTCGAATATGTGCTGGCAATAGACGAAACTTATATTCCGGCTTACATCCACATCGGGCAAATTTATGCGGCAATGGAAAACTATCCCAAAGCTTTGGAGTGGTTCAAAGAGTCGGAACAATACGAAGAGGCCGAAGCGCTCACCTTATACTATATTGGCGAGTGCTACGAAAAAATGCAGCTTTTTGAAGAGGCCATGACGTATTATCAGAATGCATTGGCTCAAGATGAATTTCTTGCCGATGCTTGGGCAGGCATTGGCGTTATTTACGATGAAAATGGCGACACTAAAAAAGCCATCCGTTTTTTGGAAAAAGCCATAGAGCTCGACAGCCTGAATAATGAGTTTCATCTGATGATAGCCGACCTTTTCATTAAAATCCAACGCTTTGATAAGGCGCGGGAGCATTTTCAGCTGGTAGAGGAAAACGACCCTCAAGACCCCGATTTATGGAAAGATTACGCTTATATGTATATTGTTGCAGGCGAAAAAGAAAAAGCCATTCAGGTGTTGAAAACCGGACTTATTCACCAGCCCGAAAACCCGGTTATCCTTTACCGCCTGGTGGCTGCCTTGATTCTCAATGAGAAGCCCGAACAAGCATATTTCTATTTAGAATCGGCCTTAGAGATTGATTTTGAAGGGCATAAAGAGCTACTTGATTTTATGCCAACCTTAAAAACCAACCATAAAATAGCTGAGCTAATCTTGCAACACATGCCATAATCAGTGATGAAAGCGGTATGAATAGCCCTATTGAGCGTTGTGTAGCGCGACAGAAAACCTATTTCGAAACAGGCCAAACCCGCCCTTTGTCGTTTCGTCGTGCGCAACTCAAAAAACTGCAGCAACTTGTTCGCGAAAATGAAAGCCGGATTGCCGAAGCCCTCCACAGCGATCTCGGAAAGTCGGCATTTGAAGCCTATGCCACCGAAACAGGCCTTGTTCTCAAAGAAATAGCCCTTTATTTGCGAAAAACAAAACGATGGGCCAAAAGGCGCAATGTGCGGGGCAGCCTCGAAGCCTTCCCTTCGAAAAGTTTTTTGCTCCCCGAGCCCAAAGGGGTTTGCCTGATTATTGCGCCCTGGAATTATCCTTTTCAGCTGAGTATAGCCCCTTTGATTGCAGCTATTGCAGCCGGAAATTGTGCGGTAATTAAAACCTCAGAAATAAGCGTGCACACTTCAGCCCTCATAGAAGATATTGTTAATCAGGCGTTTGCCGACGACTACATTCATGTAATAAATGGTGATGTTGCACAAAGTACCGAGCTTTTGAAACAACCTTTCGATCTGATATTTTTTACCGGAAGCCCCGCAGTTGGCAAAATAGTGATGAAAGCAGCTTCGGAACAACTCATTCCGGTTGTGCTCGAATTGGGCGGAAAAAGCCCTGTAATTGTAGAAAAAAGCGCTGACATTGCACTTGCTGCCAAACGCATTATCTGGGGAAAAAGCATCAATGCCGGGCAAACCTGCATCGCACCTGATTATGTTTTAGTTGAAAAAAGCATCGAAGCGGCGCTAACCCAGGCCATGAAACAAGCCATAGCCGAATTGTTTGGAAGCGATCTGCAGAAAAGCCCCGATTACCCCCGAATCATCAATCGGCGTCATTACGAAAGGATTCGAGCTTTGATGAACGACGGCAAACTTATTTTTGGCGGGGAAAGCAATGCCGGCGAGCGGTTTATTGCATTGAGCCTCATTGCACAACCGAGTATGAACTCGGCTTTGATGCAGGAAGAAATTTTTGGTCCTATCCTTCCAATTGTAACTTTCAACAGCATAGACCAAGCCATACAGCTCATCAAAACAAAGCCCAAACCCCTGGCTTTATATGTTTTCAGCAAAAGAAAAGAAGTAGTTAATAAGCTGATGCACAGCATTAGTGCCGGCGGCATCACCATAAACGACACCATCATGCACTTTGCCAATAGCGCTTTGCCTTTTGGCGGAACCGGTTTTAGCGGAATGGGAGCCTATCACGGCAAAGCCGGTTTTGATGTATTTTCGCACCTGAAACCCATTATGAAACGTGGGCTTTGGCTCGATATACCGCTTCGTTATCCACCTTTTGGCAAAAAGCTTCGCTGGCTAAAATGGGTGATGAAGTAAAAACAAGCGATATGAAACCCGATCGGAAACAATAAATATTAACAAGAAAAATCAAGGTAGTTACTACTGGCTTATTCATAAAAAAATGGAACAACTTTACGGAATCATTGGCAAGCCACTCGAGCACTCGCTTTCGCCGGCTCATTTTAATGCAAAATTTCGCAAGCTGGGCCTTCATGCATCTTATAAACTTTTTCCGCTCGAGAGCATAGATGGATTTCCGAAACTTATTGCAGAAAACCCACAACTTTGCGGCCTTAATGTAACCATTCCATATAAGCAAGACATCCTGCATTTTTTGAACGAGGTGGACTTTACCGCAAAAATAATTGGGGCAGTAAATACCATTGTGATCCGTTACAATCGCGATAAAACGCCCTACCTCATTGGATATAATACAGATGCACTTGGATTTGAACAATCGCTGTATAAGGTAATCAAACAAAAAAAATGCAGCATTAGTGCGCTGATTTTAGGCACAGGCGGGTCGGCAAAAGCCGTAAAATATGTGTTGCGGAAACTTGGCATCCCGTTTATTTCGGTCGATCGCAACAATTTTAAATTAGATCAGATAAAATACAGCAATATTACGCTCAAAACCATAGAAGATAACAAGCTCATAATCAACACAACGCCTTTAGGGATGTATCCCAAATTTCTCGAGCAGGCGCCTTTGATTCCATACGAAGGCCTTACAAAAGAACACATTCTCTTCGATTTGGTTTACAACCCCGAAATCACCGCTTTTTTGCAACACGGAATACAGAGCGGTTGCACCATCATCACCGGCAAGGAAATGTTTATCAATCAAGCTGAAAACGCATGGAAAATCTGGCAAAAACACAAAACCTGAAAAGGTTTTTAATGATCTTGGGGCCTGGATTAATGTATGCAGGCGCCGCTATCGGGGTTTCACATCTTGTGCAGTCAACCCGAGCGGGCGCCGATTTCGGTTTCGAACTTATGTGGGTGCTCATCGCAGCCAATATGCTAAAGTTTCCCTTCTTCGAAGTGGGCAGTCGTTATGTTTTAGCCACAGGCAAAAACCTGTTGGATGCCTATTTTGAGGCGGCGCGCTGGATTTTGGTGGCATTTTTCATCGTTACCGTCCTCAGCATGTTTCCGGTGATGGCGGCCCTTACAATGGTTACGGCCGGACTGTTTAATTTTGTTTTTCAATCGGGGCTTACTACCACGGCCATGAGCGCCATACTAACCCTACTAACAGTTATCCTGCTCATTACCGGAAAATTTCAGCTTCTCGACAGAATGATCCGGTGGATTATTATTCTCCTCAGCCTGAGCACCCTTATCGCCTTAATCAGCACCTTACATATTCCACGCCCGCAACTGCTTAGCACGGTGCATTTCGACCTTTTCAACAAGCACCATCTGCTGTTTTTGATTGCTTTTATAGGCTGGATGCCGGCGCCAATAGATATTGTGGTTTGGACAAGCTTGTGGAGTCAGGCGAAATATAAAAGCCTTGACGAAAAACCCAACCTCAAACCCGTTTTAATTGAATTTCGAATTGGGTTTTTCGGCACCATGATCGTTGCCGCTTTCTTTTTGGCTCTGGGAGCTTTTGTAATGCATGGCAGCGGTGAAGAGCTTTCGGCAAGCGGAGCAGTTTTTGCCGGCCAGCTTATCGGCATGTACACTTCCACTATCGGAAACTGGGCTTACCCCGTCATCGCTATCGCTGCGCTAACTACCATGCTTTCCACAACAATGACCGTAACGGATGTTTATCCGCGCACGCTTGAGCAGAGCACACAACTTCTTTTTGGCAATAACAGCTTCTGGGCAAAAAAACTGAATTATGCAAACTGGATGTTCATCCTGTCGGCCGGCGTAATCCTGCTCATTTGGATTTCGGGAACTACCATGCGCCTCATGGTTGATTTTGCCACCAGCCTTTCGTTTGTTACCGCACCGGCATTGGCCTACCTCAACCATAGGGTTATCACCGCCCGGAATATCGGAAAAGAGTTTCGCCCTGCAAAATATTTGATCATCTGGTCGTGGATCGGTATCATTTTTCTGTCGGCATTCACTTTGTTTTATCTTTATTGGTTAATCTTTATGTAGTTTTTGCTACTTAAAAAGCTGTTATGGACATCGAAAAATTGCAACTACACTTTAAAGAAGAATACGGGCACGAAGCCCGTTCGGGCTTTTTCTCGCCCGGGCGAATCAACCTGATTGGTGAGCATACGGATTACAACGGCGGCTTTGTTTTTCCGTGCGCCATAAGTTTTGGCAACTATTGCCTGATCAGGTCCAGCCGGCGGCCAACAATCAGCCTGAAAAGCCTGAATATGCCTTTTGAAGCCGAAATTGCACTGAGCGACCTTAGCAAGCCTGTAGCTAAAGAATGGGTAAATTATGTGATCGGTGTTTTTGCACAGTTTATCGAAAAAGGCTTTCAGATAACGCATGGCCTCGAAATGTTGTATTATGGAAACGTGCCGGCAGGCGCCGGCCTTTCGTCGTCGGCAGCCATTGAAGTGGTAACAGCTGTGGCCATCAACAACCATTTTGGTTTTGAACTCGACAGGCAAACCTTGGCGCTGATGTGCCAAAAGGCCGAACACGAATTTGCCGGTGTTCATTGTGGCATTATGGATCAGTTTGCCTCAGCCATGGGCAAAAAGGATCATGCCCTGTATCTCAATTGCGACAGTTTAGCCTATCAGCACATACCACTCGATCTGCAAAATCATAAGATCGTGATATTCAACACAAACAGTCCGCACAAACTGGACAGCAGCAAATATAACGAGCGTGTGGCCGAATGCCGGCTGGCCGTGGCCGAATTGCAAAAAGGGAAAAAGTTCAATTTTCTGGCTGAGCTGAGCATAAACGAATTTGAAGCATTGAAACATCATATTGGCAGCGAGCTTGTAAGGCGCAGAGCGCGCCATGTTGTAGAAGAAACAGCCCGCACAAAACAAGCCGTTGAAGCGCTCATCGAAGGCAATCTTGCCGGTTTTGGGCAACTCATGACGGCTTCGCACCAATCGCTTAAAGACAATTACGAAGTTACCGGTTTTGAGCTCGACACCATGAACGAAGAAGCCCTGAAAAACGATGGCGTTTTAGGAAGCCGCATGACAGGCGGCGGTTTTGGAGGCTGCACGCTGAGCATCGTCCGCAAAGATGCCATTCGTGGTTTCATCGAAAACACATCAAAACATTACCGGCAAAAAACCGGCCTCATTCCGCAGGCTTATATTGCCGAAACCAGTGATGGCGGAAAGCAAATTTTCTAAACTATTTGCAATTTTTTTTAAAGCCCAAAACCAAAACCCACCCTGAAAAGAGGATTGCTATAGGGCGATTCTATTGTTTCGTTCAGGTTGTAGAGCAGCATAATCCAACTTGAGCTGGAAGGGCCAAAATACTGCCGATAGCCCACTCCAACAAAAACAGAATGGATCAGTACCCGGTCCTTTTGAATCACCCCCGTATTAAAAAAAGCCTGGTTATAGTTTAGCAGTTCGTTTTCGGCATAAAGGAAAAAGCCTTTATATACGTCGTATGAGGTATAAAAACCGCCTCCGTAATCGTGAAAATGATACCTCACCCCCATATCTTTTATCCCATTGTAAAGGTAGGTGAGGCGTATGCCGGCTTCCCAGCGGGGAGTGATCAGATAGCCTAACTGAGGCGCTATGCGGGCATTGAAGCCAAAAGATGAAAAACCCAGTCCAAAATCGCCGCCCAACACCCAGCGACTTGGTTTGGATTCTTCGCCGGCCACCTGTGGACGGTCTTGAGCCAGCCCACTTAGCGAAGAAAGCATGGTTAGCAACAAACCAAAAGCCAAAAAACGCAGGTTTTTCATAGCAGTTTCAGAATTATTGGTGGCAAAAATAGAAGAAAATTTCGTAATTTTTTGCCTTGAGCAATCCATATTGCATGCCAAATAAAGTGTAAAATCTCATTCAGCCCTAAAAACATCGCCTTTCATCACTCCGCTTCCAAAAAGTGCGAAGTCGTATTTAACCGGATCGGCAGGATCGAATATTTTAAGGGCTTCCGTAAGTTCAATGGCGGCTTTCCAGTCGTTTTGGCTCCGATGGAGCAAGCCGATTTTGCGAGCCACATTGCCAGAATGGACATCTAAAGGGCAAACCAGCAACGATGGGCTAACGTTTTTCCAAAGGCCAAAATCAACCCCCGAATCGTCCTGCCTGATCATCCATCTGAAATACATATTGATGCGTTTGGCCGCCGAACCAGCCGATGGGCGCGAAATATGCTTGCGAAAACGCTGCATATGCGGCACTTCGAGCAGGCTTTGTGCCAGCATTTCGATAGCCTGAAAGGCTCCCCCCCGCGAAAAACCCTTGCTTACAACCGCTTCTATGCCTCCATGCGTTGCATACAAATGTTGCAGAGCCTGCAAAAGCGTTACGCAGTCGCTTCCATCGAAGGTGCGATGTTTAAAACTTAAAAAGTGTTTGAAGTCGCTTTCTTTGGCAGCCGATAAAAAGTTGAAAGGTTCGTTGTCCATCATCGCCATGAGCTCGCGGCTTTTTTTGATGGTAGTTTTTCGCTGACCCCAGGCTAAAAGGGCCGACACAAAGCCGGCAATCTCAATGTCTTCCTTTTTTGAAAACAGATGGGGTGTTGAAATGGGATCATTAGCAATAAAATCAACGGTGTTGTAGCGTTGACAGGCTTCTTCTAAAAAATAAAACAATGTGGTTTTCATTGGGTAAAATTCTAAATAAAAAGCCGCCAAATTGAATTTGACGGCTTTTTATTTATGAAACGCCAAAGCGCTTTTAGTTTTGTTGTGCAACTTTGTCAATTCCGGTTTGCAAAGCTTCCTCGTTCATTGGGATGAGGTGGTGATAGCGTTCGGGCAAGGATTCTTTCAGTCCTTTGATTACGTTTTCGATTTTTACCACCGGTTTCACTTTTAAATAGGCTCCGAGGATGATCATATTGAAAATCTTTGCGTTGCCCATTTCTATTGACATGCGTGCGCCTTCAATCTGATAGATTTTAATATCGGTGCGCACGGGGTGGCGGGTTATTCCGTTGGGGTCGTAGAGCAGCACTCCGCCCGGTTTAACCGATTTTTCAAATTTATCGAGCGATTGTTGGTTGAGGATAATTGCGCTATCGAAAACCGTGAGTATGGGCGAGCTGATGCGTTCGTCACTCACAATAACCGTTACGTTGGCTGTTCCACCGCGCATTTCAGGGCCATAAGATGGCATCCAGCTTACTTCCTGATTTTGCATTATACCGCTATAAGCCAATATTTTACCCATCGAAAGCACGCCTTGTCCGCCAAAGCCGGCTATGATTAATTCTTCAGTCATTTTTCTAAGGTATTACAGTTAAAATCACTTCAGCAATTGTCCGTCCACTTTAATATCGCCAAGCGGATAAAATGGGAACATATTTTCTTCCATCCATTTATTCGAGTCGTTGGGTGTCATCTTCCATCCCGAGTTGCAGTTCGATACGATTTCGATAAACGACAGTCCCGGTTTGTTATCGCGCTGGTTTTCGAAGGCTTTCCTGATTGCTCTTTTTGCTCTTCGCACTGCGGCCGGTGTGTGCACGGCTTGGCGGGTAACAAAATAAGTTCCGGGCAGCTGCGCCACCAGCTCAGTAATTTTCAGGGGGTTTCCCATGCGTTCTACTTCGCGGCCATAGGGCGAGGTTGACGAAATCATGCCGGGCAGTGTGGTGGGTGCCATTTGGCCTCCCGTCATCCCATAAATTCCGTTGTTCACAAAAATGATGACAATTTTTTCGCCTCTGTTGCAGGCATGTATGGTTTCGGCTGTACCGATAGCGGCCAGGTCGCCATCGCCCTGATAGGTAAATACCGTTTTGTTGGGCCATAATCTTTTGATACCGGTAGCCAGTGCGGGAGCTCTTCCGTGAGCAGCCTGCACCATATCTACATTCATAAATTCATAAGCCAAAACCGAGCATCCTACCGGTGCGATTCCAATTGTATTTTCTTCGAACCCAAGTTCTTCAATCACTTCCATTGTGATACGATGTGCTGTTCCGTGTCCGCATCCCGGGCAGTAGCTCAGCACATTGTCGGTCATAAGCGGAGTTTTTTTATAGACTAAATTTTCCGGCTTAATGATATCTTCGAGTGTTACTGTTGACATAGCTTATTCTCCTATAATTTTTTCTTCCATGGCTTTTAAAACTTCTTCGGGCGAGTGCACGATGCCTCCAAAGCGTCCGAAGTGTTCAACTTTGGCGCAGCCTCTAACCGAGAGTTTCACATCTTCCACCATTTGTCCGGCGCTCATTTCCACTGCCAACCATCCTTTTACGCCTTTTTTACATAGGGCTTCCATTTCTTTTCCGGGGAAGGGGAATAGGGTAATCAGCCTAAACAATCCGGCTTTAATGCCTTTGGCTCTGGCCAGTTGTACGGCTTTTTGGGCAATACGGGCGCTCGATCCATAGGCTACAAAGATGTATTCGGCATCGTCGCAATCAATCAGTTCGTAGCGTACTTCGTTTTCCTGTATGGTTTGATATTTCTTTTGCAGATGGTGATTATGCTGTTCCATCTTGTTCGAGTCGAGGTCAAGCGAGGTGATGATTCTGCGCTGTGTTCCGTGTTTTTTGCCGGTTGTGGCCCAAGGGTTATTGGCGGCCACTTCCTCGTCGGACAGTCGTGGAATGGGGTCAAAAAGTTCAACTTTTTCCATCATTTGACCGATAACTCCGTCTGACAGTATCAGGACGGCGATGCGGTATTTGAATGCCAATTCGAAGCCAATCTTCACAAAATCAGCCATTTCCTGAACCGATGCAGGCGCCAAAACAATTTGTTTGTAATCGCCATGGCCGCCGCCTTTTGTACTTTGGAAATAGTCGGCCTGCGAAGGCTGAATGGTGCCCAGCCCCGGGCCGCCGCGCACTACGTTGGCATAAACGCAGGGCAGTTCGGCTCCGGCGATGTATGACAGGCCTTCCTGTTTCAGGCTTACGCCCGGCGAGGAAGACGAGGTCATCACGCGCTTTCCGGTTGCGGCAGCGCCATAAACCATATTGATTGCCGCTACCTCACTTTCTGCCTGAAGCACAACCATGCCGGTGCGCTCCCAGGGTTTTTCGGCCATCAGGTATTCAATGACTTCCGACTGGGGTGTAATGGGGTAGCCAAAATAAGCATCGGCGCCTGCCCGAATGGCAGCCTCGGCCAATGCTTCATTTCCTTTCATTAATCTCAATTCTCCCATAATTCAATTTTTTTGCCTGATCCTTATCAGGATTTAATTCGATAAACTGTGATTACCCCGTCAGGACAAACAACAGCGCAGTTGGTGCATCCCGTGCATTCTTCGGGAAACTCCATGTATGCGTAGTTATAGCCTTTTTTGTTAAACTCTTTTGCCAGAGCTATCACCGAAGTGGGGCATGCAGGTATGCATACAGAGCAACCCTTGCACTTTTCTTCGTCAACCACAATGGCGCCTCTTACTTTAGCCATAATTATCTTTTTTATTGGTGTTATTTCTGTTACAAAAATACGGATTAATGCGGGTATATGATGTGATTTCGGCTTCTATTCGTCTGATTTGTCGTAATTTAAAATAAATTTAAATAAGTCTGTGTTTTCGTTGAACATTTGCCAGACAACGGCAAAGCCAGGCCATATCAGCCGCCAACCTTGGGTTAAACCGGATGATCGGCATGAAATTGTTTGAGTCGGCTTTCGAGATCGGCAAACTGCTCGCGCTGAATGAGCGAGGTGCATGCCCTTATTCCTTCCAAACGCTCGCTTCCGGTGATGTCGAGTGCAATGGCGCTGATGCCATAATACAGCATTTCTTCGAGCAGGTCAATCCCCGTGAAACCCGGATAGGCATAGGTGAAATAAAAGCCGTCGGCAATGGGTTTGTCTTCGTCTTTATCATAGACAATATGGAAGCCGTTATCGGTGAAAAGCTTTTTCATAATCTTGGCTTTTTCGCCATATTCCTTCACTTCATTCAAAAAGTTGAAGTTTCCGTCGTTTGCGGCCTTCAGCATGGCAGTCAGGCCATATTGCGCCGAATGCGAAGTGCCCGAGCTCAATGGGTAAAGCGTTCCAAAAATCATGGCGTGGCCAAAGAGATCGTTCGGGTAGAAGCGTTTCAGATCGGGATAGCGCGCATTAAACAGATTATCAGAGATTAGCATCATGCCAATGCGCTCGCCTGCATAGCTAAACACTTTTGAACTCGAAACAAACAGGATGTATTTATCGGTATAATGTGCTACCGTCGGCTGAAACGGAGGCTGCCCCGGCTGGCTGAAATCTTGCCTGAAATCCATTCCAAAATAGGCCAGGTCTTCCATAATAACCACGCCATATTCGTTGGCCAGTTTGCCAATCACGCTAAGCTCTTTTTCTGAAAAGCAAATCCACGAAGGGTTGTTGGGGTTGCTGTATAAAATGGAATGTATGTTGCCCTTGTCGAGATAGGATTTTATTTTGTCGTAGAGCTTTTCGCCACGGTAGTTATACACGTCGAAGCTGGCAAATGGGAGTCCCAGCACTTTATGCTGTTGTTTATGCACCGGAAAGCCCGGATCGATGAAAAGTGTAGTGTTATGATTTTCACGAATGCGGCTCAGCATCAGAAAACTTGCAAAGCCTCCCTGCATCGAACCCACAGTGGGGATACAGCTCTCGGGAGCCACATCCACATTCACAAAAAGTTTGGCAAAACGCGCGATTTCTTTCTTTAATTCGGGCACTCCCTGGATGTCGGGATAAAGGGCGGCCACACCTTTTTTAAGTGCTGCAATCTGCCCTTCAACTCCCACATTAGCAGGAGGTAAGCCCGGAACGCCCATTTCCATACGAACAAAGCGCAGGCCCGATTCAATTTCAATATCATCTACTAATTTCTTAATTTCTCTAATGGAGGCCTTGCCCACTTTGGTCATGCCATTTTCCTGAATTTTCCGTTTTACGGTAGCGTAATCAATAGGTGTATTTTTCATGATTTGTGATTTATGCCTCATTGTAAAAACCGCCTTAGCGGGTCGTACTGTTAGCGTTTGCACAAAGGTATCAAAAAAAGCCAAAAGGCTGCAATTGCGTGCAGCCTTTTGCTAATTTAGAATGATTTTAGCTTTGCCAATAAAGCTACACTTATCATATATCACTGATAATCAGATATTTTAATTAATTTTTACGGATACTCAGCAGTATTCCGAGCGCTACGCTTAGCAGGGCTGCAAAAAGAACCTGCATGTTTTCGGGCAGCAAAAAGGTGATGGTATGTGCCGGAATCCAGAAGAGCGGAATGGTTTTTTTAAAGACAAAATGCCACATCCTATTCCAGTCAATTTCGGCCAAAATTTGTGCAAATCGGATGGGTTTGAATAATCCGGCCACAGTTCCGCCATTTTGCATAATATGGGTGTCAGTGATCTTGTGAAATGTCATCATCACCGGAGCGTAAATGATATTCAGCAAGGCGCTGATGCAAAAGGCCACACCGATTTTGCCCATTAAAGGTCCGGTTTTCAAAACGCCGGTAGCCTGCTCATAGCCCATATATTGTACAAAAACCGGCACACCCGACGAAAATACCGCAAAAGCCATCTTTATCGTTAGCCCAAGGAAGCCCCAAACGATAGCGCGCGGCAACAATCCAAACCCTTTGTAGTTATATTTTCCGCTGCGAATACGCAAGGCCAGCGCCTCGCCAAAGGTAGCCAGCAGCGCAAATTTCACAAAACTCATCCACATGCCGTGTTCGCTGTTTGCCTTGTTATAGGCCCACTGAATTTCGGGTACAAAAGCAAACAGGATAATAATAAGCGCAGCACAAAGCAGCACAATCACATCGCTTCTTTTCATCGCTTAAGCCCTTTCAATTCTTATTCGTGCATCAACAGCAATTACTGCATTGGGGCTTGCCAAAAGCGGGTTGAGGTCGAGTTCGGCTATTTCGGGTGCGGCTTCAACAAGCATCGAAAGCCGACTCATAATTTCTTTAAAAGTCTCAATATCAACTCCTTTTTGGCCGCGAACACCTTCGAGCAGCGCATAGCTTTTGAGCCGGCGCACCATTGCTCCGGCCAAAGGCCGATCTACAGGAACCAATTCGGCCGACACATCCTTAAGCACTTCGATAAAGATGCCGCCCAAGCCGGCCAAAAGCATATGGCCAAAATGCCCTTCGCGTTTAATTCCGGCAAAAAGTTCGAGCCCTGAAAGCATTGGTTGAATCAGCACGGCAGTAGTATCCTTTATTTTCATCATCCGCTCAAAGGTTTCCACAAGTTCATTTACGGAAGAAATATTCAGTGCAACACCGCCCACATCGGATTTATGTACCGGACCAACAACCTTCATCACCACCGGGAAACCCAAGATTGAAGCTTGTTTTCGGGCTTCATCAGCCGTTTGAACTACCGCCTCCCCTGCCCTTGGAATGCCGGCAGCATCGAGCAAGGCCTGCACCTGCCAAGGCTGAAGATAGCCGTTGAGTTCGGTTTCGTCAATTATTTTGCGGATTGCCGGCTTATCAATTCCAAACGGCTCTGAAACAACATGTTGCGGCTTAGGACTATGAAAAACCCGCGCCAGCGCATTGCCCAACACCACTTCGTCGGGAAAGTTTATCCGGTTTTTTGCCAAGAAAGATTCCACCTCTCTAGCTGCCGTAAGCACCGAAGGCAATACAGGGTATATGGGCTTTTTACATTCTTTCATCTTTTTGTCGAGCAGCTCATACACATCAAATATAGGTGTGAGGCCGGGGGTGCCAAAGATGACGACCATCCCGTCAATTTCGTCGAAATCGCTTTCTACCGCATCAATAATCAAACCCAGTTGTGCTGCTGTTCCGGTGGCTAAAAAGTCAATTGGATTGGCAACCGAAGAGCCGGCAAAAAGCTGTTCTTTCAGGCGGTCGGCAGCCGGCCCTTTTATGCCGGGTATTTCCATTCCGCCTGCCGAAAGCGCGTCGGTAAGCATTACTGCCGGGCCTCCCGCATGGGTGATAATGGCAATATTTTTTCCTTTCAGTTCGGGGTGCATAAAAAGCGAAGCTACCGTAATCAGGTCTTCCCTGCCGTAGCACCTAACGATTCCGGCCTTGCGAAACAGGGCGTCAACGGCCAGGTCGGGGCTGGCCAAAGCGCCCGTATGCGATGAGGCCGCCCTGCTGCCGGCTTCGCTGCTTCCGGCTTTTATGGCCGCTATGCGGCAGCCTTTGCGAATGAGCGACGATGCATGTTTGAGCAACATTTCGGGTTGCGAAATGGTTTCGAGGTAAAGCAGTTTTACCAAAGCATCGGTTTCCGGGTTGAAGGTTTCATCCATATGCTTCAAAATATCTTCGATGCCCAGTTGTGCCGAATTGCCAACTGAATAAACATTGGCAAAACTCAGCCCTTTTGGAATTCCGGCTTCCATGATAAAACAGGCCGTAGCGCCCGAACCCGATATAAAATCGCAACCTTTTGGGTTGAGTTGCGGTATGGGATAGGTAAAAATGCTGTGATGCTGAGGGGTAAGTATGCCCACGCAGTTTGGGCCAATAAGCGATCCGCCCACCTTGTTTACTGTGGCTACCACCCTGTCTTCTAACGCTTTGCCTTCTTTACTCTCTTCGCTAAATCCGGCCGAAAGAATAATAAAGGCCCGCGTGTTTTTTTGAAAAGCCAGCTGATCTACCACATCGGGTATGTATTTGGCGGCAATGGCAATAACCGCAAGATCCGTTTCCGGAATTTCCGGCGTGCCGGGAAAACTTTTTATCCCCTGCACAATGCTTTCTTTTGGATTTATGACACTTATTATGCCTTTAAAGCCGCCATCGAGGATGTTTTTCAGGACTTTTCCGCCGGGTTTGCTTATATCATTCGATCCGCCAACAACAACAATGCTTTTTGGATGGGTGAGCTGCTTTGTAATCATTTCCTTTGTTATTTATTTAACAATTAATTTTGGCAAAATTAGCAAATTGAAGCCTAAGGCCAATGGCCGGCAGAGTATTTAGAATGAATAAAAAAAAGCAGGCCTTTTTGCCTGCTTTTTTTATTCTTTGTTGCAAAAGCCTGTTACTCAAGCAGCACCGACAATGCCACAACACCCAAGCCAACATTGGCCACGAGCACCGGCGAGGCCTGGTTGATGAATACCGGCTTTTGCCCGGTGAGCGCTTCCATTTGTTCGGCATACCAATTGGCGGCTTCGAGGTTTGACGAATGGGTTATTGCATAGCCCCAAACCGGCTGCTGCCCAACAAAATTCTTCATTTCGTTCATTACCATCTTCATGCTTGCCTTTTCGGAAAGCGGCTTGCCAAAGACTTCCGTTTTGCCGTAATTCATTACTTCTACGATGGGTTTGATGCCAAAAAGCTTTCCGATGAAGCCTTTCGATTTGCTTACCCTGCCGCTTCGCACCATAAATTTCATTGAGCGTGAGCTAACCAAGATTTTCGATTTTTCGACCCAGGTTTCGGCTTTTTGCACAATTTCTTCGTGCGACAAGCCGTTTTCAACGGCTTCGGCCATACGCAAAACAGCAAGCCCCAGGGCGCTTGTAAGCCGTTTGCTGTCCACCACATCAATCTTCTTCTTCGATTCGGCAAAGGCTTTGCGGGAGGCATTGAGGCTATTTTGCCAGGTTCCGCTCATCCCCGACGAGATGTGCATGGCAATAATCGAATCGAAATGGCTGCTCAGATAATTGTAGCGGTTTACAAAATCGGGGAATGCAGGCTGAGCGCTGGTGGGATGTATGGGATTGGTTTCGAGTTTTTTGAAAAACTGCTCGGGTTGAATGGTGATGCGGTCAATAAAAAACTCCTCGCCAAAATGTACCGTCAGCGGCACTACCTGAATCTGGTATTTTACGATAAGCTCGGGCGGGATGTCGCAAGTTGAATCGGTTACAAGGCCAATGGGATATTTGCGGTTGGAGGCAATTTCGTTTTGCATTACCATATCATCCACCTTTTTATAAGTGATGGTTCCGAGGGCTGCAATATCCTCAAACATTTCCCAAGGTTTATCGGTGTGGATATGGATTCTCATTTTTTGGGGCGATCCGGCCACCACCATCGAGTCGCCATGATGCCCGATCGCGTTTACAAAATCGTCCTTTTTCAGGTTTCTACCTGTAATTAAAGCCTCGGTGCAATAGCGAAAAGTAATTTCGTCGTGCACGATGGCGTCAACACTTTCTTCAATCAGAATTGTGTCGGTATTGATTTTCTCTTCCTTTTGCCCGTTTTTAAAATAATCGAGCATGCCTTCGAGAAAGACCACAAAGCCCTTTGCGCCGGCATCTACAACGCCTGCTTTGGCTAAAACAGCCATTTTGCTCGTTGTGCTGTTGAGCGATTCGATGGCTTTCATCAGTCCGTTGATCAGCATCTTCAGAAAATCTTCGATATGATCTTTGAGTTGGTAGATGTATTCGGCCCAATCTTTGATTACTGAAATCATTGTGCCTTCAACCGGATTTGCAATGGCTTCGTAAGCATATTTTACGGCGCTTTGCATGTATTCGGCAAACGATTTTGTAGATAGGGTATGCTCTTCGCGGATTTCGTTGCTGAAGCCATACAAAAACTGAGCAAAGATGATTCCCGAATTTCCCCTGGCGCCCGTAAGAGCAGCGTCGGCCAGCGAAATTGCCGTTAGCTTCAGGCTAGGCTGAGGCTGCGCTGCATTCACAATATTTCGCATGGTGGAGGCCAGATTAGTGCCTGTATCGGCATCCGCTACCGGAAAAACATTGATCTTGTTGAGCAGTTGTTGGTTTTCAAAAATACGCTGAGCGCCGGCTACAAAACTATTATAGAGTTGAATACCATTAATTTCAGTGATTTTTTCGTTTTCCAAAGCGAGAATTTTTAGTAATACTTACGTCATTAGCCCGCGCAAATATAAAGATTAGCTGTGTTGCTGAAACATTTGTTTAGACAATCTGAATGATTGAAAATGCGTAAAAATTGTATGTTGTTGGTTTGATGATCTTTATGATTTTTTAAAAGGGTTGCATTGTTGATATCTTTTTTTTTCAACACCATCAAATGGCAATCTTTTTTCTAAAAAAAGACGAAAATAAGGGTTCCGATCTTTAAAAAAAAGATGGCAAAAGGCTTTATTTTTTCCAAAAAGCGGGCGTAACAATGAGTAAAATGGAATACAATTCCAGGCGGCCAAGCAACATGCTCAGCGAAAGGATTATTTTAGAGGTATCGGGCAGGTGTGCAAAGTTGGCTACAGGCCCCACGCTTCCGAAGCCCGGGCCGATAGCACCCAAAGCAGTGGCCACGCCACTTGTAGCCGTTAGCAGATCGGAGCCAAAAAAGACCAGCAAAACACTTCCGATTACAAAAATGAGCAGATAGGAGTAGATGAAAGCCATTACCGAGTTGTTTTCGGCCAGGCTCAGGGTTTTGTTGTTGAGTTTTACAAAATATACCGCATTGGGGTGCAGGTGCGACCTGAAATAGTTGCGTATGGAGCGGGCCGACAGCAGGTGCCGGGCCATTTTTATTCCGCCGGTAGTAGAGCCTGTGCTGCCGCCTGTGAAGAGCAAAATAAAAATGAGGGCAGAAGCCGCCGGAGGCCAAAGCAGGTAATCGTCAGAGGCAAAGCCGGTGGTAGAAATAATGGACGAAACCTGAAAAAATGCGTCTCTGAAAGATTTTTCTAAACCACGGTCGGTTTTCAGTACTAAAAAAATGGTGATAAACAAGGTTGATGCCGCTACTACTTTCAGGTAAAACCACAGCTCGTCGTTGTTTTTCACCTTATCAAAGCGAGAATGGATGAGGTAGTAGTGTACAATAAAATTCATTGCTCCTAAAAGCATGAAAACGGCAATAACATATTGTATGTAAGGTGAATAATTGATGATACTGGTGTTTTTTGGCGAAAAACCGCCTGTGGCTACGGTTGCAAAAGAGTGGCAAACGCTTTCGAACAGATTCATGCCTCCCAGCAACAACAAAGCAATCTGAAGCAGCGTTAGCGCCAGATAGATGATAAGCAGCCGGTAGCCCACCGAGCGGATGCGCGGGTGAATTTTTTCGCGTATGGACGATTCGAGCGAAAATACGGCATAATTATTCATTTGTGCGCCGGGCATGATCACAATAACCAGCACAATAATGCCAATACCACCGATCCAGTGAGTGAGGTCGCGCCAAAAAAGAATGGATTTCGGCAAGGATTCGATCTCGGCCAAAATAGTTGAACCCGTAGTTGTATAACCGCTCACCGACTCGAACCAGGCATCGGTAAACGAAGGTATTGATTGCCCAATCACATAAGGCAGAGCGCTTACGAGGGTCATAAAAAACCAGGCGATTGTTACCGTAAGGATGGCTTCCTTTTTTTTAAATTGCGAAGGCGGCCTTTTGTTGGACACCCCCGACAAGCCCAAAAAAAGCACAAAGTTGAATATTGCCGGCAGGGCAAAGGGCAATAGTGCTTCGTTGTAGTATAATGCCAGAAGCAGGTTGCCGGCCAGTGCCAGAAACAAAATGAGCGTGAGCTTGCTCAGCAAAAATATAAGGCTGTCGAATTTCACCCTGCAAAAGTAAAAAGTCGAATGATATAAGCATCAAAAGTGGCTTCTTTTTAAATACATTGGCTATGTAATGAAAAACCTGGCCGAAGATATGGCTCCGGCCAGGCTTTGAAGTGCAATTGAGGAGGCATTAGAAGCCGATTAGCGAATAATGAGTTTCTGTGTGTTTATATGTTTTTCGGTAAAAGTTTTAATCAGATAAAGGCCGGCTTTATAGTCCTGCACCGAAAGCTGATGCGTGTTGTTGCGGCCCTCCCACTCGTAGATGAGCTGCCCGGCATAGGTCATCAGCTGTACTCTTTGCAGCGGCTCGCTGCTTCGAATCTGCACCTGGCCCGTTGCCGGATTGGGGTATATTTCAGGCATCAGCATTTTATGATCGGCCAGGCCGGTGTAAATCTTGCCATAGCCCGAAACCGGTATTTCGATGCTTGCAGCGTTCGAGTCGTTACTTAAAACCGTAATGAGGGCCTCATACCATTGTTCGTCTTGCGGAGCAAAGGTAACGGCGACAGTTTTGCTGGTTCCCGGCGCAAGCGTAAAACTATTGGCATTGACGCTGAAAACCGGGTTGCCCGAGGATATTGATGAAACTGTAAGCGTGGCATTGCCCTGATTTTTAATGACAAGGCTTTTAACGCTGTTTGCATTCACTGCTGTGGTATCAAAAGCCAACTCCATCGGCTCGATAAGGATAATTGGTTCGAATAGCGGTTCGATATAGGCTTTGGCCGTAGCTTTACCTGATAATGGCGTATCCGAATATACCACATAAGGCGTGTTTTCATCAATTGCAATGCGCGGATAATTGGCGCTGGTATTGGTAAATCCACGAGGTCCGACATATTCCCATTGGTTGCCGTCCCAGCTAACAACCGAAACCGTTGAGTTGTATGTTTCATCAGCAAAAGTGATCATCACCTTTCCGTTTGCAGCAACTTTCATATCGCAATATTGAACAGATCCATTCACAACATCGTTGCCGATATTAACCCATGAAGTTCCGTTAAACTTATATACGACGAGTTTTTTCGCTTCAGTACCTGCCGGATAGGCTACGTAAATATTGCCGTTATTATCGAGGTCAAAGGTTTGGTAATAATACACATCGGCTTCGCCAACAGGGCCATTGCCAACAATTGACCAGCTATTGCCGTCGTATTTTGAAACCATGGCCGGCGTGCCACTATAGGTAAAGGCTCCCCAAAGTATGTAAATATTATCTTCGGCATCAACGCGTATTTGAGGCCAGGCGGCGATTTCGCCGGTAATAAACGGAACACCGCCAATCATATCCCAGCTGCTGCCGTTGTATCTATAGGCCGTTCCACCATAATTAATTGTGGCGTCTTCAACTGCAATTACCGGCAGATCATTTTTATCTATCACAAGCGAAACCTGCGGTCCTTGTGTTGGCACGGTGCCCACGGCAACCCATTGCCCGTTTTCATACTTTTTCACGATAATGGCCGACCAATCATACACATAAGCAATGTAGGCGGTGCCGTCCGAGGCAATTTCCAGCTGACCTGAAGAACCGGTATTTTGATCCAGGTTAGTTGTTTCCCAATTACTGCTCCCTGCTGATTTTTTGTAAACCTGAAGCTTATCAGCTATTGTTCCAATCATATAGACGGTGCCATCCGGCGAAACGCCAACATCCATAATGGTTCCTGCTCCATCGGTAAAACCCGCATTACCAACGAGTTCCCACGATCCTGCAGCTTCGCCTTCAACTTCTATGCTAAAGGTTTGAGTGCTTGTATTCTGCCCGTCGGTGGTTGACAGCACTACCTGGTATGTGCCGGGCGCATTAGGTGTTCCCGATAGCGTGGCTTTGTTGTGAATAAAGCCAAGCGAACCGGTTTCGGATAAGCTAAGCCAGCCCGGTAATTGCACAGCTGTGATTTCGAGCCCTCGATTATCCGTATCGTGCGTATAAACTTCGTAAACGTATGCATTGCCCACGCTTGCCACTACCGTAGGGTTTGTTAAAAACTTTGGTTTTGCATTGGTGCCTCCGTTTAGGTAGCCGCTTTTTCCGGCATTATCAATTTGGCCATTCGGCTTGATGAGCCAAGCCAAAACGCGCACATAATCCGGATTCCAGCTTTCGGGAATGGAAGCAGAAAAATTATAGCTATGTGTGCTTCCGGCAGCGATGCTGTTGGGCAGGCTATTTGCCTGGCCGCCATAATCGCCCAGAAGTTGGCGCGACACATGATCGTAGGCAATCATTTTAAAAGGAATATTTGCAGGCAGCGTTTCAAATCCGCCCATAAAGCCATAAGTACCGCCGGCATACTGATTAGCCTGATTATAACTTGAGGTGGATCCGGTAACGGCATCTTCAACAATAAGGGCAGCAAGGCGGTAATCGCCGCTAACGGACTGATCAAAAGTGGCCGAAACCGTTACAACCAACGAACGGTTTGCAGGATTATAGTTGTTGCTTAGCGTGATGGCGGCAACGGGAGTTTCAGCCATCGCAGTATTTACCGTCGAAAACCAGTCGTCCGTACCTTTGCCAATGTATTTTCGATCAATATTTGCGCTGGGATACGAGCCTAATCCGGTAGCAGCCTGATGCACAACATACTTCATTGGATCGCTGCCGCCATGAACGGCAATGACAAACACATTGTCGTAGGCTGCCGAAAGGGAGTCGGCCGTATAAGTTCCGCGCGGACACCATTGGCACCAGGTGCCGGTAACCTCTTCGAGCACCACATTTTTAAGCGTTTTGCCCGAGCGCAGCTCTTTGGATGAATTGCCGGCCGGGCCGACAGCTGTTTGCGAATAGGCGTTTGCCAAAAAGCCAAACAACATCACAACTAAGAAAAGGCTTAATTTTTTCATCATTTCATTTTTTAGTTTTTGTTCGATTTTGTTATTGATGCAATCATTTTTTCCAAAGCCTGATTTTGAAGTTTTTTGCGCTCCAAAATTTTTTCCAGGTCGCTGGCAGTTTCATGTTTCATACTTTTTTTTTCTTCATTCTTTTGCTTTTTCATACAAATGGATTGGAAAAATAATTTGCAAAATTCGGTTCAAAATCAATGTAGTTCAAAAAAACACCTGCTACAAAACTTTCACATTGCAATAAAAGGGACTTTCACAATATTTTCATACTCGTTTTTTATTGAGATTAAACTACTTATTATCAGTAGATTAGCAATTTCACTAAAAAACAACAGTTTTACATCCAAATAATTGGGGTTTTCGGCAGGGCTTAAAAAAGGGTGTCGGGTAATTTGAGGGCTGAGGGCTCAAATTTTCGAAATGAAGCTTCCGAGATTAACATCTAAAGACGAAATTCCGAGTTTTCGGCGCAACCTAAAGCGGGCCATTTCAACCGCGCGGGGGCTTTGCCCGGACAGGCTCGATATTTCTTTGGTATTCAAATTTAGCCTTAGAAACGCGCACAGCCGCAACTCGTTGGGGGTGAGGTCGGGAAAACGGCTCATTAATTTTTCGTAAAACTCGGAGTGCACGTTTTTAAAACGCATTTCGAACTCTTCCCAAATATTTTCTTGTGTAGAGTGCTCAATATCAAGGGCAATTTTATGAATGAGCCTCCGCGTTTCTTCCTTAGTGGTTTCGTTTTCCAGGCGGCTGAGCTTTGCCGTGATTTCGGTTAGCATTTCGTTTCGCTTCATCAGCGACATCACATTGCCGGCCAGCTCTTTGTTTTTAAATTCGAGTTCGCCTTTCAGCTTCTGCTCTTTGAGCATGGCATAGCGCACTTTAATGCGGTAGCGCACAATGAGCAGCACTGCCACCGCTATTAAGCCAATGAGGATGAGGATAATAAGCAGTTTGATAAAGTCTTTGCGTTGTTGCGCCATTTTGAGAGCCTGCTCCTGATTTTCGATTTTGTTGATGAGTTCTAATTGCGAGAGGCGGTTGAGGCTGTTTTCGGCAAAAAGGCTGTCGCGGTAAACATATTGAAGCGAAAGGTATTTATAAGCGCTATCAATTTCTCCTTCGGCGCGGTAGTAGTCTTGAAAATTGTTTAAAGCCCTCAACAAAATAGATTTAAAACGGTTTTTAAGCCCAATTTCCATGGCCATGCGGGTATATGCCAAGTATTCGGGCATATTGCCCTGCTTGTGGTAATACCGTGAAAGCGAGATATAAGTTCCGGCCAAATTATAGCTGTTGTTGATGTTTTTGTTTACCTCTATTGCTTTCTGTAGGTAAAGCCAGGCCGAGTCGTACATTTCCAAATCCAAATAATCCTCGGCTATATTGCTAAAGTTTACTCCGAGCCATTGCATCATCCCGGCACGCGTATTTATGGGCACAGATTGTTTGGTAATTTCGATGCTGTTTTCAAAATCTTTGCGCCCGCTGTAAACCACAGCAATATTGTTGAGGCCGCGGCTAATGCCTCTTGTGTAGTTGAGCCGGCGGGCAATTTCGAGCGAGCGGGTGAAATAGTCGAATGCTTTATCGTTCTGGTTTTGCTCGTAATAATAAATGCCAATAGCCGCCAATGCATCGCATATTCCTTTTTCGTCCTGTTTTTTTTCATAAATTTCCAATGCTTCAAAGCTGTAATCGGAGCTTTTTTTATATTCGCCCAATTGCCTGAAACAATTGCTTACAATCAATAATGAGGAGGCATAATAGGTTTCAAATCCATTTCGCAACGCCAGCTCGCGGGCTTCCACAGCCATGTCGATAGATTGTTTGAGTTCGGTTTTGGTTTGATAGATATCGGCCAAATTTATCAGCGCCTTGATGTGCCCCTCTGTCATCTTATTCAGTTTACAGATTTGCAAAGCTTCCTGCGTATAATGCAAGGCTTCATCCGGATTGGAAGTCAAGAGCTGATCGGATAAGTTGAGCAACAAAGCCGAGCGTTTTGCCGGATCGTATTCCCGAGCCAGCTTCTCTTTTAATGAGTCAAGCATTTGCTCTTCCTGTGCAAGCGCCGAAATGCCCCATGCAAAAAGCAGGCTGCCGACAGCCATAACAAGTAAAAAATGCCGGCTTTTTCGGTTGTTGCGTCTTTTATTTCTACGGATTCTATGCATATGATTCACAAGGAGCTAAAAATCAAATGTGCCCTTACTTTTTTATGTATGCACAAAAATAGTTTAAACGGATGGTATTTGCCAAATCGGGGCAAAACGACATTTTTCAGTTGCGGTTTGGCTTATTTTTAGCCTCATATTGTGGGTGGGTTCAGCAAGAAAGTCTTTTATACTTATCCTCGCCGTTGGCGCAAAGCTTCGTACACCATTATGGCAGTTGAAACAGACACGTTTAGCGAGTCGGCAATGCCGTTCATGGGAATGAGCAGATTCTGATCGGCCGATTGCAGCCAGATGCCTGACAAGCCGGAGGCTTCGGTTCCCATCACAAAAGCCGCCGGAACGGTATAATCGCCATCGAGATAGGAGATGCTTGCAGTGAGCGCCGTGCAATAGATGCGGATGGAATGGCTTCGA
>CAYYDS010000009.1:24427-26506 GCA_964470665.1 uncultured Lentimicrobiaceae bacterium
CACCGCATCAACGCCGGCAGCGTCGGTGGTGCGTAGAATTGCACCTAAGTTACCCGGTTTTTCAACACCCTCTAATACTACTACCAGAGGCTTGGCCGGCAATTTTATTTCTTCGAGCGGCAGGTATTTTGGTTGGAAAAGCGCAAGCAAGCCATCGCTCCCTTCGCGGTAGGCGATATGGGCAAAAACCTCTTTGTTTACTTCTTCGATAGTGCAGGCCGAATTAAGCGCGGTTTGTACTGCGGATAGTTGCGCCTCGGCAAGGTCGGCACAATAAAACAGGGTATCGGCTTTCCATCCCGACAATAGCGCCCGTTCGATCTCACGTTTTCCTTCCACAACAATCAAATTTTGTTTGCGGCGCTCGGAGGCTTTCTGCAGTTTGACGATATTTTTTATTTTCGGGTTGGCTTTGCTTGTAATCATATTTTTTGCTTAAAACTATTTTTCAAATTTACATTGCTCATGCCATGCTTTTTCCACATTGGCAAGCGTTTAATCAAACAACTTGCGGTTGTGCCGGTTGATATCGGCCACACCGGGCGTGAAGTTATTCGATGTATGCTTTAATAAATTTACCTCAAAGGTATTTTTTTTTTCAAACCAAAATTTACTTCTCCGTTTGCTTTAGAAGAAAGCGCTGTTCAGCTCCTTTTTTTAACTGCTTGCGACATGGCAACGCCGGCAACAACCAGCAACATTCCGGCTATTTGCTTCAGCAGCGGCATTTCGCTCAGCAAAAGAATGCTGAAAAGGGCCGTAAATACGGGGATGAGATTGGTATAAATGTTGGCTTTGGAAATACCAAGGTTTTTTACGGCAACGGCAAAAAATACAAACGCAAACGAGCTGCCAAGCAAACCCAGCATGATGAGTTGGAAAAGCTGCTCGGGCGCAAAACGAAAAGCCAAAAGGCTATGACGTTCGGCCACAAGCGCCACAGGCAAAAAGTAGAATATGCCAATCAGGTTTTGAATCCAAACTATTGTAAGCGCATGATACATCGAAGTAAGCCTTTTTAAGATCATGCCATAAACCACAGCCGAAGCCACCGCGCCAAACAAAAAAAGAATGCCTTTTGGGTTAGCCGAAAGATTAAAGTTTCTGTCAATCAGAATGATAAGTATTCCGGCAAAGGAAACCGCCAATCCGAAAAGATTGAAACGGCTAAGCTTTTCTTTTAAAAAAATTCCGGCAAAAAGCGCCGTAAACACAGGTATGGTAGAAATAATAATGGAGGTAAGCGAGGCTGAAACCAATCTAAGTCCGTGGCTCTCGCCCATGAAATACAAAAAAGGTTCGAAAAAGGCCGCCAGAAAAAACAGGGGGATGTGCTGTTGCTTTATGCGCTGAAATTTGCGGGTAAACAACAAAATCAGGAAAAGAAAAACGGTGGAAATCGTGAGCCTGAACATCAAAATTGAGGCAGGGCCTAAATGTTCGAGCAGCTGTTTGGTCCAGATAAACGACAAGCCCCATATAATCATGGCAGCCAGGGCACTCAGATGAGGTGTATGTTTTCCGGTTTTTAGCATCGCTTTTTCAGGCGCTGCAAAAGTATCTAAAAAACGGCTGATGCTTTCAATTTCTTTTTTGCAACAGCTTTCAGCACGCAAGCAAAAGCAACCGGCAAGGAGCTTAGTTTTTTATCCATTTTCCGCTTTCGGACGTGCCGCCGGCTGTAACAATGCGGTAAAGATAAAGCCCTGCCTGCAAATGGGCAACATCAATAACGTTCTCGCTATCGTTGAGTTGTTGCTGCAACACCATTTTCCCTTCTTGATCGAAAAGGCTAAACACAGCCTGTGTATGCTGTTCTGCCAGCCGGATGTTGAGCTTGCTGCCGGGATTTGGATAAAGGGTTGAAAAACGATGCCCTAACGCCAGTTCGCGCTCCCAAACGAGCAAACCTTCGCTATTCACTTTAATGACATAAATATCCCGTTCCTGGTTTTGCGTTTGGGCGTCGTAGCGGGTTCCAACCATAACACAGCCTCCATCTCGTGTAGCAAGCAGGTTATACATAAAATAATAGTAAGCCTCCGGCCAACTGCATCTAAAATAATATAGGGGAGGTAT
>CAYYDS010000010.1:0-24969 GCA_964470665.1 uncultured Lentimicrobiaceae bacterium
ATAGCCGTAGCCATAGCCGTAGCCATAGCCGTAGCCATAGCCGTAGCCATAGCCGCTACCGGCTTTGATATCGTTTATTAGAATATTCATGGAAATGTTGCGGCCTTCAAAGTCTTTCATCATTGTTTCGAACATTTTCTTATGCGTATAGCCCTGACGTACTACAAACAAATTGACATCGGTATGATTCATCAGCAAAAATGCATCGGTAACGAGGCCAATCGGGGGGGTGTCAATGATGATGTAATCGTATCGCTGGCGAAGTTCTTCGAACAGCTGTCTGCATTTTGCTGAGGCTATAAGTTCGGAGGGGTTAGGCGGGATTTTTCCGGCCATGATGATATCAAAATTATCTACCTTACCCGAAGGCTGAATAATTTCATCCAAAGTGCTTTTGTTGATCAGGTAGTCGGTTAGCCCAATTGTATTCGATAGGCCAAAGTCTTGATAGATCTTTGGTTTCCTGAGGTCGAAACCCAATAGCACCGTTTTCTTGCCATACATGGCATAAATGCTGGCCAAATTGATGGATATAAACGTTTTTCCGGCGCTAACCATATCGGCCGTAACCAAAATCACGCTTCTGTCGAGGCCTTGCACCAAAAAATCTATGTTGGTTCTTACCGATCTGAACGATTCGGATATAGACGATTTAGGCGCATCGACCACAACTAATTGGGTGTCTTTATTGCTGTGTGGAATTTGCCCGACAACAGGGAATTTGGTTAAGTTTTCAACCTCTTTGCGTTCGTTTATTTTATCGTTCAGGAAGTCGCGGCCGAGAATATAGGCCACCGGAATCAGCAAGCCCAACATCAGGGCAATCAAATAGTTGAGGCTCTTTTTTGGGAATACCGTTGAGCTATTGTCAACCAAAGCCCTATCAATCACCTCGTTATCAGGCATATTACTCGCCTTGGTAATTTGCGCATCGGCGCGTTTTTGCATCAAAAAGTTATAGATTGCGTCGTTGAGCTGAAATTTTCGCTGGTATCCTAAGAGCAGGCGCTGGGTAAGCGGAAGCCCGCTAACCTGTCGCTCCAGGTCGCTCATGCGACGATTGATATCGCTGATGGCCACATCCGAATTTTTGATGATGTTGGTGATGTTTTCGAGTAGTGTACGCTTGGTATTTGAGATTTGGGTATCTATGCTCACAATAGAAGGGTGCTTTTCGGTTGAAGTGAGCAGCTGCTCGGCCTTTTGTGCCGAAAGGTTCACCAGATCCTGCACTAGACGGTTGAGCAGCGGGTCTTCGATACCCATAGCGCTGGGCGCAACAAGGCGGTCGAGTTGTTCAATATTGTCTTGTATGTATTTCTGCATACTGCGGTAGTACTTGTTTTTTACCACCATTTCTGCTTTTTGTTTTTCGAGGTCTTTTAAATAGTCGAATACTTTAACGGATTGGGCATCAAGATTCATAAACTCATTTTTTACCTGAAAATCTTGCAGGGCTATTTCGGCATAATGCAGCGAGTCTTGAATATCAATCAATTGTTTATCAATAAATTGAATGGTGCTTTCGGCTATTTTGTTTTTATTTTCCAGGCCTCTGATTACATAGGTTTCGGTGAGTTTATTGAGGAAGTCGGCCGATTTTTCTTTGATATTGCCTCTTAACGAAATCTCCAGGATGCTGGCTTCGCGGTTAATCGGCTCAATTTTGAAGCCGCGCAATTCTTTCAGTAGCGACTGATAATCGTTTAGCACAAAACTCATGTGTCCTTTACGGTCTTCATCGAAATTGAGATTATCGTTCAATAAAATTCTGAATCGGTTAAATCCGTTGTCAATCCATTCTCCAAAGCGTTTTTCGCCCGACCATTTTACTATTTCGTTTTTAATGCCGCTTGGTTTGGCTGTTTTGAAATCGTAAAGGGTAATGTTTTCGCCTTCGGCTTCGAGCCTGAAGTTGTTTCTATCAATAAACTTTATGCTATAAGGCAGGTTTACCGATTGTGGTTCTTCGTAATCTACTTCCACAATAAAAGGCGAAGTGCCGTAAAGCTCTTTTTTGATAAATCCGTCTTCGCTAAAACAGGAAATCTCGAAGTCTAAATCTCTAATTGCCCGATAGCTCAGGGAGTATGATTTCAGTATTCCGATTTCGTTTTGCACGTTTTGCTGCCCGCCGAAACTAAGGCCCAGCATGGCCGAAGCGTCTAATTTGCCGGATTTCTGATCCTTTACAAGCACGCTGGTTTTCACTTCATATACCGGTTTGGTATATTTGTTAAAGAGGAAGGCTACGAGGAGCGAAATAAAAACCGAGATGGCAAAGAGATACCAAAAGCGGGTAAATTTAAAAAACAGTGCTTTAAAATCAACGGTTTCTTCCGGTTGGTATGGCTGAAGGTTTTCCACGTTTGAGGCTTATTTTTTAAAAAAGTTGATGAGCAACAAGGCTGTCGAAATACTCGAAAAGATAAGGGTATAGGGGAAGGCGGCAAATCCGAATTGCTTGATGGGCATCGGTTTGATATAAATCATATCGTTTGGTTTCAAAAAGAAATAGTCGGAAGCCAGTATGTCGGCTCTTTCTAAATTTACTTCGATGATTTCGGAGCCCGTTTTGGTTTGACGCACAATTTGCGCCTCGCGCCGATTGGCAAACTCCGTTAGATCGCCGGCCATAGCCATCGCCTCAAAAATATTGATTTCCGATTGATAAACCTTGTACTGCCCCGGGCGGCGCACTTCGCCTAAGACCGTCAGGTTAAAGTTTACCAATTTCACAATGAGCACAGTTTCTTTGAGGTATTGATCCAAAATAACCTGGATGCGTTCTTTCACTTGTTCAACATTGAGGTTTTGAACGGTAATTTTCCCGGCTAATGGAAATTCGATGTAGCCCTCGTCGCTCACCGTGTAGCTATTCAGGTAAATCCCCTGATCGTTTACGTTCGATCCGCCCGATGTGCGCTCGAGAGGATTGAAAAGGGTGGCTGTTTTTTCGTCGAGGCTTACCACCTTGATATAAAGGTTATCGCCGGGCTGAATGAGGTAGGTTTCGCTTCGCTCGTTTTGAAAGTGGACTTTGCCCTCGGCTTTTTGCTTGTTTTGCAGGTAAAGCATTTTGTGCTGAGGCACACAAGAAAAAAACAGCAAACTTCCAGCAAGCACTGTGAGCACTGTTGGAAACAGTCGGAAAAGTTTAAATTTCATAGAATGGTGGTCTGTCTTAAAATGGAATGCTTCATGTCATCCATGGCACAAAAGTAAGTTTTTTTATTTTTATTCTTTGCAAAAAATCATTCTTTAGTTCAGAATCACTCCCATCGGAAATTCCGACGCTTCGTTTCGGGCTTTTCCATCGGGTAAATCCGTATTTTTGCCGCCAAATCCGATCTGAGTAATGAAACGTATCATCTTCTTTTTTATTTTGTTTGCATGTGCCGGATGCCAGTCGCCCGATGTCTTTTCATACCATCAAGAGTTTGAAAATGCCGTTTGGAATCGTTTTCATTTTATCGAATTAGATGTTCCGGTAAAAGACGCAAATCAGCTTTACGATCTTAGCATCGGCTTTACACACAACGATGCCTATCCCTCGGATCATATCGAAGTAAATTTTACTGTTTTCTTTGCTTCTTCGGGTTTGCGTTCGCGCGATTATTCGTTTCGGCTTCAGGACAACAACCGGCAATGGACCGGCACAAAAAGCGATGAAGGCTACAGCACACAGCTGTCCATCATTCAAGGAATGCTGTTTCCCGAAGCCGGCACACATCGCATCCGCATCGAAAACAAAATGACCAGATACGACCTTCCGGGCGTGGTTTCGCTCGATTTCAAAATGCGAAAAGCCGGCTAAGGTTTTACCTCTGAACACAACAAGTACCTCACTTATTTCGGAAATACTTAAAAACGGAGCCCATGTTTTCTCTAAAAAAAATTTCCCGACTTTTGTTTTTGGCAGTGGTTTTAGTGCCTGCCTGCCAAAAACCTGCCGGCGGCCCACACCTCATTAGCAACAAAGCTTATCGCGAACAGCTTCATTCGCAGTTTTTGATTCAAAAAGAATTGGCTGCCGGCCGCGATTCAATTCTTTTTCATGTGTTTGATTCGAAACTGAGCCGGGCCGAAACCGAAGGCCTTGAGTTTTTGTATGCCTATATGCCGCTGAGCGATCTGGCCATGAACGACGGGGAGTATTACCTGAAACAAGTAAGAACAGCGCTACAGGCAAAGGCTTTTTTCAAGTGGGGGGCAGATATTCCGGAAGCCGTTTTTCTGCATTTTGTTTTGCCCTATCGGGTAAACAACGAATACACCGACACTGCCCGCCAGGTTTTTTTCGATGAGCTTAAAAACCGGATTGCCCATTTGAGCATGGAGGAGGCAGCATTGGAAGTAAACCACTGGTGCCACGAAAAAGTAATCTATAAGGCGAGCGACGAGCGCACTTCGGGGCCTTTGACTACTATGCGCACGGCTTTTGGCCGCTGTGGCGAGGAGTCAACTTTTACGGTTAGCGCCATGCGTGCAGTCGGTATTCCTGCCCGCCAGGTTTATACTCCGCGCTGGGCTCATTCTGACGATAATCACGCTTGGGTAGAGGTGTGGATAAACGGAAGCTGGCATTTTCTTGGCGCTTGTGAGCCCGAGCCCGCATTGGATATGGCGTGGTTTGCCGAGCCTGCCAAAAGGGCCATGATGGCACACACCTTTGTTTTTGGAAAATATAGCGGCACCGAAGAGGTAACCGAAAATAAAAGCCGCTATGCAAAACTAAACTTATTGAAAAATTACAGCCTTGCAAAAGAGCTTCACATAAAAGTCAGCGATAAAAAAGGAAAAGCCGTTGCAGACGCAAAGGTTCAGTATGGATTGTATAATTATGCCGAGTTTTACCCCATTTCAACGCAGTTTTCCGATCGCGACGGCAACAGCAAACTCAGCACCGGCATCGGCGATTTGCTAATCCATGTTTCGAAGAACGGCATTTCGGCCACTGCCATTGCCCGCTCCTACCAGGCTGATACCCTGCACATTCAATTGGGCGAGGCAAACGAGTTTTTACCTCAAGGGGTGTATGAGTTTGTTCCACCTCCAAAACAAACGGTGGTAACTGCCGACCCTGAATTGGCCAGCCAAAACAACCGGCGTTTGCTTCAGGAAGATTCGATCCGAAACATTTACACCTCCACTTTTATTGATTCTACCGCATCGGACCAATACAAAGGCATATTGCCTGAAAACATGAGCGGATTCTGGAAATATTATGCACTTAGTCGCGGCAACTGGCACGAAATCAATCAATTTGTGAAAAGCTTTAAAGATGAAGACCGCAATACCGTTGTGGCACTATTGGAAAATATTTCGGAAAAAGACCTGCACGACATTTTGGCGGTAGTTTTGGAGGATCATTTTCATGCGCTTTCGGTTTATCAACCCATTGTGAGCCTCAGCATTGCCGATTTCAACCGCTATGTGCTGTCGCCCCGCATTGGCCGCGAATTTGTAAGCCGTTGGCGCAGCGTCATCCAACAGCTGTTTACACCCCGACAAGCAGCGCTTTTTCGCAACGATCCGACGCAAATAAAAGATTGGATTGCAAATCATATTGTATTGGATAGCTCAAACAATTATTACGGGGTTCCGCTAAGCCCCGAAGGAAGCCTGCAATTAGGCCGTACCGACAGCTATTCGCGCAATGTGCTTTTTGTGGCCATCAGCCGTAGCTTTGGCATTGCAGCCCGTTTGGAGCCGGCTACCGGAAGACCTCAGTTTTTTAACGGAAAACATTGGAACGATGTGTTTTTTGATCAGCCTTTAGCCGAAAGCGTTGTGCCCCGCGGCAATGTTATATTTCGCAACCTCTCGCCCGACCCAAATTTTATACCGCGTTATTATACCCATTTTACCATCGGAAAATACGAAAACGGAAGCTTCGTAACGCTTGATTATGAAAACGATACTACCTTGCTGAAGTTTCCGGCAACCCTATCGGTTGACACCGGCTTTTATCGTTTGATAACCGGCAACCGGCAAAGCGGCGGCGAGGTGATTGTAGGCATTTCGTATTTCAACATTAAGGAAAACGAAACGCAAACGGTTGACATCAGCCTGTTTTCGGGTAGCGCACAAACAGGAGTTTTGGGTAAGGCCGATCTGAGCGCATCATTCACCGGGCTTTCAACGGCGAAGCCCTCTACGCTACAGTCGTATTTCGGAAAACACGGCCTTGTTGTTGCGCTTATTGATCCCTCGAAAGAGCCAACAAAGCACCTGATGGAAGACATCAAGGCGGTGAAAGCCGGTTTAGACCGATGGGGAGGCAAAGTATTGTTTGTGGTGGCACAAGAAAAACTCAGCACGGGTTTTTCGCCTGCCACTTATCGCCAGCTCCCTCAACAAGCCGTATTTGGCCACGATGCCTCAGGCGAAATTTCGGCATCGGTGAGCACGGTTTGTTCCGTCGAAAACCGCCCGCAGTGGCCGGCGCTCTCGCTCATCAACCCAAAAGGTGAAATTGTGTGGTTTTCCGAAGGTTATAGCATCGGCTTGGGCGATCAGCTGATGAAACAGATTGAAGGCATGAAAGAATAAGGATTTATGCGTAAAAAAAAGCGAACTTAGCTCTCTCAAAAATACCTGTCATTTTCAAATTAAACCGAGATCTGATGAAAGCATTGCTCACTTTTTTCTTTCTTTTTTTTCACATCCTTACCTTCAGCCAGTCATTACCCGACACAAAATACACCTTAGTAATTCACGGAGGTGCGGGCAGCATCCTCAAGGCGCGTCTTTCGGAAGATCGCCGGGAGGCTTACAGGCACGAGTTGCAACAAGCGCTTGATGCCGGCGAGAAAATTCTTTCGGCCAGTGGTTCGGCGCCCGATGCAGTAGTGGCTGCGGTGAAAGTATTGGAAGATTCGCCTTTGTTTAATGCAGGCAAAGGAGCGGTGTTTAATGCCGATGGCGAAAACGAATTAGACGCTTCCATTATGGATGGAAAAACGGGCAAAGCCGGTGCAGTGGCGGGAATACGCACAGTTCGCAATCCAATTGAAGCTGCCCGAAGAGTGATGGATTCATCGGCACATGTGATGCTGGCAGGAGCGGGCGCACAGGCTTTTGCCCTCAGCCAGGGGCTTGAAATGGTTGATCCCTCCTACTTTTTTACCGAAGAAAGCTGGCAAGAATACCTTAAAGCAAAGGAAAAAACAGAAAACGACGGCCGCAAAGGCACAGTTGGTGCAGTGGCCTTAGACAAAAACGGCAATCTTGCAGCAGCAACCTCCACCGGCGGAATGGTTTATAAAAAGTTTGGCCGGGTGGGCGACTCGCCGGTTATAGGCGCCGGAACTTATGCCAACAACGAAAGTTGTGCCGTGTCGTGCACCGGGCATGGCGAGTTTTTTATACGTAACGCTGTGGCTTACGACCTTTCGGCGCGAATGCTTTACCTCAACGAAAGCCTCGAAAAAGCCGCAAATTACATCATCAACGAAAAGTTGAAAAAACAAGGCGCCATGGGCGGCCTCATCGCCGTTGACAAAAATGGCAATGTTGCCATGCCTTTTAACAGCCCGGGCATGTTTCGCGGCTTTGTGAAAGAAGGCAATCAGCCCGAGATCATGATGTTTAAATAAGCGGCCAAAACATTTTTCGTTGCCTTCTACTTGATTAACAAAGTTTTAGTCTAAAACTGAAATAAATTCAAAAATTACGTATTTTACCCTATACTTTTGGCGGTTTTACGGTTGTTACTTTGTCAACGCTATACTTAATACTCAACAGCTATGAAAACACGCATTCTTTCAAATTGGGCTTTATTGGCTCTCTTAACGTTCACATTACTTGCACCTTCGTGCAAAAAAGATGATGATGGTGGCGGAGGAGGAAGTGCCGCCGAAGGCACTATTACAGCAAAAGTTGATGGTACGCGGATGACCACACTCTCCATAACTACCTTTGCCACCCACACCGGCAATATAATGCAAATTCAAGGAAACACCGGAGGCACCTCTGCAAAAGCGATTGAAATAACGCTCCTTGGATCAATTTCTGAAGGCACCTACGAACTTGGCGGAGGCTACTTAGGCGCAAATACAGCCGCCTATGTAGAAACAGAAATTAACCTTGCCAATCCGGCTAACCCGGAAATTAAAACCTGGACTGCTCCTTATAATTCGAGCATAGCCGGCGAAGTTAAAATTTCGCAGATTACTGATACACACGTAATTGGAACTTTCAGTTTCAAGGCCGGCGACCAAGATGGCAATGTTAAGAACATTACCGACGGTTCGTTTAATATTAAGAAAAATTCCTATTTCTAATCTCTTTTATTGATTTTTTAAACAATCAATATTCAAACAACCAAGTTGCAATCGGAGCAGCAGCCGGGCGGAATCTTAAACCGTTTGGCTGCTGTTGTTATTTTAGCGCTTTTTTTATTTCGCAATAATGATTCCTAATTTGCTGTTTATGAGCTGCCTAAGCTCGTCGAATTTTTTCTTTTCGGCCAATAGTTGCAGCTGCGTATCAAAGTCGCCGGCTTGTTTCAGCTTTTCAGACAGCTGAGCAATTTTTTCCTGAACAACAAAATCTTTAAATCGGTAAATTGCTTCGTTAATAGCCTCCTTGAGTACATCTTCCTCCGTTTTTACAAAAATCTTTTTGCTTTCCCAGTTGTCCAACCGATAGGGCGTGGTGAGCAAATCAACGGCCAGCAATGCGATATCGGGCTCCGGATGATGGATAAAGTACTTTTCGGCAGGCACCACTTGCTCCTTCAGCGCATCGGCAAAATGTTGCTGTATTTTGCGGTGCAAAGGATCTGCAAACCACAAATTGTCGTACATCAAATCTTCGATGATGTATTGCGCAACGCTCACGTTGGCAGTTGCCGGAAAATTTAGCTCGTCTATGTATTCCAGCACAAGCTCCTTGCTGCCATATTGCAACAAAAGTTTTATAAGCTCTCGCTCCTGGTAATAGCCCGGCAATGACTCGGGCCCCACCGCCGGGGTTTTTGGCTGCCCGGCCGGTGTTGCCGGCAAATCGGGCAGAGCGGTTTCGCCTGAAGATTTTTTAAACCTTTGCCGCAACAGCCTATTTAGCTCATTCATCAAAGTTTGTTCTTCAACTTCGAGCAGCCGGCCGCATTCTTTCACATAAACCGAACGGTAAATTGGCTCGGGTATCAGCGAAATGGTTTGCACAATTTCTTTAATTAGCCCCGCTTTTTTGATTGGGTCGTTTCCCGATTGTTGGATTAGCAGCTTGGTTTTAAAGCTAATAAAGTCAACAGCATTCTCCGAAATAAAGGATTCCACCGCGCTGCTTCTGTTTTTTCGGACAAAAGTATCGGGGTCGTTGCCATCGGGCAAAAGCACCACACGCACATTCATCCCCTCTTCGAGAATCATATCGGTTCCGCGAAGCGACGCATTAATACCGGCCTCATCGCCATCATAAATAATGGTAATGTTGTTGGTAAACCGCCTGATCAGCCTGATTTGTTCGGTGGTGAGGCTTGTGCCTGAGCTGGCCACTACGTTTTCGATGCCGGCCTGATGCAGCGAAATCACATCGGTATAGCCTTCAACCAACAGGCAGTTGTCGGCACGGCCAATGGCATTTTTTGCAAAATAAATTCCGTAGAGGCTTTTACTTTTGTTGTAAATCTCCGATTCGGGCGAGTTGAGGTATTTGGCCTTTGTTTTATCTCCCGACAAAATGCGCGCACCAAAACCAATTACCTTTCCGGTAAGGCTGTGAATCGGAAATATTACCCTAGCCTGGAAGCGGTCGAAAAGTTTTTCTTCCGACCCAACCGATATGCCGGTTTTCAGAAGCAGTTCGGCAGTGTAGCCATTTTGACGGGCAAAGTTGGAGAAGGCTTCGCGCTGGTCGGGCGAATATCCAAGCTGGAATTTTTTAATCGCCGCCTCTCTGAAATCCCGTTCTTTCAGATAGCTCAAACCTACCGCACGGCCCTCGTTGCTATCGAAAAGTGTTTTTGTAAAAAACTGCTGCGCAAAGATGTTGAGGTTATACATCCTCTCCCTTTCGTTTTGTGCGGCTACCTCTTCGGGAGTTTGATCGTGCTCTTCAATTTCGATTTGGTATTTTGAAGCCAGATAGCGCAGGGCTTCGGGATAGCTAAAGTGTTCGTGTTCAATGAGAAAGCGGGCAGCATCGCCGCCTTTGCCACAGCCAAAACATTTAAAAAGCCCTTTTGATGGCGAAACCGTAAACGAAGGCGTTTTCTCCTGATGAAAAGGGCAAAGGCCGATGAGGTTGCTTCCGCGGCGCTTCAGGCTCACAAAATCGCCCACCACCTCTTCGATGCGGGCAGCTTCCATAATCGCAGCTACTGTATGCGAAGGTATCAATCTGATTTGATTTTAAAATTAATGCGAAGGTAGCTTGTTTGTAACAAAAGATTGTATTTTTACATCAACAATTTTAAGTGATACGAACAACTTAGTCGGTAACAAACAAATCCGGTTTAAAATGACAGAACAACCCAAAAAACTCTATCGCTCGCGCAACAACCGCACCTTAGGCGGTGTATGCCAAGGCCTTGCCGAATATCTTAACCTCGATCCGACGATTATTAGAATTGGATGGGTACTTTTTACGCTATTAGGCGGCGCCGGACTTATCGCTTATCTGGTGTGCCTGCTTATTATTCCCGAAGCGCCGCGCTAAAATTAATCTGCCCATTCTTGGCCGGGCTTATGGCTTTCATACTCGTCCGCCGTGGTGCCTTCATCTTCGTCGAAACTTGCTATCAAGGTGGTGAGGGCTTCAATTTGATTGGATAGTTTATAGGTCTGTTCCTCGCTTTTTGCAATGCGTTGCGTAAGTTCATTCAAATGCAACCACAATGCGTCTTTGAAAAGTGACCGTTCCGGCTCCTCCGTTTTTTCTTTTAATTCGCCTCCCCGTAAAGCTGTTTCGATAAACTCATGCATCCGCTGTTCAAACTGCTCGAAGCGGCGATAGTTGTTTTTTCGGTGAACGAGAAAAACAACCATCAGGAGCACTTCCGAAAGAAATAGCAAGCTGATCATTGCCCACATCAGGCTATGAACGTCATTTATAACAAAAATAAGAAACATAAAATCTGTTGGTTTTGAGAGTTCGGCAAGCCAAAAATAGTTTATTTTCTGTAAAAAAGCCGGTCAATCATTTTTTACACCTGGATTTATAGCAATCCGGGCAGAAAAGGTTATTGCACCCAAGAGGCTGTTTTGCGTTTAAATTGCGTATTTTTGGAAGCCAATTGTCTTTATGAAAAAGCTTTCTGTTGCCATTATCACCTTGAACGAAGAGCGCAATATCGGTCGCTGCCTCGAGTCGGTTGCTGGCCTTGCCGACGAGGTTGTGGTGCTCGATTCGCTTTCGACCGACCGCACCGAAGAAATTTGCCGTAGCTTTGGCGCACGTTTTGAGCAACAGACATTTGCCGGTTATATCCAACAAAAACAAGATGCAATTAATTTGTGCAGCAACGATTTTGTGCTGAGCCTTGATGCCGATGAAGCTTTGTCGGATGAGCTGAAAAAATCGTTGCTAAGCGAAAAGCAGCAAGGGTTTCCGCATTTTTTTTACACAATGAACCGGCTTACCAATTATTGCGGCAAATGGATATACCATTGCAGCTGGTATCCCGACGAAAAACTTCGCCTCTTCAACCGCATGATGGCGCGGGTGGGCGGACAAAATCCGCACGACAAAATTATTCCGTTTGACCGTGCACATAAAGTTCATCATTTAACAGGCGATCTTCTGCATTACTCATACTACAGCATTGCCGAGCATAAGCGGCAGGCCGACCGTTTTGCCGGCATTGCCGCCAAGGCTATGGCAGCCAAAGGGCGCAAGGCAAATCTTTTGTATGCCCTTTTAAAAGCTTTAGCAAAATTTTTACGCAATTATATTTTTAAAGCGGGCTTCCTTGATGGGTATTACGGTTTTGTAATTTGTAAAATTTCGGCTTGGGAAACCTTTCAAAAATACCGTCGCATCCGTTCTTTCGGGCCCGAAATGTTTTTAAAAACCTCATAATCCAAAAATGTTTTAATCAACTTATTATCAAAAGATTATTTTTGCAGTTTTTGTTGTCATTCAAAAAAACAGAAAAGTAGCTGATTCTACTCGGGCTGATGTAAAAAAACAAAAGCCGGAAAAAGAGCTGGCCAAACACAAAATACAGGCACACACAACACTTACAGAATGAAAGACACAAATAAATGGTTAGTAGTTGTCAACCCAAAAGCCGGCAGCGGAAAATGTGAACGAGATTGGCCCGAGATAAAAGAGCTGTTGGTAAAATACGGAGTTTCGTTTTTGAGTGTACTTACCGAACACCCATTTCATGCCATCGAAATTACCCGTAACATGGTAAACGATTTAGGTTTTAAAAAAATTATTGCCGTTGGTGGCGACGGCACCCTAAACGAAGTAGTAAACGGCATTTTTCAGCAAACGCGCTTTGCCACAACAGATATTACCTTGGCAATGATTACGGTGGGCACCGGCAACGATTGGGGCCGGATGTATCATTTTCCGTTAAACTACGAGAATGCCATAAAAATTATTCGCAACGAGCGCACCTTTCTGCAAGATGTTGGCAAGGTAAAATACAGCTACGAAGCAGAGGATAAGAGCCGTTATTTTGTAAACATGGCCGGCATGGGCTACGATGCTTTTGTGGCCAAAAAAACCAACCTCCAAAAAGAAAAAGGCAAGGGCGGCAGGCTGTCTTATCTTTATAATTTGGCAACAGGGCTCTTTCAATACAAGTCGGTCATGCTCAACATTACAGTTGACGGCAAAGAAGTGGTTGACGATCAGGTTTTTACACTCAGTATTGGAATTTGCAAATACAATGGTGGCGGCATGATGCAATTGCCCAACGCCATACCCGATGATGGACTTTTTGATATGACAGTAATCCGCAAAACCACTAAACTTAGGGTTGTGCGCAATATTTCGCGGCTTTTTGACGGTTCGTTTCTAAAAATGTCGGAGGTGAGCACCTATACCGGGCAAAAAATCCAAATCATGTCAACGCCGCGTCACGCTATTTTCCTCGAAACCGATGGCGAATCTTTGGGCAGCAGTCCGCTCGATTTTACCATTGTGCCACGAGCCGTGCGTCTTATTGTTCGAAAAAAAGCGCTTAAAGAGTTTGGACAAAATCAGCCACTTCAGGAGAGCAATCACAAAAACAAGCGCAAGGCCGATATTGCACCAAGCACAACCGATTGATCTTTGTTGCATAAGCATTCTTGAGTTGAAACACGCCTGTCCTGCACAAGTTTTTATACCTTTGCAAACGGAAATTAAGGTACCATGAATAGCCAAAAAAACGGTTCCTATTCGGGAAAAGAACCTTGGATTGTTGGTTTTTTCCTTTTGATAATCAGCATATTCTTTTTTTATTCCCATTTGTTCGAATTTCCAACACAACATTACGCCGAAACAGAGCATCCTTTGATAATGCGCATCGGCATGGCGCTTAGCGGCCTTGCCGGCCTCACGGCATTTTACCTCATGGTGCGCAAAACCGGCGCCGTTGCTTCGATTGCCGCGCTTTCTACCATGTTCATTTATAGCAGCCCGGTGTTTAGCTTTCACCTCAACGGTTTTAATCCCGGCATTACGGCTTTGGGCTTCAGTTTTATTTCCCTTCTCTTTTATGTGAAATACCTTAAGCAGGGCGCTTTGAAACATTATATGCTTTCGATGGCCGCGCTTACCATTGCCGCTTTGATCAGACCGCCTTTTTTGATGTATTTTTTGGCCGTTGTTTTGATTCAGTCTGTTTCACGAAAAAACAATTTGCACTATTGGCGCGAAATAAAGCTTGCAGCGCTTTACCTAATTGTTTTTGGGGCTTTCTGGCTATTTTACCATCAGCTCGAAAGCAAATCCGGCTCCATATTTAGCGCCCATCTGATGCCGGCAAAAAGTATTGGCGAACGAGCTGCTTTATTGGCTACTGCCTGGAAAAGCTGGAAGTTGACCTATTTTACCGGATATCATTATCTGGTTCTCCTTGTTTCGCTCATCATCATTTGGGCACAACGAAAAAAAGGTTTCGACGCCGTTTTGCGAAAACTGTTGTTGTTATCAGCCGTTGGAATTTCTGCTTCCTTTATCTACAGTTTTGCGGCTGCAGCACAATTTGCGGCATACGATTATTATTTTCTCAACAGTTTTTTCCTTCCGTTAAGCCTTTTGATGGCAACCGGTCTTTCGCACATCGTTCCCGAACAAAAGTTGCAAGCCATCATTCTTTGGATCATTGCCGTTACTGCTTCGGCGCTCATGCTTGGTGCAAGCCTTAAGGTTCAGCAAAAACGTATTTCCGCCCGCGAAAAAGCTGCAAGCGGGTTGGGCTCGAAGCAGCAGTTGCCTTTGCAAAAGCACGGATTCAACTTATTTGACGAACAGAATTTAAGCAATCTTTCTTCGAAAAACAGACTTTCGTTTTCCGAAGAAAAGGCCGGCTCGGGCGCTCAATGCCGGTTTTATGCACTTTTCGAAGAATATACGAATAGCACATCCACAAAAATGTATCTTTGAAATCGCGAAAGAAAATAAAGTTATCCCTCATAATCAAGAAGTTTTATTCACAAAATACCTGTCACATTAATCACTATGCACGATGAACATTGATCAGTACAACCTAAAAAACAAACGCGTGATTGTTCGTGTTGATTTCAACGTCCCGCTCAACGAAAAGTTTGAAATAACCGATGACACCCGCATAAAGGCAGCCATTCCAACCGTAAAGAAAATTCTTTCGGCAGGCGGCTCGGTTATTCTGATGTCGCATTTGGGGCGGCCAAAAGACGGCCCTGCCGACAAATATTCGCTTAGGCACCTCTTACCCAATCTGGAACAAAAACTCGGAATGAAAGTGCAATTTGCCAACGATTGTATTGGCGCCGAGGCAATTGAAAAGGCCTCCGGTTTGCAGGCCGGCCAGGTACTCCTGCTCGAAAACCTTCGCTTTTACAAAGAAGAAGAAAAAGGCGACGAGGTTTTTGCAAAAAAACTTGCCCTTTTGGCCGACGTTTATGTAAACGATGCTTTTGGCACAGCTCATCGCGCTCATGCCTCTACAGCAATCATCGCACGTTTCTTTCCGGGCGCCAGCCTCTTTGGCTACTTGATGCAACAGGAAGTATCGAGCTTGGAAAAAGTAACCAAAAAGCCTGTTAGGCCGCTTACAGCCATCTTGGGCGGCGCCAAAGTATCCGGAAAAATCGAAATCCTCAACAACCTCATCGAAAAGGCAGATAACCTGATTATCGGCGGCGGAATGATGTTTACTTTTGTTAAAGCAATGGGCGGAAAAGTCGGCAATTCGCTGGTTGAAGACGAACTGATGCCTACTGCTCTGGCAATCATTGAAAAAGCCAAGACCCGCGGCGTTGCACTTTATATTCCCACAGACGCAGTGGTTGCCGACAGTTTCAGCAACGAAGCCAATCAAAAAATGGTTGCGGCAGCCCAAATTCCGGATGGCTGGATGGGCCTCGATATCGGCTCCGAAACCGTGAAAGAATTTACGGAAGTTATCCTCAACTCGCACACCATATTGTGGAACGGGCCAATGGGCGTATTTGAATTTGACAACTTTTCGCAAGGAACGCGCGACATTGCCCTTGCCATCGTAAAAGCCACATCGAGTGGCGCCTATTCGTTGGTTGGCGGCGGCGACTCGGTAGCTGCAATCAACAAATACGACCTTGCCGACAAAGTGAGCTATGTAAGCACCGGCGGCGGCGCCATGCTCGAATACATCGAAGGCAAAGAGTTGCCCGGAATAAAAGCCATCATGCAGGGAGTCTGATTATTAAAAAACCCTGAAAGCCAAATCGCATTGTCGGGATAAAAGCGGCACGAATGAAGCCAAAATTAGTTATCAACACCGATTACCCTTGCAATCAAGAGCTTAGTAAGGTTATGAACAACGATATTTATTCCTTATTTTATTTTCACAACTGAATTAACTATTGTACCTTTGCACCCTGTTTTTAAAAAAGTAGAAAAATTATGGCCTTAATTGGAAAAATAAGACAGCGTTCGGCTTTATTGGTCGTAGTAATTGGTGTTGCTTTGGCAGCTTTTATACTTGGCGACTTTGCCAAAAGAAGCAATCGCCAGCAAGTGAATGTTGGCACCATAAACGGAGAGAACATCAGCATACAGGAATTCAACAAGAAGTATGATGAAAATGTGAAAGCTACCCAGCAGCAGCAAAACTCCGACCGTTTGTCGCAAGAAGATATGTACAGATTGCGCGAAAGCACCTGGTCGCAGATGATACAGGGTATGATTATGCAAAAAGAATACGACGAGCTGGGGCTTAGCGTTACAAGTGAAGAACTTTTTGAAGAAATACAAGGCCCCAACCCACATCCGGCTGTAGTTAGCAATTTCACCAATCCCGAAACCGGCCAATTCGACCGCAACCTGGTACTAAACTATCTGCAAAACCTCGACAAAATGAGGCCCGAAGCCAAAAGTCAGTGGCTCAACTTCGAACGTTATATCAAAGACGACAGGCTTCGCACCAAATACCAAAGCCTCATCACCAAAAGCTACCATATGCCAAAGGCATTTGCCGAGTTGTTGAACCACGAAAAGAACGACAAACTTCAGGTTTCGCTGGTTGGAGTGCGCTATGCCACCCTTGCCGATTCGCTGGTAACTGTAACCGACGCCGATTATCAGGAGTTTTACAACGAAAATAAAATCAGTTTTGAAAAAGAAGCTACCCGCGACATCGAATACGTCAACTTTAAAATTGAACCTTCATCCGAAGACAATCAAAACGCATTCAACACCCTTCAGAATCTGGTCGAAGAATTTGGCAGAACCAACAATGTGGAAAGCTTTGTTAATGCCAACTCCGAAAGCCGTTACGACAGCTCATGGCTTGGCCGGGCAGACGTGTCGGTTACCCTTGAGCCCTTCATCTTCGAACAAGAACCCGGCTTCATCTACGGCCCTTATTTTGAAGAAGGCGCCTATAAACTTGTAAAACTCATCAACAAAACGTTGCGCCCCGACTCGCTCAAGGCAAATCACATCCTCATTGCCTATAAAGAAGCCATGCGTAGCGAACAATCGAGATCAAAAACAGAAGCTAAGGCATTGGCCGACAGTATATTAAATGTGGTTAAGAAACAACCTTCCAAAATGCCCGAATTGGCTTCCAGCCTGAGCGATGACCATAGCGCCAAAACAAACAAAGGCGATCTCGGATGGTTTATTGACGGGCAAATGGTGCCGAATTTTAACCAATTTGTGCTCGACAACAAAGTGGGAGCTATCGGTATTGCAGAAACCGAATTCGGATATCACATCATCGAGATTACCGATAAAACTTTTGCTCATCCAAAAATTCAACTGGCATCCATCAATTATCAGGTAACACCCAGCAGCGTTACTTATCAGCAAACATTTGCCAAAGCCAGCAAATTTGCGGCCGAAAACAAAACGGCCGAACAATTCAACAAAGGTGTTGAAGCCGAAAGCTTAAACAAACGTGTTGTTCCGTCGCTGCGCGAAATGAGCAACCACATCCCCGGAATCGAAAATCCGCGCCAGATCGTTCGCTGGGCTTTTGATGACAAAACAAAGGTTGGCGATGTTTCAACGATTTTCGAACTCGACAACAATTTTGTTATTGCCGTGCTCACAAAAAAATCAGACAAAGGCATTCCTGCTTTGGCCGATATTAAGGACAACATCAAACCGCAGGTGATCAATCGCAAGAAAGGCGCCTATATCGTTGAAAAGATGAATGGCCAGAATCAAGATCTTGACAGGATTGCAAGCGAATTCAACTCGCATGTTGAAGCTGCCGATCTGAACTTCGACAGCCGTATGCTGCTCAATTTTGGCCAGGAAAGTAAGGTTATCGGTAAAATTTTCGCCATGCCTCACAATAGTTTTAGCGCCATTGCCGGATCAACAGCTGCTTTTGCCGTAAAAACCGGAAACCTTAATGATGCCGAACCCTTAGCACAGCCCGATCAATTAGCCAACGAAGGGCGTTCGGCCTTTGAATCATCGGTGCGTAATACAGCTTATTACAGGGCTATCGAAAAAATTTCGGACATCAAAGACAATCGCAAGATATTCTACTAATCCAAAAAGAGATTAAAAAGCCGGGTTTAGCCCGGCTTTTTTAATGAAATATTGCGAGCCATAAGGCCTTTTATTTAATTTGTGTTTCGCTAAAAACCATCAGGGGCAGCTGGGTTTGATAGAGTAATTTTCGCGAGAGGCTGGGTTCGAAAAGTTGTTTGAGCAAGCCTCTTTTTCGCATTAAAATAGCTATCACGTCCACATTTTCTTTCTCAACAAAAGCTTCGATAGCTTCAACGGGCCTGTCGGCTTTTATCAGCCCGCACTCGATAGGTGCGGTTCCGCGGCTCGATAGCAGCTCTTCGCGAAACTGTTCCATCATTAGTTTATTGAGCATCGTTCCGGATTCGGGTTCAATATGCAGGCAATAAATTTTTGTTTTGAAAGGTTTTACAAAGCTGATAAGCCTATGCAAAGCCTTAAAATCATTCTTTTCGTAATGTGTGATATAAACAATTTTTTTAGGCGCAACAAAATGGCTGATATCATAGCCTTCGGGCACAGCTAAAACGGGCACGGGGCATCGCGCCATCATACGCGAGGTAGTGCTTCCGATCAGGCTAAGCGCATCGCGGTTTTTTCCTCTTGTGCCCATTACCACAAGTCCGGGATCGAATTCCGAAACAATATTTAAGATAGTATCCACGGCACTTCCTCTCACCAAATCAACACTAATTTTCACACCGCGGATACGCTCGGCCTTCACACGGTTTTTAAGTGTATCGCTAAGTTCATTCAGCTGATCCATTGCGCTTTGTTCCTGCTCGCGCAACAGAGGCCCCAAATCGGTTTGAAAAGCATACATTTCGTTGAAAAACAAGCCTTCGGTGCCGGTCTGAAACCACACATGCAAAAGCCTTACCTCTGCTTTTAGCGTGCGGGCAAGCTCGAGCGCATAATGAGCCGCTTTGACGCTGCGGTCAGAAAAATCAACCGGCACCAATATACGCCTTACACTACGCAGGCGCCTGATCCAGGGTTCTTTTTGTGCACCGGCAGCAAAACGCATATCGTTGTATAGCTGTTTTGCCAGGGCTGCATGTTGTTGCTCAACCCAAAGGTCCACATTAGCTTCGCCCGTTTGCACTCCCGAAATAAAGCTATCAACCCCCTGCAATTCAAGCTGCATACGCAAAAGCAGCGCACGGCTGTAGCTTAAATCGCGAATTGTTATAAAAGAAGATTTTTTCATCACCCGTCGTTTTTATTGAGATGATAAATTTAAGCTTTTTTAAGCCTTATGTCAATGAAATTGAAAAGAAAGTAAAGTTAATGAAAGTGCTTTTATTTATTTTCCAAAAACAGATTATTCCGTTTTTTTGAAAAAGCTGCTTAGCCCTTTCCCAAGTCGGTTTAAGGTTTCGACACCTCTTAATACGGATTCTGTTTCAATTCCCCTATAACGGTCGTTGATGTAGGCAACTTGGTGTTGTTGCGGAAAAATGATGATACGGCTGTTGTTTTTAAACTGTTTTTCGAGCCTTGAGGGCAAATGATCGTGTCCGCCGAAATACGACACACTGCCTTTGCGGGCTGAAACCAGCACCACAATGTCGTCGTTGCGAATATCGCCATCATGGTTCATAATGGTTTCCCATTGGCTATATTCGATAAAAGCCGTTTTGCGGCTACCCAATCGGAGTTGTTTGTTGTTTTGAAGGCGCTGGCGAGTTTCTTTGGTTGTATAAAGTGCAATTTCCAGTCCTAATTCAGCCGAAAGCTGGACTATTTTTTGCGTCCAGATTATAAACCCCTGTTCGAGTTCGGCCAAAGGCGGCACAGCCACAATAATGCGTTTATGATTGATCAGAGGGCGGGAAAAATGGCTGATAAAAATTGTTTTTTCGATGTTATAGACCACACTATCTACCTTGCTTCCGATAAGCCGCTCGATCAATCCTTCGGTTTGAGGCCAGCCTAAAAGGAGAATGCTTGCCTGCGACTCTTTGGCCACCCGGACAATTCCGGCCGAAACACTGTGGTCAATGGTAGCCACCATTTCCACCTTCGACTCGGCCGCAGCAAGATAGCGCATAAAACTTTGCAGCTGCTCCCGCGCATTTCGAAGGTTTAACTCGGCTTCGGTATCGTTGGGCACAACAGACAAAACGGTTATCGGCTGTTTTTCTTGCTTGTCTTTTATATAAAGTCCAAAATCGAGCAACTTTTCCATATTAGCTAAGTTTGCAATCGGCATCAAGACTTTTTCGGGCTGAAGTTTTTCTTCCGGCTGATCGTTTAAGCCGTTTTCTTTGGCCCGAATGATCTTTTTCGCAGCACGCTCGGTAACAATAGAAGCTACGACACAACTTACCAGAATAAGGATAATCGTTCCGTTAAGTACGTTTTCGTCCACCAAATGATTTTGAAATCCCACCAAAATTACGGCAATGGTAGCTGCGGCATGCGAACTACTAAGCCCAAAAATTAATTGTTGCTGTGTTTTGCTATACCGAAAACTCTTTTGTGTAGCCCAGGCGGCTAACCATTTCCCTAAAACAGCCACTACGGTTAGAATACCCGCAATAATCAACGCCTGAGGCCCTTTCAGCACCACCCTTATATCAACCAACATGCCCACGCTGATCAAGAAAAAAGGAATGAACAGCGAACTGCCGATAAACTCGATTCGATTCATCAAAACAGAAGAATGCGGTATAAAGCGATTGAGCACCAAACCCGAAACAAAAGCCCCGATAATTGGCTCAACCCCAGCCACTTCGGCCAAAAATGCCGACAGGAAAACAATGCTGAGCACAAAAATATAGTGCGAATACTTTTCCGTTTCCATCTTTTTGAAAAACCAGGCGGTAAGGCGTGGAACTCCTAAAAACATGATAATGCCAAACACAGCAGCCGAAATGGAAAGGCTAAGCCAAAAAGCTGTTCCGGCCTCGCCCTTGCCGGCGCTCATAATAAAAGCCAGCAAAAGCAGCACAGCCGTATCGGTGAGTATGGTGCCCCCAACGGTGATTGCCACTGCCTGATCTTTCGAAACACCCATGCGGCTAACAATTGGGTAGGCCACAAGCGTATGCGTGCTAAACATACTTGCAATGAGCAAGCTGGAATAAAAACCGTAATCCAGAATGTGGTAACAAACCGGAAAACCAATAATCATCGGAATAAAAAAGGTGTATAACCCAAAAACAACGCTCCGGTTGCGGTGTAGCTTAAATTCGCCCAGGTCAAGTTCAAGGCCAGCAATAAACATGATATAAAGCAGGCCAATTGTTGAAAAAAGACTTACTGCCGAGTTGTTCTCAATGATATTCAGCCCATAAGGGCCGACAAGCAAACCCGAAAGTATCAAACCAACAATGCCCGGTACGCGAAGCATGCGAAGCAAAATGGGCGAAAGCAGTATGATGAGCAGTATAACCGCAAATACCAACACCGGATTTTGAAGGGGCAGTTGAAATTCGTGGACTAGATTCTGTAGCATAAAAGAGGCTGATTGCGTATGCAAAATTAAGAATTAAGCGTCGTAAATATCGAAATCACGTTTTATCGGCATTTATTTCTTCCCTCCGGCTTAAATCAACAAAATGTGCATTCGCATCTTATTGATCTTTTGATTTTTAAAAATTGCAACCGAGGCTAATGCACAATCGGGCAAAACAAAAAACAGATTATCAAAAAGCACACAATCAGAAGCTTAACATTTTGAGGGCTGCCCTTTTTAGCCTTTTTTGCGCTATTTTATTATTTAGCACACTATGGATTAAAAAAACTCAATTGCCGAATTATAGCCCGCTCTGCCCTGCCAGCCGGCAGCCGGGCGGGAGGAGCTTATCAGCGCCTTAAATTCAGTTGCATTTGCAATTATGCAAAACTTTTCTTCGGTTGTAAATGTTCGTGTATTCATCAGCATAAAGTTATAGATTTTTATCTATAATCAAGTCTGATTATTTAGGGGGCTGAAACATTAATAAACCAACGGTTTACACAAAATAAAAGACGAGCAAAAAATAAATGGTCTTTTCAAGTCGGGGCTTTGTCATTTTGTACAGTTTATAAAAAGTTTAACCCCTCATTAACATGCTGTTAATAAGGGGTTAATTGTACCCGGAGCCGGGGTCGAACCGGCACGAGTGTTACCTCACTGGTTTTTGAGACCAGCGCGTCTACCTATTCCGCCATCCGGGCCTCTTCTTGTTTTCCTGAACAAGACTGCAAAAGTAATACTTTTAAAACATCACACAGCTATACTTTGTAAAAAATCCTCGCGAATATTTATCGCGGCCTCAGCGCTGATTTCGAAATAAATGCTACCTTGCACACGTTTTCAAGCGATTTGTTTTGTTGTAAAATCCGATCAATTATGATGAAAAAAGTTTTTCCCGATGCCCAGTCTGCCCTCGAAGGTCTTACTGACGGTATGACCCTTATGCTAGGCGGTTTTGGCCTTTCCGGCATTCCTGAAAACGCCATTACTGCCATGGTCAAAAGCGGTGTAAAAGGCTTAACCTGTATTTCAAACAATGCGGGAGTAGATAATTTTGGGCTGGGCCTATTGTTGCAAAAGCATCAGATTCGCAAAATGATTTCGTCTTATGTGGGCGAAAATGCCGAGTTTGAGCGTCAGTTGCTTAGTGGCGAGTTGGAGGTTGAGCTAAATCCGCAAGGCACCCTTGCCGAGCGTTGCCGTGCCGGCGGAGCCGGTATTCCGGCATTCTATGTTCCGGCGGGCTATGGCACCGAAGTTGCCGAAGGAAAAGAGGTGCGCGAATTCAACGGCAAGATGTATCTGCTCGAACATGCGCTAACGGCCGATTTTGCTATCGTTAAGGCATGGAAAGGCGATACTCACGGCAACCTCATCTATCGCCATACGGCCAACAACTTCAATCATCCGATGGCAATGGCCGGAAAAATAACCATTGCCGAGGTGGAAGAGCTCGTTCCGGCCGGAACCTTAGACCCAAACCAGATTCACACGCCCGGCATCTTTGTTCAGCGAATATTTCAGGCCAAAGACCTCGAAAAACGCATCGAATTTGTTACAACCCGTCCAAAACCTTAAATAATTCACATTATGGCTCTCGATAAAAATGGCATTGCAAAACGTATTGCTCAGGAACTCCACGACGGTTACTACGTCAATCTGGGCATTGGAATCCCTACCTTAGTGGCCAACTATATCCCCGAAGGCATGGAAGTTGTGCTTCAGTCGGAAAACGGACTCCTGGGTATTGGCCCCTTCCCATACGAAGGCGAGGCTGATGCCGACCTGATTAATGCCGGAAAACAAACAATAACCTACACCAAAGGAGCTTCATTTTTCGATTCGGGCACCAGTTTTGCCATGATACGCGGCGGACATGTTGATTTAACCGTGCTTGGCGCTTTTGAAGTATCGGAAAATGGCGACCTCTCGAGTTGGAAAATCCCCGGAAAAATGGTAAAGGGAATGGGTGGCGCAATGGATTTGGTGGCTTCAGCCAAAAACATCATCGTCGCTATGACACACACCGACCCTAAAGGAAACTCTAAACTTCTGAAAACGTGTACACTGCCGCTCACGGGCACACGTTGTGTAAAACGTATCGTAACCGATTTGGCAGTAATTGACGTTACCCCCGGCGGGTTTAAACTGCTCGAACGCGCACCCGGAGTATCGGTAGATGAGATCGTTAGCAAAACAGCCGCTACCCTGCTCATTAAGGGCGATGTGCCGGAAATGAAGCTCTAAAGCTGTCTTTTAAAATAAGAAATGCTACTTTTGCCTCTTTGAGGCGGCTTGAAACTCTTTGAGTTTTCGAGCTAAGTTTTTTTTAAAAAACAAATTGAACTATGACATCCGAAGAACGTCAAAACATTGAAAGAGACGTGATTACCGTGCTTCGCACGATATACGACCCCGAAATTCCGGTCAATATTTATGAGCTGGGGCTCATTTATGAAATTAGCATTGGCGACGATGCCACGGTGAGCATACTCATGACCCTCACCTCGCCCAACTGCCCGGTAGCAGAGAGCCTTCCGGAAGAAGTGAGGGAACAGGTTTCATTGGTAAAAAACGTGAAATCGTCTGTGGTAAACCTCACTTTCGAGCCACCATGGGACGACAATATGCTCAGCGACGAGGCTAAACTTGAGCTTGGGCTGCTTTAGCTTGCGCCCCTGTTTTAAGCCAAGAGGCCTTAGTCCAGCTCCTGATGGGTGGCAATGGCCATTCGATTCCAGCTGTTGATAACAACAATGGCCATCATTGTGGCAGCCAGTTCCTTTTCGGTAAGCAATGCTGCGGCCTGTTCGTAAACATTGTCGGGCACATGCTGGTTTGCAATCAGGGTCATCGCTTCGGTAAGTGCCAAAACGGCTTTTTCTTTTTCAGAAAACAGGCCCGATTCGCGCCAAGCATCCAACAAAAACAGCCGCTGAGCGGTTTCGCCGATTTTAAGCGCATCGCGGGTGTGCATATTCAGGCAATAGGCGCAGCCGTTGATTTGTGAGGCGCGGGTTTTTATCAGTTCGTAAAGTTTTTTATCTAATCCGCTGCCTGCAAGGTATTTTTCGAGAGCAAGCATCCCATCATAAGCTTCGGGGGAAATCTGGTAAAGGTTTATTCGTTTTTTCATGACTTATTCAGTTGAAATATAAAGCTAAACAACTGAATTCCTCAATGGTTCAACTTACATCAAAGCTTATTCAGGAATGGCGTTGAACGACAGGCTGATAACGATGGTGTCGCTTACTATAAAAGACTCGTTGCCCAGCACATGGTTTGGCGAAAGCGAGAGAATGCCCCAGTTTGTACGGTCAATTTTGATGGTATCTGTTTGAATGTGCAAATGATCTTTCTCGTGCCGCAACGTTAAACCAAAT